>JAZREW010000162.1:0-39768 GCA_045661005.1 Acutalibacteraceae bacterium | reverse complement strand
TCTTCAACTCTGCGCTTGATCTCCTCCTTAGGAGTCTTACGGAGCTTAAGACCGAAAGCCATATTGTCGAATACTGTCATGTGAGGATAAAGAGCATAGTTCTGGAAAACCATTGCTATGTCACGATCCTTAGGAGCAACGTCATTTACAAGACGATCGCCGATGTAGATTTCACCGTCAGAAATTTCTTCAAGACCGGCAACCATTCTAAGAGTAGTTGATTTACCGCAACCTGAAGGACCAACAAGGATGATAAATTCCTTGTCTTTAATTTCAAGGTTGAAATCTGAAACAGCTGTTACGCCACCAGGATATCTTTTGTAAACGTTGCGTAGAGATAAACTTGCCATTATTGCAGCCTCCTAAAAAATGCTAGTAATACTTTTAACGATAGTATTATACCAAACTTTTTCAAATAATGCTATGCTTAATATATCCAATGTTATAAAACGTATTTTGTTGAATATGCATACTAATTATCAAATATTTCACAAATTTCGCTTTTCGACAGCTCTTTACACTGTCCATATGGTAGATTTTGGGGTAGAACCATTTTGCCTATAGAAATGCGTTCTAACTCTACCACCCCTAGACCTACAGTGCCAAACATTCTTTTGATTTGATGATATTTACCTTCGGTTATTACAACCTCTGCTTTAGTATCATCTATAATTTTTAGCTGTGCTGGTTTGCAAGTAGTACCGTCTGCCAAAACTACACCTTCGGCAAATGTGTCTATCATTTCGTTGGTTAGTGTGCCGTCAAGAACAACGGAATAACATTTTGAAATATTCTTTTTTGGTGAAATTACTTTATGTGCAAAATCACCGTCATCAGTAATAATTAACAGACCTGTGGTATCTTTATCTAGTCTGCCTACAGGGAAAAGCTCTGCTCGCTTAAGGGTATCCGGAACCAAGTCTACCACGGTTTTTCTTGATTTATCGTTAGAGGCAGAAAGAATACCTTTTGGTTTGTTCATTAATATATATATATGTTCCTTAAACGAAAGAGCTTGTCCTAAATATTCTATTTGGCTATCTTCTGCGTTTAATTTCAAGCTTATGTCACGCATAACCTCACCGCCAACGGTAATTTTACCTTGGCGGATAATTCGTCTGGCATCAGTTCTGGAAATATTTTTAGCAGATGATACTATTTTATCTAATCTTTGCAAATTCATACATTTTACTTTCTTTTTTATATTTTAAATTCTTGTAAGGGGTTTAATATTCCCGTTAATGCTTATTTCGGCTATATCGCCGCCTATAATAACATTATCACACACAATAACGTGTACATTGGATTCGCTGTTAAGTGAATATGTATATAATGTAGCGGTTTTTCCCTTATGGTTTGATAAATCAAATCCCGCCTTTTTTTGTATAATGTTGTATTGATTATATACATCATTAAAGCTTTCGGGGATAATTATAGCTTTTGAAGTGGGATTAGAATCGTCAACCTGCAGATTAAGCGATTTAAGGTAAGCTATCCTTTTAGCGTGGGTAGAACCGTCGATTTTGCCGACATCTGCCGATACTATTTGACCTATTAATATAAGCAGTACAATAAGTGTGGCTAAAATTATAGCTAAGGATTTTTTTGATAATATAATAAAAATTTTCATACAAACCACCAATTAATAATCACATTTATATAATTATTATACTAATGATTGCTGTGTTATATTACATTAGTTGATTATACATACAGCGTGCGCCGAAATGCCCGAAAGTGTGCCTGTGAAACCTAAGCCCTCTTCAGTAGTAGCCTTTACATTTATACAGTCCACAGTTATATTACAATCTTCTGCAATGTTTTGCACCATTTGGGAAATAAAGGGAGCAATCTTTGGCTTTTGTGCAATAATTGTCGCATCTATATTTACTATGCTGTATCCTTTTTGAGCTATAAGCTCTACGGTTTTCTTAAGCAGAATACGGCTATCTATATTTTTAAAGGTGTTATCATTGTCTGGAAAATGCTTGCCAATATCGCCCAATGCGGCGGCACCAAGTAAACTGTCGCAAATTGCGTGCAAAAGCACATCAGCGTCCGAATGACCTAAAAGTCCTAATTCAAAGGGTATGGTTACACCGCCTAAAATAAGTTGTCTGTTTTCTACAAGACGGTGAACATCGTATCCGTGACCTATTCTCATTATAAATCCTCGCTTTCTGCTATGCTTTCTGCCGTGGCAATATCTTCGGGGGTTGTTATTTTTATATTCATATAACTGCCCTCAACCGTATAAACATCAAATCCTGCGGCTTCCATAATAGAAGTGTCATCGGTAAAGGCAGAAATATCTTTTAAATCTTCTATAGCCTTGCGATATTCATTAACACGCACGCCTTGTGGGGTTTGTACCGCTACAAGTGTATCACGGTTTAAGGTTTTTTCAACCTTACCGTCAGGCAAGATTTGTTTTATGGTATCTTTTACTTTTACAGCACAGGTAACTGCCGGATATAATTTTAACGCATCTGCTACATTATATATTATATTTTGGTTTACTAACGGACGTGCGCCATCGTGTATAAGTACAGCTTGGTCGTTTTTGCCTAACCGTTTTAGTCCGTTTAAAACTGATTCCTGACGAGAGTTACCGCCACATACTATATCGCTAAGCTTTGAAATGCCATACTTTTCGGCTAAAAGCTGAAAAGAAAAAATATTATCCGCCTTGGTTACAAGAATAATATTTTTAATAGCGTTACATTCTTCAAAAGCTAACATAGTTTTAACTATTACGGGTATGCCGTTAATTTCAAGCAGTTGCTTGTTTACGCCATTCATTCTGCTTGAAGAGCCTGCGGCTACAATTATTACAGGCAAGGCGTCTTCTCTTACATCACATACCTTATATTGTAGCTTTGTTTCGGTTTTGTTCAAGTGCAAAACCTCCTTAAACATAATAAAAAATTATAAACTATATTACTGCGGGTGTAAAGCCTAAATCCTCTAGCTCGCTTATAGCGGTTTTAAGGCAATGCTCGCAACCGTCTACCGTAACGGTTTTAGTTTCAAGCTCTACTGAAAATTTTATTCCGGTTTCATTTAGCGCATTATTTATGCGCTTTACACAGTTTTCGCAGTGCATATCAGGTACAGATATTTTGTGCAACATAATAATTCCTCATTTCATAAGTTTTTGTAATGCAGTAACAAGCTCATCTATTACAAGCTCGTTACCAGCTTTAATGTTTTGAACAACACAGGTGTGGATATGGTTTGAAAGCAGTTGCTTATTAAAGGCATTAAGTGCGGCTTGTATAGCCGAAACCTGTGTTAAAATGTCGGTACAGTAAGCGTCGGTATCAAGCATGTTTTTAACTCCACGCACCTGACCTTCTATGCGGTTAAGACGGTTTACGAGTGCTTTGTACTCAGCCTCGTCACGCTTTTTATGCTTTTTTTCGCAACAACATTCTGTCATAGCTTTTTACCTCGCAGTCTTAATGCATTTCCTACAACAAAAACCGAGCTTAACGACATTGCAAGACCTGCAAGCATAGGATTAAGCAACGGTCCGCCAAAAATGTAAAGCAAGCCTGCAGCTATAGGAATACAAATAGTGTTGTAGCAAAATGCCCAGAATAAATTCTGTTTTATATTTTTAATGGTAAGCTGGCTTAAATGTATGGCTTTAGCTACATCGCACGGGTCATTTTTCATAAGAACAATATCGGCAGCTTCAATTGCAATATCGCTGCCATTGCCAATAGCACAGCCAATGTCAGCTTTGCTTAAAGCAGGGGCGTCATTAATTCCATCGCCAATCATCATAACCTTGCCGTATTTTTTTTGAATTTCAGAAAGAATAACAGCCTTTTGCTGTGGCAATACTTCGGAATATATTTCATCTGCACCGATTACACAGCCTATATTATCGGCGCAAAGCTTATTATCGCCCGAAAGCAAAACTGTTTTTATACCCATAGATTTCAGCTTGCTAAAAGCATCTGCAGAAGAACGCTTAACCTCATCTGATATTGCAACAACGCCCAAAACTGTACCATTTTGTGCTACGAACACGGTGGATTTACCTTGGCTTGCAAAATTTTCGGCAGTTTCTAAGTAATTATTCTTTAGTATACCTTTTTCATTAAGAAAAAGCAAATTGCCAACAAGCACATCGCTTTCATCTATTTTACAGGAAATGCCTTTACCTGCAAAGGTTTCAAAATTTTGCGGTGCAGACGAAAAATCTATGCCATTCAGCTTAGCGTGTTCTGTTATTGCACATGCCAGCGGGTGAGTAGAGCCTTTTTCGGCAATAGCGGCATAGCGTATAAGTTTTTCGGTATTAAGCGAAGAAACATCTGAAACTATAGGCTTGCCTGTAGTAACAGTACCGGTTTTATCAAAAACAGCCACCTTAATTTTATGGGTGATTTCTAAAATTTCGCCGTTTTTAATTAAAATACCATTTGTAGCACTGAGACCTGTTCCTACCATAATGGCAGTTGGTGTGGCAAGTCCCAAAGCGCAGGGGCAAGCTACCACTAACACACTTGTAAAAATTTTAAGCGCAAAGGCGAAATCTTTGGTAGCTACATACCAAGCAATAAAAGAAACAAGTGCTATAAATATAACCGACGGCACAAAAATACTTGCTACAAAGTCAGCAGTTTTTGAAATTGGGGCTTTTTTGGTTTGAGCGTCTTCTACAAATTTAATGATTTTAGCAAGTGTGGTATCTTCACCAATGCGGGTTACCTTTATATATAAAAGACCGTTAAGGTTTATACTTCCGCCTGTTACGCTGTCACCAACGTTTTTTTCAACAGGTAGACTTTCACCAGTTAGCATAGATTCATCACAAGAGCCGCTACCTTTTAGCACAACACCGTCAAGCGCTATTTTTTCGCCTGATTTTACAACAATTGTTTCGTCTACCTGAATTTCACCAGTAGAAACGGTGATTTCGCTGCCGTTTCGCAAAACCGTGGCAGTATCGGGCGAAAGCTCTATAAGCTTCTTTATAGCATCGGCGGTTTTAGTTTTGCTTTTTGCTTCAAAAAATTTGCCCAACATAACAAGGGTTATCACAACCGCTACCGATTCAAAGTAAAGATTATGCACCGCATGCGGATTACTGTTTATGCTATATGTCATTACAATGCTATATATAAATGAAGCACCTGCGCCTATGGCTACTAAGGAATCCATATTAGGATGACCTTTAAAAAGTAACGGAATACCTTTTGTAAAAAACTTTCTGCCGTAAAACAGAGCCGGCAAACAAAGCAAAAGCTGTGTTAGTGCAAAATTATATGGGTTTGAGTTTATATTTAAAAAATTCGGCAAAGGAATATTTTTAAAAAGCATTTGCCCCATAGAAATATAGAGTAGAACAATACTAAATGCGGCGGAAATAATAATAGGTAAAAAGCTGTTTTCCCGCTTTAGATTTTTGGGTTTTTCTTCGGTTTTGTTATCGGGTTCAATTCCAAAGCCTGCTTTTTCTACAACACGTGTAAAATCTTTTGTAGAAACCTTTTTTTCATTATACTTTACGGTCATTTTACCGGTTATAAGGTTAACGTCACATTCCTTAACACCGTCAAGCCTTGTTACAACCCTGTTTACCGAGGCAGAGCATGCCGCACAAGACATACCGCTTATAATAAATTTTGAAGTTTTCATAGCACACCTCTTTTAAAAAGCATTATATACCCATAGGGGGTATTTGTCAAGTCGACGGAATATATAAAAAAGAAAAACCCGTAATACTACGGGTTTTAAATTATTTAATAAAAAGACGTTTTATTTTGCTTAAAAACACCTTAATTTTTAAACGCCAAAATATTCTGATAGGTGAATAAATCTGATTGAGTATAATATAGGCCTTGTAAGCTTTACTTGTTGCACAGTCGTAATATTTACCGTTTCGGTAAAAGGCTTTAAGCACGCCTATAATATCATCATCTGTAACTTCATATTCGTTATACAGAAGATTATCGCCCCTTATTACATATCCATTATCGGTTATTTTAATAATTCTATGTAAAACAAATCGGTCGCAATTAGGGCGTCTGTAAAGCGGAACGTCGTATCTTTTAAGCTTTCGATTTACTCGTTCTATAATCACTATGTCCTTATGCTCACGAAGCATAGGGCGCATACTAATTCCACGGGTAAGTATTGCTACTTCGGGTTCGGTTTTTAAAACCTCGTCCGCATTTTTAAAAAAATCATCCATTATTCAAGCACGTCCGATTTTTTGAGCTCTGTAATAAAGCCTTCTACGTTTTCACGAATTTCAGCTTCAGTAGCATCGGCGTAATCTTTTTGCATAGCGGCTACTATATCGTCTACAGTAACATCTTCTTTAAGCATATTAAAAATGTATGCGCTAACATCGTTCATTTTAATAAATCCGTTGAATTTCTCCATGTCATCGCCAACAGCTACAGCTACAATTTTATCTGCAACCTCGTTTGTTACAAAAGAATATTTAAGTTTCATAATAGTTTCTCCTTAGATTTTTTTAAAAATTGTGTTATAAGCCACCTCGGCTGCCGAAATGTCCATATTACATTTAATTTTCCAAATTTCGCAATTCTTTAAGAAACGGTCTACTAACTGCATTGCCGCTATTGCACCCATAGGTGTATGTGGCATATAAACTTGATTTAAAATTCTATCAACAAGGTCATCGTCTTGCATTTTTTCGCAAGAATTTGTTTCGGCACGTTCAATAAAACATATATGCTTTACTGTGGTTTTTCCGTTGCAACCAAGATTTTCTTTGCCATTCCAAGGCGTACCGTAGCCATAAACAGTATTTGGCTCATCGTCAAAGAAACGAATAATAGGCTTATCGCCGTTAATTATTTTAAACCTATCACCCAAAAGCTGTTGCCACAAAAGCATATGAGTGGTTTTGCCTGTTCCGCTGTGAGCGGCAAAAGCAACACCTGTACCGTCAACATCAAAAAGAGCAGAATGCAATAAAAATGCATTTTTTAAAGGTAAAATATCCGCAAGCTTTCTGTAAAAGGCTAGTGTTTCAAGATAGTTAGGTGCAAAGTTACCTTCAGCTACCTTTTTTTCATACTGAAAGTCTGCATCGGTAATTTTTATTTCAAAATCCGGTTTGTCAGAAGATTCATAATCTGCACAAAAGCGTTTGAATTTATTGAATCTGCTATCATATTCAATTTTAAAGTCAGCCAAAGAATAAACCATTTTATCACCTCAACAAGAATAATAATACTATATAATATGTACCAAGTCAATCTTTAATTTTTAAGGCTTTGTAAGGGCGCAGGTATTCTGCCGGCACGGTTAATAAATTTAGCCGGAGTTTTGTTAAGATTTACATTCATAATAGGTCCAGAACCCAAAAGACCGCCAAATTCAAGTGTTTCGCCGGCTTTTTTGCCTATTGCGGGAATAACTCTTACTGCGGTGGTTTTAGAGTTTACCATACCGATTGCGGCTTCGTCTGCAATAATGCCAGAAATAACCTCGGCAGGTGTTTCGCCCGGAATTGCTATCATATCAAGACCAACAGAGCAAACAGCGGTCATAGCCTCTAGCTTAGAAAGCTCTAAATCGCCCGAGCGAGCAGCGGCAATCATACCGGCATCCTCAGAAACAGGAATAAATGCACCCGAAAGACCGCCAACATATGACGAAGCCATAACGCCACCTTTTTTAACAGCATCGTTAAGCATAGCAAGGGCGGCGGTGGTGCCGTGGGTACCGCACACATCAAGTCCCATTTCTTCAAGTATATGTGCTACAGAGTCGCCAACTGCGGGGGTGGGGGCTAGAGATAAGTCAACTATACCAAACGGCACATCAAGCATTTTTGAAGCTTCGGTACCAACAAGCTGACCCATACGGGTGATTTTGAATGCGGTGCGTTTGATAATTTCTGCAATTTGACCTAAATCACCGTCAGGACATTTTTTAATAGCAGCCTGAACAACACCGGGACCAGAAACACCTACATGTACTACAGCATCAGGCTCGCCAACGCCATGAAAAGCGCCTGCCATAAAGGGATTATCTTCTACTGCGTTACAGAAAATAACTAATTTTGCACAACCTATACAGTCTCTATCTGCTGTGATTTCGGCGGCTTGGCGTACAATTTGTCCCATAAGTTTAACGGCATCCATATTTATGCGGGCTTTGGTAGAACCTATATTTACAGAAGAGCAGATGTTGTTAGTAACCGATAAAGCTTCGGGAATGGAACGAATAAGTGCTTCGTCACCTGCAGAAAAGCCTTTATGTACAAGTGCAGAATATCCACCTATAAAGTTTACGCCTGTAGCGTCTGCGGCACGTTGCAAAGCCTTTGCGTAAAGCACAGGGTCACCGCCTGAGGCGGCAGCTATCATAGCAATAGGGGTTACGGAAATACGCTTGTTTATAATGGGAATACCGTATTTAGCCTCTATTGTTTCGCCTGTTTTTACAAGATTGCCTGCAAGGCGGGTAATTTTATCATAAATTTTATCGCAAGCTATCTTTGCATCAGAAGCGGCACAATCTAAAAGTGATATACCCATTGTAACGGTTCTAATGTCAAGATTTTCTTCGGAAATCATATTTATGATTTCCATTATATCGTTAAGATTAATCATTTTATTACCTCTTAAATTCTGTGCATAGAGTTAAATATGTCTTCGTGCATAACCCTTACATCAAGAGCTTTTTCTTCGCCTATTTTCTGCATCTTTTTAGAAAAATCCGAAAAAGAGCAATTAAGCTCGTTAATTTCGGTAAGCATTACCATTACAAACATATCCTGTAAAACAGACTGTGTTATATCTACTATGTTTGCATTGCATTCAGCGCAAACAGAACTTACTTTTGATATTATGCCAACATCATCTTTGCCAATTACAGAAACTATGGTTTTCATTATAAAATCTCCTTTTGCTGTCAATTAACTATAATTATAATAATTATATCATAGGTTATAATTATTATCAATTAAAATTTTGCTAACGTTATTAATAATGGCGAAAATATCAAAAATTATAAGAAAACAGGGTGTATTATGGTGAAATTAACATATTTTGTGGTTTTGTGCAAAAATAACACAATATATAGTTGACAAAATGCGCTTTGTGCTGTAAAATCATAATACACCTTACATAACTGACGGATTTGCGGATTACCGCAAGGGAGTGTAAGGGCTTTTTAGCCGACCGTCTGGGCAATTCAGTTTTATTTTATGAACTGGGTTGCCCTTTTGATACTAAAAATCAGGGTTGTCCCAGGAAAGGAGAAAATTATGGAACATAAAAATTGGAACGGTTTTAAAACAGGCGTATGGCAGGATGAAATCAATGTACGTGATTTTATACAACAGAATTATAAGGAATACACCGGTGATCATAGCTTTTTGAGCGGTGCTACGGAGCGTACAAGCGCACTTATGAAAAAGCTTGAAGGTTTGTTTGCGCTAGAGCGTCAATATGGTGGTGTTTTGGATGTAGATACCGCAACAGTTTCTTCGCTTACCAGCTATTCTCCGGGATATCTTGATAAGGAAAACGAGCTTATAGTGGGCTTGCAAACCAACCGCCCCTTAAAGCGTGGTGTTAATCCTTTTGGCGGTATGCGTATGGTACGTCAGGCTTGTGAAGCATACGGATACAAGCTTAGTGATAAGATAGAAGAGGAATTCCGTTATCGTACAACGCATAACGATGGCGTTTTCAGAGCATATACCGATGAAATGCGTGCGGCTCGTAAGTGCCATGTAATTACAGGTTTGCCCGATGCTTACGGCAGAGGTAGAATTATTGGTGACTATCGCAGGGTTGCACTTTACGGTATAGACAGGCTTATAGAAGAAAAGAAAAAAGATAAAAAACAGCTTGAAAACGGCGATTTTGATGCCAAAGTAATAAGACTTGGTGAAGAGGTTTCCCGCCAGATAATATTCTTAGGTTTTATGAAAGAAATGGCGGCAATGTACGGTTGCGATATAAGCGAGCCTGCTAAAAATGCTCATGAAGCTATTCAGTGGACATATTTTGCATATCTTGCCGCTATTAAAGAGCAAAACGGTGCGGCAATGTCTTTAGGCAGAGTAAGCACATTCTTTGATATATATATTGAACGTGACATAGCTAACGGCGTGCTTGATGAAACATCTGCACAAGAGCTTATAGATGATTTTGTAATGAAGCTTAGAATGGCTCGTCATTTAAGAACACCCGAATACAATGAGCTTTTTGGCGGCGACCCAATGTGGATTACTGAAGCTGTAGGCGGTATGGGTGAAGATGGCAGAACCTTAGTTTCAAAAAGCAGTTTTAGAATTCTAAACACACTTTATACTTTGGGTTCTTCGCCTGAACCTAATCTTACTGTTCTTTGGTCAAACAATTTGCCTGAGGGCTTTAAAAAGTTCTGTGCAAAGGTTTCTTGCGATACCGATTCTATTCAGTATGAAAATGATGATATTATGCGCCCGATTTATGGCGATGATTACGCAATAGCTTGCTGTGTTTCGGCTATGAAGGTAGGCAAGCAGATGCAGTTCTTTGGTGCACGTTGTAATCTTGCAAAGCTGTTACTTATAGCTATAAACGGCGGTTACGATACTACAAGCAAAATGCACATAGGTCCTCAGATGCCTGTGCTTGACGGTGAAAAGCTTGACTTTGATGAAGTTATGAAGCGTATGGATATTTATATGGAATGGCTTTCAAGGCTCTATGTAAATACCATGAACATTATACACTATATGCACGATAAATACGCTTATGAGAAGTCACAAATGGCTCTTCACGATACAGATGTAGAGCGTCTTATGGCTTTTGGTATAGCAGGTCTTTCTGTTGTGGCTGACTCGCTAAGCGCTATTAAGTTTGCCAATGTAAAGCCTATAAAGGATGAAGAAGGCTTTATTACTGAATTTGAAACTGTTGGTGATTTTCCAAAGTACGGTAATGATGATGACCGTGTTGACCTTATTGCTAAGGATATGACACACAAAATGATAACCGAACTCAGAAAAACCCCAACATACAGAAATGCGGTTCACACCCTTTCGGTGCTTACTATTACTTCAAATGTAATGTATGGTAAAAACACAGGTGCTACACCTGATGGCAGAGCTGCAGGCGATGCTTTCGCACCCGGTGCTAATCCTATGCACAACCGTGAAGAAAACGGTGCATTGGCTTCGCTCAACTCGGTAGCTAAAATCAGTTATGATGACTGCCGTGACGGTATTTCAAACACATTTTCAATTACACCGAATACTCTTGGTAAGGCAGAGGATGAACGTATAGATAATTTGGTTTCTATACTAGACGGATACTTTGCTAAAAAAGCACATCATATAAACATAAACGTGCTTAACCGTGACACCTTGGTAGAGGCATATAACAACCCTGAAGCATATCCAAACCTTACTATAAGAGTTTCAGGCTATGCAGTTAATTTCCATAAGCTTTCTCGTGAGCAACAGCGTGAGGTTATAAAAAGAACCTTCCATGAGGCAATGTGATATGGGAATTAAGGGATATGTAAATTCCATTCAAACGCTCGGCACCCTTGACGGACCGGGCGTTCGGTTTATAGTTTTTATGCAAGGGTGCAATTTAAGGTGTGGGTGCTGTCATAATCCTGAAACCTGGCAGATGAATAAAGCCGAACAGTATACCCCTGAAGAAATAGTAAGCAAGGCAGAGCGCTACCGTGAATATTTTGGCGAAAAAGGCGGTATAACCGTGTCGGGCGGGGAACCGCTTTTACAGGCTGAATTTGTAAAAGAGGTTTTTCGTTTGTGTCACGAAAAAGGTATAAACACCTGCATTGATACTTCGGGCAGTGTTTTAAATGAAGATGTAATTTCATTACTTGATTATACAGATTATGTTTTGCTTGATATTAAGTATACGAATGAAGAGCATTATCAAAAATATGCAGGTTGCAGTATGCAAAAACCGTTACAGTTTTTAAATGCTTTGCAACAGAAAAATATACACGTTATATTAAGGCAGGTAATTATTCCCACTATTAATGATAATAAGGAAAATATCAACGAGCTTAAAGATATAGCTAAAAGTTACAGTTGTATTAAAAAAACAGAGCTGTTACCTTTTAAAAAACTGTGCAAAACTAAATATGAAAAGCTTAATATAACCTTTGCATTTGAAAATATACCCGAGCCTACAGAGGCTCAAATGGAACAGTTGAATAATTTGTTAAAGTAAAAAAGTGTTGTAAAAAATGTCGAAATATGTTAGTATGTTATGGTAACAAGTTGGTTGTATTCTATTCTTGCGTGATTAAGAATAGAATATAAAAAGTTTGAATTTACTCATTACATAGTGGGGGTTATTATGAGAGCGGACGGAAAAAGACTGAAGAATGCAGATCCAATGTATACTGTGGCGGCACATATAATGGATAAGCGTTCTGACTCTATGAATATGATAACATTGGATATACCGTATGATCCAATGCATGACTATATTAATGAAAAACGCAAAGCAGGCGTAAGTATAAGCCACATGGCGCTAATTATTACTGCATATTTAAGAACGGCGGCAGAGTTTCCCGAGCTTAACCGTTTTATAGTTAACAAAAAGGCATATGCAAGAAATGAGTTCCCTGTTGCTATGGTTGTGCTTAAAGGCGGTTCGGGCGGTCACGGTACAATGTCTAAAATGTATTTTGAAAAAACAGACGATATTTTTACCGTAAACCAAAAGATTGATGACTATGTTGAAGCTAATCGTAATACTCCCGAAAAGAACGGTACTGAAAAACTTATAAAGTTTTTGCTTAGTGTGCCGGGTATTTTAAATATAGGTGTAAAGATATTCAAGCTTTTGGATAGATACGGTTTATTACCTAAGGCTATTATAAATGCATCACCGTTTCATAACAGTTTAGCTATTTCAAACCTTATATCCATAAGAACAAACCATATTTATCATCATTGCTATAATTTTGGAACAACAAGCGTTTTTATTACAATGGGTAATTTGCGTGAGGTTGCAAAACGCAAAGGCGATGAAATTGTTTTTGAACGTTGCATGCCGCTTGGCGTTGTTATGGACGAAAGAATTTGTTCAGGCAATTATTTTGCTACGGCTTTCAGAAAATTAAAGAAATATTTGGCTAACCCCGAATTATTAGAGGGTGCGCCTGAGGTTGTAAACGAAGACCCTAATATATAAAAGTTATCCGCTTTGCGAATGTGCAAAGCGGATTTTTTAAACTCTGTGAAAAATAGAGTAAAAATTAGGCTTTGATAGTGGTATTTTTGTTGACAAAGCACATATAAAATGCTATACTGCAAAAAAACCACTTAGAAAGGTGTGTTGTTATGAAAAAACAAGATAATTTAACGAGAATAGGCGAGAAGTTTATTACCTGTTCAAGAGAAGTGGGTGAAGCCACTATAGAAGCTATTTGCGACCGTCTTGCAAATATTTATGAAAATGAGGATGCACCTCAAAAAATAGGTTACAAAATAATAGGCGAGGGTGAGTTTGAGGTTTCTTACGAGCTTACAACTCCGTTTGAGAAAAAGGCTCTTCTTTATACCGAAAAGGTAACTGCTAATGAGGAAATTTATATTAATTTGCCCGATTTAACCGATATTTACGGTTCTTTTATAATATTTATAACATTAAGGAAAAACGGTAAAAAGGTTATTTGCCAGCCGTTGCCGTTTTCACATATAAGAAGTTCTGAATCTTGGTTTAAAAAATGCGGTGCGCAGGTGCATATGTTTATGGCACCGCTTGAGACATGTAAATCTACATATGAGGTAATTAAAAAGTGCGGTATACATAAGCTAAGGGATGAAACCCTTTGGCGTGCTACCGAGCAAGAAAAAGGTAAGTTGGCTACTCTGCCACAGGTTATAGATAATGTAAATTACTATTGTGCTGACGGTTCTGAAATAATATTCATACTTGACTATGGCAATGAGTTTTATGATGACGGTGGCTCACCTTATACCGAAGAAGGTCTTGAGGGATATTGTAATTATTGCAGACACACAGCTGAAACTTTCAAGGGTATAGTTAAAAAGTATGAAATTTGGAATGAATACAATTTAGGTATGGGTAAATCTTCTTGTGACCCTGAAACATACACTTGGATGCTAAAGGCGGCATATAAAACCTTAAAAGAGGTTGACCCTGAGATTATTGTTACAGCAGGTGTTACCTGCGGTACTCAGCCTGAATGGTTAAGACGTATGCTTGAAGCCGGCGCTTACGATTATTTTGATAAATTTTCTATACACCCTTATTGCAGTATAACCGATTCTGCCGCTGCGGATGAAGGTCAGGCTGGTACCGAGGCTAATGTACAATCTTGCATAGATGTTATTAAAGAATACGGTCCCGCTAAACCTGTTTGGATTAGCGAAATGGGTTGGACCTGCGCTTCGGCTGATACATATGTGGATAGAGAAGAACAAGCCGCTTTAATAGCAAGACTTTTTGCGCTTACAGAGGTTAGCGAAGTTATAGATGAGCTTACTTTCTATGACTTTAGAAATGACGGTGTTGATAAATTCCATCTTGAGTCTCATTGGGGTTTGGTAGAGTCGGGTCATGCTATAGTTGGCGCTGCAAAAGAATCTTATGTAGCAGTAAGCTGTCTTAACTACATGATAAACGGCAGCGATTTTGCCGATAAATGCGTAACCGATAAAATTAAGCGTATTTCTTATAAAAACGGTACAAATATTATTTGGTCATTAAGCGGTAATAAAAAGGTAACCTTTAATGTGTCTGGCGATGCAGAGGTTTACGATATGTACGGCAACCGTGTAGAAGCAGTAGCCGAAAACGGCAAGCTTATACTTGAAGTTGATGAAACCATTACATATATAAAGGGTGCGGGTGTTACTGTAGAAAAGGTTGAAAAACCGGATGTAATTATATATGATTTTCCGTATACTCTTGCGGCAACCCCTGTTAAAAAGGAAGACGGTTGGTATTTAAAAGCTACTGTAAGATGTCATAACGATAGTCTAAAGGGTAGAATTCGTTTGGAAATGCCCGAACTTGAGCTTTCGGGTAATTACGAAAGATTTACTATATCTGATGGTGAAAAGTTTGAGGCTGAAATTAAGGTTGGAACAGAAGTAGACTTTAAAAAGCGTTACCGTGCGCTTATTGACCTTAATTTAGAAGACGGTCTCAGAGACGTAAGAACTGAGCTTGTAAGCTTTTTACAAATTCCTTATGGCAGAACCGATGATGTATTATTTACCCTTGATTCTAAAGAGCATTACTTTAGAATAGGTGGTGTAGACCGTCCTGAGCTTACAGCAGATATATCGCTTTCTTATGATGAAGAAAAATTCTATATTTCTGCAAATGTTCACGATAAATGTCATTTGCAAGAGGGCCTTACCTCTGAGCATTGGATGGATATTTGGGATGGCGATGCGATTGAATTTATTCTTCAGCCTTTGTATGACGGTAATGCCGCTATTACAAGATATAATCATATAGGCTTGGCGCTTACCTCTAATATTCATGATCAGGTAGCATGGCAATGGCGAACCGTATCTAACGGCGCTATGGGTAGATTAAGAAACTGCGACTTTGTTGCTGAACGTAAGGGAGATATAACCTCTTACCGTGCGGCATTCAGTTGGAAAAATTTATTGCCACCAAATGTTGAGCTTAGCGATTGTGATAGCTTTGGATTCTGCTTGCGTGTAGACTATGCCGAAAGTAACAACAGAAGTATTGACGGGTATACTCAAATCTATGGTGGTATGGGTAATTGGCGTGCAATGTACACATTCCAGCCTTCAGAATTTGGTAGATTTGTTTTAGAAAAATAATATTTTAACCCGATTTGCAGCTTGCTGTAAATCGGGTTTTTTAATATTAAAACTAAAATAAAAAATTCCAATAAAAAGCGGTTGACAAAGCAGTAGTTAAATGCTATACTGCAAGCAAATAACAGGTGAAGGTTGTGAGCCTTATGAAAAGACAAGACAATTTAATGAAAGATTATTCACGCTTTGTGTGTTGTGCGAAAGAGAATGGAGAAGCCACCATTGAACCTATTTGCGAACGTCTTTCAAATATTTATGAAAATGATGATGCACCTCGTAAAATCGGCTTTAAAATAGTGGGTGTTGGTGAATTTTCTGTAGACTGTGAGTTTGCTGTTGCTCCCTTTGACGAAAAGAAATTAATTTTGCAAACAAAGGCAGCAGGCGGGGAAGAGGTTTATGTAGATTTACCTGATTTAACCGATAGTTTTGGCGCTTTTATGCTATTTATAACCTTGAAAAAGAACGGTAAAAAGGTTATATGCCAGCCGTTGCCTTTTTCGCATATCAGAACTTCGAAAACTCACTTTAAAAAAAGCGGTGCCTGTGTGCATTTGTTCTACCACGATATACCCGATACATACGAATGTTTTGAGCTTGTTAAAAAGTGCGGTATTTATAAGGTTCGTGATGATATACTCTGGCAGCATAATGAGTCTGAAAAGGGTAAGCCCGAAGTAAAACCTAATTATATGAATACCATAAATGCCTTTTATGAAGAAGATGCTGAAATAAACTTTATTTTAGACTATGGTAATAATTTTTATGATGAGGGTAGGGCACCTTATTCAGAAGAAGGTTTAGAAGCCTATTGTAATTATTGCAGAGCAGTAGCAGAAACCCTTAAGGGCAGAATAACCAGATACGAGATATGGAACGAGTATAATTTAGGCTTCGGCAGGTCTAATTGTTCTCCTGAAGAATATACCTGGATGCTTAAATCGGCATATAAAACCTTAAAAGAGGTTGATCCGAATATAGTAGTATCAGCAGGCGTTACCTGCGGCACAGCGCCCGAGTGGTTAAGACGTATGCTCGGAGCCGGCGCTTATGATTATTTTGATAAGTTTTCTATCCATCCGTATTGCGGTGTTACCGATACTACCTATGCTGATGAAAGACAAGGTCAGGCAGAGGCTAATGTTCAATCTTGCATAGATGTAATTAAGGAATACGGACCAGAAAAACCCGTCTGGATAAGCGAAATGGGCTGGACCTCAACGGGTTATAACTGTGCAACCCGTGAAGAACAGGCAGCAGCCATTACAAGATTATTTGCTATATCTGAAACCAGTGATGTTATTGACGGTCTTATTTTCTATGATTTCAGAAATGACGGTATAAATAATTTTGATATGGAATGTAACTGGGGTCTTATAGAGGCTCAGGGCAGCATTGTTCCTAATGCCGCAAAAGAAGCCTATGCGGCTGTCAGCTGTCTCAATTGTATGATAGCCGGACTTGATTATACCGATAAAACTGTTACAGACTATATAAAGCATATTGAATACGGAAACGGAAAAACAAATATCATATGGTCGTTAGATGGCGATAAAAAGGTTACTTTTAAGGTAGATGGTGACGTAGAAGTATATGATATGTACGGCAACAAAAAACAGGTATGCGTTAAAGATGGTATGCTTGTGCTTGATATTGAAGCTAATGTTACATATATAAACGGTGCAAAATTGAATGTTATAAAGGTTGAAAAGCCTGATGTAATTATTTATGATTATCCTTATACGCTTTCTGCAGTGCCTTGTAAAAAGGAAGACGGTTGGTATTTAAAAGCACAAGTTAAATGCCATACTGATTCTTTAAAGGGCAGACTTCGCATAGAACTGCCTGAGCTCGAACTTGGCGGTAATTATGATAGATTTACTATAGCAGACGGTGAAAAGTTTGAGGTAGAAATTAAGGTGGGAGATATAGATGCTAAAAAGCGTTATCGCTCACTTATCGACCTTAACCTTGAAGACGGTCTCAGGGATGTAAAACAAGAGCTCGTAAGCTTTTTAGAGGTGCCCTATGGCAAGACCGACGAAGCGTTATTTAAGCTGGATTCTAATGAATATTATGTAAGAATCGGTGGAGTAGAGCGCCCCGAACTTAAGGCGGATATATCACTTTCCTACGATGAAGAAAAATTCTATATCTATGCCGAGGTTTTTGATAAATGTCATTTGCAGGAGGGTCTTACCTCTGAACATTGGATGGATATATGGGACGGTTCTTGCTTAGAATTCATTTTACAACCTTTGTATGACGGTAATTCTGACAAAACACGTTACAGCCATATAGGTATGGCGCTTACCTCTAATACAAAAACAGAGGTTGTTTGGAGATGGCGCACCGTTTCTAACAGAAGTATGACTGTAATGCGTGAAGCTGAGTATGAGTTTAAGCGTGAGGGTGATATTACCACCTACCGTGCCGCATTTGAGTGGAGAGATTTATTGCCGCCAAATGTAGAGCTTAATGATTGCGATAGCTTTGGTTTCTGTATGCGTGTAGATTTCTCGGAAAGTGATAAGCATAGCATAGACGGCTATACTCAAATTTATGGCGGTATGGGTAACTGGCGTGCGCCCTTTACATTCCAGCCTACCGAGTTTGGCAGAATAGTTTTAGAAAAGAAATAAGGCATATAAAATATAAAAAGAACGGATAGTATAAAAATCTATCTGTTCTTTTTACTTTTAATTGTTCGCTTTCTTGACAAACAATACTTAATATTGTAAAATTATATAGATAAATTTTAGGAGGATGATTATGTCTATACTCGTTACAGGCGGTGCAGGTTATATAGGTAGCCATACCTGCATAGAAATGCTGGAAGCTGGTTTTGATGTTATTGTAATTGATAACCTTGATAACAGTAGTGAAGAATCACTTGAAAGAGTGAAAAAAATAACAGGAAAAACTGTTAAATTTTACAAGCAAGATGTTCGTGATGAACAGGCACTTGAAAAGATTTTTAGTGAAAATAATATAGAAGCTGTAATTCATTTTGCGGGTCTTAAAGCAGTTGGTGAATCGGTAAGAGAGCCAATTATGTATTATGATAATAACCTTATAAGCACTTTAAGGCTTATTCAGGTTATGACACGCCACAATGTTAAAAAAATTGTATTTTCTTCTTCTGCCACCGTTTACGGTGTTGCTACAGAAATGCCTCTTAAAGAGGGTATGCCTTTAGGTGCTATCAATCCTTATGGCAGAACTAAATACTTTATTGAAGAAATTTTGCGTGACCTTTATGTAGCAGATAGCGAATGGTCTATTGCATTGCTTCGTTATTTTAATCCAATTGGCGCTCATAAAAGCGGTCTTATTGGTGAAGACCCTAAGGGTATTCCAAATAATCTTATGCCATATATTAGTCAGGTGGCTGTTGGTAAGCTTGAAAAGCTTCACGTTTTTGGTGATGATTATAATACTGTTGACGGTACAGGCGTTCGTGATTATATCCACGTTGTTGATTTGGCCGCAGGTCACGTAAAGGCTATTGAATGGGCTTTAGGTAATATAGGATGCGAGGCATTTAACCTTGGTACAGGTAACGGCACAAGTGTGTTGCAGTTAAGACAGGCGTTTATAGACGCTTCGGGTGCAGAGGTGCCTTTTGTTATCGACTCGAGACGTCCCGGCGACCCTGATGAAGTTTATGCATATCCCGAAAAGGCTGAAAAAATTCTTGGTTGGAAAGCAAAGTTCGGCATTAAGGAAATGTGTGAGGATACTTGGCGTTGGCAATCAAATAATCCTAACGGATACGAAGAATAATTAAAATATGGGGCGGCATTGCCGCCCCATAAGATATAATATTCAAATAAGTATTACCGCTCGTGGCGCAGCTGGATAACGCAGCAGATTCCGATTCTGAAGAACGGGGGTTCAAATCCCTTCGAGCGGGCCAAAAAGAAAAGAATTGGTTTTAGCAAGCTGATTCTTTTTTGTTTTGTAAATGTTGAGTTGAACATAAATATAATTTATGGTATAATTCAACCTGCAAATTATAATTTATAGGACAGAAGATATGAAGAAGATTATTGTAATAGGTTGTCCGGGTAGCGGTAAAAGCACATTTGCTAAAGCATTGCACAAAGTTACAAATATTCCGCTGTTTCATTTAGATATGCTATTTTGGAATAAGGATAAAACAACCGTTAAAAAAAGCGTTTTTCTTGATAAGTTATTAAAAATAATTCAAAACGAAGAATGGATAATTGACGGTAATTATGCTTCTACAATGGAACTAAGAATGCAGACATGCGATACGGTTATTTTTCTTGATTATGCAGTAGAGGTTTGCCTTAGCGGTATTGAGCAACGCAAGGGAAAAGCTCGAAGTGATATGCCTTGGGTAGAGACGAATGAGTATGATACCGAGTTTATCGAGTTTATAAAAAATTACAATCTACAAAGTAGACCAAAAGTAATTGAGCTTTTGAATAGATATTCTGATAAAGAGGTTTTTATTTTTTCTACTCGCACTCAAGCTGAAGAATTTTTAAAAAAATTGCAAATTTAATTTTAAAAGTATAAAATTAAAACGGAAAGAAAGCAAAATCCAGGCTTCTTTCCGTTTTTTATTCAAAATCTAGTATTTTCTTATTTCAAGGTTGGGGTCGTCTTCACCCTTTTCAATGTTTTTGATAACTACATAGTAGCTATAACCGCTATCGGTATTAATACAAACTCTGTCACCGATTTTCTTGCCTAAAAGGGCGGAGCCTAAAGGTGAATCTTTGCTGATAATGCGGTTAAAAGGGTCACGCCTTAGCGAAGTTACAATTCTTACTTGTTCTTCACAATCATCTTCCTCAACATAGTAGGTAACGGTGTCGAAAAGCGAAACGGCGTCAATTTCAGATGCAAATTCAACCACAACGGCAGTTTTAATCATATTGCGCAGATAACGTATGCGGCTTTCGTTTTTGCCACGTTCACGTTTGGCGGCGTGGTATTCGGCATTTTCCGAAAGGTCGCCATGGCTGCGTGCAAATTTAACCTCTTCAAGAATTGCAGGGCGAACTTTGGTTAGTCTGTATTCAAGCTCTTCTTTGAGCTTTTTAATATCGATTTCGGTTAGTTCATCATACATAAAAATACCTCGAAAATAACTGTAATAAATTCAAAATTTTTCTATTTGAAATTTATTTTTAAATTAAACACAAATGTAGTATAATATATTAGTATATTGATTTCAACGGTTTTTCACAAAATTATCACAGTAAATTTAAAGGGTGGATTTCATGAACGCAATAAAAATCAAAAAGAAAAACACTTTAATAGTGGCACACAGGGGGCTTTCGGGGTTAGAGGTTGAGAATACCTGTTCAGCGTTTATAGCGGCGGGCAACCGTTCGTATTACGGTATTGAAACCGATATTCACAGAACTGCTGACGGCAGATTTGTGGTTTGCCATGATAACAATCTCAAACGTTTGGCGGGTGTGGAAATTGATATTGAAAGTAGTAATTTTGATGAGTTACAGAAGATTATACTTTTTGATGAGCAGGGCACTAAATCCAGAAAAGATTTACGACTGTGTTCATTAGAGAATTATATTTCTATTTGTAAAAGGTATGAAAAGCATGGTGTTTTAGAATTAAAGTCTGATTTTACAAAAGAAGAAATATCTCAGATTATTGATATTATAAAGGATTACAAATACCTTGAAAATGTCACCTTTATTTCGTTTGTTTATGAGAATCTTATAAAGGTACGACAAATAGAACCAAAACAGGCAGTACAGTATCTTTTTGGTGAATATAGCGATGAAATGCTGGAAAATGTAATTAAGAATAAAATGGATGTTGATGTTTATTATAAAGCTTTAACTAAAGAATCTATAGACTTTTTGCATAGCAAAGGGTTGCGTGTTAATTGTTGGACGGTGGATAATAAAGCGGACGCAGAGCAGTTGGCTGAATGGGGCGTAGATTTTATAACTACAAATATATTAGAGTAATTAAAAAAATGCAACAACGAAAAGTTGTTGCATTAGTTTTAATTTAAAACTGTAGGCAAACTGCTTAAATTATCGTTTTCATTACCATTTGGAATAGCCTTAAGGTATTCTGTATTGTTGCGGTGGGCAATGCCAACACCCGCAATGTCACCCTGCTTTGCCATAGATACGGCATCGGCTTTTGTTACGATATTTTGGTCTGATAATTTATATCCCGTTACCTTGCCTTTTTCTTTAACAAGACCTACAATCCGCTTTGCATTGGGTTTGGATTTTGGTATTTGGTCGAGCGTGTTCTTTACATTGTTAGTATCCATCTTATACTCCTTAATATAATTTATATAATTATTTTCGCCGTTGGAATTGGTATTATTCAAATTAAAAAATACAACAATATGATATTGATTTGTCATGAAAATGCGATACAAAAGGTTAAGCTTACAGATGGTAGTTTGTATGCCGTAGAGGGCGACTTTATTCCGTCTATGAATATACAAAGCACACGATATAGAAAATTTGGTACAATACCCCAAGTAGTATAATTTAATATATTAAAGGACTGCATTTATAATAATATGCAGTCCTTTTTTGCAAATGCTTTTTCGAAAAAAGCAATATAGTGTTAAAGTAAAACAATATAATACTATTAAAACGGCTTTAGGTTTTATATAATTATAGCATAAATACAAGAAAAATGGAAAAACAGTAAAAAAATAGCGAAATTAGATTAAAATGTCAAATTCTGTAATAAGTGTTAAATAATACAAACTTTTGTTTTTTTATACTATTGAATAACATACTTTTCTTTGATAGAATTTTTAATATAACATTTAAACTTAATGTTGACTTAATACCGAAAAACAATCAACTACAAATATAAATATATAATTCGGGAGGTTTAGTATGAAAGCTATAATTAATGGTAAAATTATTTTGAAAGACCGTATAGTTGACGGTTGTGCGTTGCTTTTTTCTGATGTTATAGAGGGTGTTGTTCCACAAGAAAATATACCTTGCAATGCTGAAATTATAGATGCCGCAGGCGGATATGTTTCGCCGGGTCTTATAGATATGCACATTCACGGATATCTTGGTAAGGATGTGTGTGACGGCGAGGAGGAAAGCATAAGAACAATTTCAAAGGGATTGCTTGCAAACGGTGTTACAGGGTATCTGCCTACTACTATGACGGTGGATATGAAAGTTATACGTAAAGCGTTAGAGGTTTGCCGCAACTTGAAAGAAGAAAGCAAAAATTGGGAAGGTAGCGAAATTTTAGGCTGTCACGCAGAAGGACCGTTTATAAGTGAAAGCAAAAAAGGTGCACAGGACGCTAAGTATATATTAAAGCCTGATGCTGCATTTGTTAAGGAATATGCCGATATTATTAAAACAATAACTTTAGCGCCTGAAACAGATGAAAACGATTTTGCGGCTATTCGTGAAATTTGCCGTGATACCGATGTTGTGGTTTCTATGGGACATACTTCGGCAGATTACAATACTGCTATGGCGGGTGTTAATGCGGGTGTAAAACACGTAACACATTTGTTTAATGCTATGACACCTTTGGCTCACAGGGCGCCCGGCGTTGTAACGGCGGCACTTAATGCAGATATAAGTGTTGAGCTTATAGTAGATACTTTCCATGTAGATAAATGTTTTTATGATATGCTTTGGAAGCTAAAGGGAAGAAAGCTTTGCTTTATTACAGACTGTTTGCCGGCAGGCGGTTTGCCTTACGGCGAATACACTCTTGGCGGCGCCAAAATAATATATAAAGACATTGTTTGCCGTTTGGAAGACGGTACAGTTGCAGGTAGTGTATTGCACCTTAACCGTGGTGTATGGAATGTTTATAAAAATTCTGATATACCGCTTTATGAATGTGTAAACTGCGCTTCCTTAAATCCTGCCACAGTTATAGGCATTGCCGATAAAAAAGGCTCAATTGAAACCGGTAAGGATGCAGATATAGTTATTACTGACGAGTGCTTTGAAGTTAAGAAAACTATTATAAGAGGAGAAATTAAATATGAAGCTTAAAGTTAATGCAAAGTTAGACCCAAAATTCCAGCCACTTTCACTTGTTTGCCGTGAAATGCGTGAAAATACTAAAGAAAACGGTCAGGATATAGTTATAGCTATTGAAAGAAACAAGGGCTACACAACAACATATAAAACACGTATTTATAAGGATAATACAGGTAAGGATACAGAAAATTTCCGTTTTGTTGAAAGAATTGCAAAGTCACTTTTGTGGGTTGCGGGCGGTTATAAAATTATAATTGCAGGCAGCGAAACTGTAGGTAACAAGATTAAAGAGGCTTATACCTATGGCGGTCTTCGTGATTTTGATGTTAAGTTTATGGAAAGAGTGTACGAGCAAAAATTTGAAGTTAAGGTTTGCGCTCTTG
This sequence comes from Acutalibacteraceae bacterium, assembly GCA_045661005.1. Classification (GTDB taxonomy): domain Bacteria; phylum Bacillota; class Clostridia; order Oscillospirales; family Acutalibacteraceae; genus UBA737. The sequence goes on along the minus strand of JAZREW010000162.1, from coordinate 15,556 downwards.
AGGATGCACCTGAGGATAAATCTGCCGCAGCTCCTATAGGCAGACATCTTGACGGTTGCCGCATAGGCTTTGATGCAGGCGGTAGTGACCGTAAGGTAAGTGCTGTTATAAACGGCGAAAGCGTTTATTCTGAAGAGGTTGTATGGTTCCCTAAAACCAATTCTGACCCTGATTATCATTATGAAGGTATTAAGCAGGCAATGAAAACCGCCGCTTCACATATGCCTCGTGTTGACGCTATTGGTGTATCAAGTGCCGGTGTTTATGTAGATAACAGAATAATGGTTGCATCCCTTTTCTTAAAGGTAAGCGATGAAGAATTTGATAAAAAGGTTAAGAATATGTACCTTGATGTAGCAAAGGAAATTGGTGAGAATATTCCGATTGAGGTTGCTAACGACGGTGACGTTACCGCTTTAGCCGGTGCTATGGATTTAGAGGATGATTCGGTTCTTGGTATTGCTATGGGTACAAGTGAGGCTGGCGGTTATGTTGACCCCAACGGTAATATTACAGGATGGCTTAACGAGTTAGCTTTCGTGCCTGTAGATTTCTGCGAAGAAGCTATGGTAGATGAATGGTCGGGCGACTATGGTTGCGGTGTTAAATATTTCTCGCAAGACGGCGTTATTAAGTTGGCACCCTTTGCCGGTATTGAACTTGATGAAAATCTTTCACCTGCTGAAAAGCTTAAGGTTGTTCAGGGACTTATGAAAGAGGGCGACGAGCGTGCCGCCGCTATATATGACACAATAGGCGCATATTTCGGTTACGCTATTGCTTATTACAGCGAATTTTATGATATTAAGCATGTGCTTATTATGGGACGTGTAACCTCAGGTGAGGGTGGCGTAATTCTTCTTGAGCGTGCACAAGAGGTGCTTGATACCGAATTCCCCGAATTAGCAAAACAGATTAAGCTTCATATTCCTGATGAAAATTCACGCCGTGTTGGTCAGTCGGTTGCGGCCGCAAGCTTACCAAAGCTTAATTAGTTAGTAAGTTAAATCCCACATCTTGAATGGTGTGGGATTTATTATTTTTGCTTTATTTTAGCTTGACAATGAAAAAGTATAATATTATAATTGTTTCGAAATAATTATTAACCTATTCGAAATATTCGAATTTTAAGGAGAAAAAACATATGCGAAAAGAAAAAATAGCCTTAAAAATGCAAGAAGAGGGCATTATTGCCGTTATAAGAACAGAGGATAGCGAAAAAGCCTGCAAAATTACCGAGGCTTGCGTAAACGGCGGAATTTCTTCGGTAGAGATTACCTGTACTGTGCCAAGAGTACACCATGTGCTTGAAAAATTGAGTACAGAATTTGCCGGTAGCGGTGCTATTTTAGGCGCAGGTACTGTGCTGGATAGTGAAACCGCAAGAATTGCTATTATGTCGGGAGCGGAATATATAGTAAGCCCCTGCTTTGATGAAAATGTTGTTCGTATGTGCAACCGTTACCGTGTATTGTCGGTTCCGGGTGTTTCGTGTGCCAGGGATATTGAAAATGCTATGAGTGCGGGTGCTGATATACTTAAAATTTTCCCGGGTAATCTTTACGGTACTCAGTTTGTAAAAGATATGCACGGACCATTCCCACAAGCCTCTTTTATAGTTACAGGCAAATGTAATTATGATAATATGGGTGATTGGATTAAAGCGGGTGTGGATGCAGTAGGCTTAGGTGCCGCTATTCTAGAACCTGCAGATTACGGCGATTATGCAAAGGTTACCGAAAATGCTAAGCGTTTTATTGCAAGAATGAAAGAAATTAAGGAAAGTGTAAAAAATGGCAAGTAATGCAGTAAATCAATCGGTAGAGCGAGCTTGTTTTGTGTTAGAATTGTTTACACCTTTTAAAAGTGAGCTTTCTTTAGCAGAAATAGCAGACGAATGTGCGGTGGCTGTAACAACTATTATGCCTGTTTTAAAATCACTTGAAAATGCAGGTCTGCTGGAAAGAAATTCACAAAACAAAAAGTATCGTCTTGGTATGAAATTTGTTGAAAAGGGGCAACTTGTGTTGTCCGGCATAGATTTTAGAGAGCTTTCGTCAATACCGCTTAGAAATTTAGCTGCCGAGCTTGAAGCCACCACCCACTTAGGTGTGTTAGACGGCGGTGAGGTTGTTATTATAGATAGATATGACCGAAAAAAAGAATGGATTGACAGTATAGTTCCCGCATTTATAGGCAAGCGTTTGTCGGCAGAAAACACAGCGCTCGGTATGGTTATGTTATCTTATAATAAAACGGAGGCTTTTGCAGAAAGTGAAAAAATAATAAATCTGGGTTTTGCTATAGATGACGAAAAAAATCAGCCAAACGGGTTATGTGTGGCGGCACCAATCTTTTCGCATAGCGGTAAGGTAGAGGCGGCTATCAGTGTATCCATGATTAAAACTAAAGAAAGAATAAATCAGCTTGACGGTATTATAGAAAAGGTTCGTGCGGTTGCGGCAGAAATATCATATAAAATGGGGTACAGAAAGTGAACAGAACATTGTTACTTGGCGTTGATATAGGTACTAGCTCTTGCAAAATTACGGTTATTGATGAAAAGAGTGAAATAATAGCTGTAGGTAAAAGCGAATACAAGGTAAATAACTTTAACGGCAACTGCTATGAACAAAACGCAGAGGATTATTGGAACGGCACACTTATAGCTTTAAAGGAAATTAATCAAAAATGCCCTCAAGTTTTATCTAAGGTAAAGGCAATAGGTGTAATAGGTCAAACCTCTACTGAAATTTTTGTGGATAGCGAATGTAAACCGTTGCGACCTGCAATAATCTGGCGTGATACACGTGCAGTAGAAGAGGCTGAAATGATTAAAAGAGATATTGGTGAAGAAAAGCTTTTTAGTCTTTTAGGCGCTCATGTTCCTGTTACGGCAAACTGGGCGGCGTCACGTCTTTTGTGGGTTTCACGTAATGAACCTGAAACTGCCCAAAAAACATATAAAATATTACAACCAAAGGATTATGTAAACTACAAGCTTACAGGCAAATATTTTTCTGATAAGTGGATAAATAAAAGTGTAGTAAACACCTATACGGGTGAAGTGCCTTGTGAATATATTAATTATTTAGGTTTTGCACCTGATGTTATACCGCCTGTTTTTGCACCGTTTGAGGTATGCGGAAATGTTACAAAAGAAGTAGCCGAGCTTACCGGTTTAAGCGAGGGCACACCTGTGGTTGCGGGTTGGAGTGACGGTCCTGCTACCATGCTTGGTAGCGGTGCGTTTGAAAAAGAGGGCATAGCCTTTAATTGTACAGGTACTTCTGAAATAGTAGGTCTTTCGGTTAAGGATACAGTTTATGTTGACGGACTGATGACCATACCGGCGCACATAACAGGCTCGGTGGCGGTTGTTTACGGACCAACCCAAAGCGGTAGCAGTTCGCTTTTATGGTATGGTTCGCAGGTACGTGATATGGGTTTTGAAGAATTAATAAATGAGGCCGAAAAAGAAAAAGCAGGTTGTGGCGGTATGGTGTTTTTACCGTATATTTCGGGGGAGAGAGCGCCTATTTGGGATGCCGAGGCTCATGGTGCATTTGTAAACATAAGCTCACAACATAATAACGGTAGCTTTGCACGTGCCGTTATGGAGGGTGTAGCGTTCAGTGTTAGGCATATTCTTGATACTGCAACAAAAGAAACTGGCATAAAGCTTGGCAGTATCAGACTTTCAGGAGGCGGTAGCCGTGCAGAGCTTTGGTGTAAGATAAGGGCAGATGTCTGCAAAACTGCGGTTCAGATGACCGCTTGTGACGAAACCTCTGCTTTAGGTGCGGTTATGCTTGCAGGTGTTGGAATAGGCCTTTGGAAGAATCTTTGCGAGGCAAGCGAAAAAATGGTGCGCACCGTTTTTGAGTATACTCCAAACGCAAAAAATTACACAATATACGATAAAAATTATTATTGTTACAGAGAAATTTATAAGGCTTTGCGTGATATAAATAAAGAGAAAATTTGAGCGTGAAAAAACGCTCTTTTTTCTATAATTTTTTTAAAAATTTACTTGATTAAAGTATTGATTTAGAGTAGCTAATATGATAATATGTAAGCAAATAGCACAATGCTTTTTTGAGGGGAATTTAAATGAAAATTGCAGTTATCGGTTATGGAGACAGAGGAAACGGATATGCACATTTGTTTAAAGAACACGGTGCTGAAATAAGTGCAATCTGTGATACAGATAAAAATAAATTACAAAAAGCGTCAGAAAAATTCGATTTAGATTCTGAGCATGTTTTTTCAAACGAAGAAAATTTCTGGGCAAAGGGTAAATTAGCCGACTTATTGATTGTTTCTACCCTTGACCAGCTACATCATCGCCATGTTATGAAAGCGATTGAATTGGGATATGATATTTTATTAGAAAAACCTATTGCTACTAATTTAGAGGATTGTAAAGATATTGAAAGGGCGGCAAAGGAAAATAACACAAAGATTTATCTTTGCTACGTGTTAAGATATACTCCTTTCTTTATGAAGGTTAAAGAGCTTATAGACAGCGGAATTTTAGGTCAGGTTGCAACCATTAATCTTACCGAGGGTGTGGCGTTCTGGCATCAGTCACATAGCTTTGTTCGTGGCAATTGGCGCAACAGTATAGAAAGTACACCTATGATAGTTGCAAAATGCAGTCACGATATGGATTTGCTTTATTGGTTAACCGAAACTAAGCCTTCGGCCGTTTCTTCTATGGGTAGCCTTATGTTCTTTAATGAGAAAAACGCACCCGAGGGTGCGGCTAAGCATTGTTGCGATTGTAAGCATGCTGATACTTGCCCTTATAATAACTATAAATTCTATTCCGAAAACCCATGGTGGTTGTTCAAAATGGGATATTTTGACGATATAAATGACAAAGAGCAGATTGAAAAATGCTTAAATGATAAGAACAATCCTTATTCACGTTGCGTATTTTATTGCGATAACGATGTTGTTGACCATCAGGTTACAAATATTGAATTCGAAAACGGCGTTACAGCACATCTTACTATGACCGCATTTACTAACGAGGAAAACCGTAAGATAAGAGTTCACGGTACATACGGTGAGCTCTATGGTGCGTTTAGTGAAAACAAGATTTATGTTGAAATATACGGCGAAAAAGAGAAACGCATATACGATGTAGAAACTATTTGCGAAGGTTTCCACGGCGGCGGAGATTATTTGATGACTAAAAAAATTCTCGAAGCGTACAACGAGGGCCGTGTTATTGATAAAAACGGTATTGAGGGTGCTATGTGTAGTCATTATCTCGGTTTTGCGGCAGAAGAATCAAGAAAACAGGGTGGCGCAAAGATTAATTTATAATAGCTGATTTAAATATATAAAATAAATTGCACGGCGGGTGATTTATATGAAAATAGGTATACAGTATTCTACAAATAATGGTTTTGCACTTCGTTGGGGTGAAGAAACCTATAAAAAGCTTAAAAAAGCAGGCTTTGATTGTGTGGATTTTGATTTAACAAAAACTGAAACCATCTTTTATGCGGATAATGACAAGGTTTGGAAAGAGGCGGCTTTAAATGAAGTTTCTCGTGCAAAGCAAGCCGAAATAACCATACATCAGGTGCATGGTCCTTGGCAATGGCCACCAAAAGATTATACCGAGCAAGACCGTGCCGAGAGAATGGAAAAAATGAAAAAGTCTATAGAAGTTACCGCTTTTATGGGATGTAAGTATTGGGTTGTGCATCCTATTATGCCTTGTTATGTTGATGATGTAGGTACACCCGATGAGCAAAAGACTTGGGATATAAATTTAGAATTTATGACCGAGCTTTTGGCGCATGCAAAAAAGTACGATGTTACCATTTGTCTTGAAAATATGCCGTTTAAGAATTTTTCAATTGCGGCGCCTGCTGATATTTTAAGGTTTGTAAAAACTATAAATGATGAGAATTTTAAAATTTGTTTAGATACCGGCCATTTGCCGATTTTTAACAAAGATCTTTCTATTTATGAAGAGGTTAAAAGTCTAGAGGGCGAGCTTAAGGTTTTACATGTTCACGATAATAAACTTGTGGGCGATGAGCATTTATTGCCGTATTTTGGTTTAATTGATTGGCAACAGTTTTCAAAAGCGTTAAATGAAATAGGGTTTGATGGTGTGGTTTCTTTAGAAACTATGCCGTCTACCAATTTAAACGGTGAGCTTTTTGATAAAGTTACCGAAATGTATGCTTTAATAGCAAAAGACATTGCAACAAATTTTTAATTTAGTAGGTCGATTTTTTTGAGTGATTCAAAACAAACCAAATTTAGTTTAGATGTTAAAAAATATTTTTATAAGTTTTTAAAATGGTTGGCTATTGCTATTGTTACGGGTATAGTGTGCGGTGCAATAGGTGCGGCGTTTGCTAAATCAATTGCACTTGTTACAAGTGTTAGAATTAGTAACAGCAAGCTTATATTTTTTCTGCCCATAGCGGCACTTTTAATTCCGTTTTTGTACAGAACTTGTAAGGTTACAGATATAGGCGTTAGTGGCATATATGAGGCTGCACGTTCAACAAAAAAGGTTTCTTTTGGGTTGTTTCCCGCTATTTTTATAAGCTCGGTAGTTACCCATTTGTTTGGTGGTTCTGCGGGCAAGGAGGGAGCGGCTTTGCAAATAGGCGGCAGTATAGCGTCTGTTTTTGCAAAGGTTTTAAAATTTGCCGAAAACACACGAAGAATTATTGTTATGAGCGGTATGGCAGGTGTTTTTTCTGCGGTTTTCGGCACACCTTTATGTGCGGCGGTTTTTGCGGTAGAGGCGGTAGGATTAAGCTCATTTACAACCGCAATTTTCCCCTGTATAATAACCTCGGCTACTGCGTTTGCAGTAAGTTTCTTATGCGGAGTTCATGCTGAACGGTTTGAAATTGGCGGAATACCCGAAATTAGTTGGCTAAGTGTAGCGACTGTGGTTTTAATAGCGGTTGCAGGTTTTGTTGCGAGCGTGCTTTTTGAAAAAAGCATTTATTTTTCAACAAAGGCGTTTAAAAAATGCTTTAAAAATGAATATTTGCGTGTATTTGTGGGCGGTGCAATAATTGTTTTGCTTACAGTAGCTTTAAAAACCAACGATTATAACGGTGCGGGTCTTAATATTATTGAAGGTGTTTTTGAAAACGGATTTGTACATAACGAAGCGTTTTTACTTAAAATAATTTTTACTGCAATCACTTTAGGCGCAGGCTTAAAGGGTGGCGAAATTGTTCCTACATTGTTTGTGGGTGCCACTTTAGGTGCAGCATTGGCGGGATTTGTTGGTGTAAACACTTCTTTTTGTGCGGCAGTTGGTATGACAGCGCTGTTTTGCGGTGTTACAAATTGTCCATTAGCCACAGTTTTGCTTGCTTTTGAGCTATTTGGCATAAAAGGTTTATTATATTTTGCGGTAGCGGTTATATTTGTGACTGTTTGTGAGAGAGCACAAAAGCCTGTTAAAAATCTTATTTTTAAAGATTCTAAATAATAAATTGATTTTAAATAAAAAATAATATGCACCCGCAGGGTTTCTTTGCCAAAAAAACAGTAAATTTTTTTATTTTTGGTATTGACAAAACCCTTGCGGGTGTTTATAATATCTAGTGGTTAGCTAGTGCTAACCAAAAATTATAAATGCGAGTTAGCCTATGCTAACAGATTAAGTAGAGGTGAAAATAAATGGATTTAAGTATGGCAGAAATTGGTGTAGAACACATTATAAAAGAAATTAATACAAACGATGAAGAGCTTAATGCGTTTTTATTTTCACTAGGTTGTTATTCGGGCGAGCCTATAACCGTTATAGCTAAAAGAAGAAGCAGCAGAACTGTTTCAATAAAAGACGCTCGTTATAATATTGATGTAGATTTAGCAAAGGCTATTAAAATAGAAGATTAAACTTTTGTATATAGATTAGCATTTTATATTTTGAAGAGGAGAAGAGAATGAGAATTGCATTAGCGGGCAATCCAAACAGCGGAAAAACCACTATGTATAATGCCCTTACAGGCAGTAACGAAAAGGTAGGCAACTGGGCGGGTGTTACGGTTGATAAAAAAGAGCATGCAATAAAAAAGCTTTTTTTAAACGGTGAAAGCGAGATTGTTGCGGTTGACCTACCGGGCGCTTACTCAATGTCACCCTTTACATCTGAAGAAAGCGTTACAAGTGAGTACATAAAAACAGAAAATCCCGATGTTATAATAAATATAGTAGACGCTACAAATTTAAGCCGTAGCCTTTTCTTTACAACACAGTTGTTAGAGCTGGGTATTCCAATGGTAGTGGCTTTAAATAAGGCGGATATAAACGAAAAAAAACAAACAAAAATCAATTCCGAAGTTTTAGCGCAAAAGCTTGGTTGTCCTGTGGTGGATACTGTATCTACCTCGGCTGACGGTCTTAAAGAGGTTATGTCTTATGCTTTGGCGGCAATGGGCAAGGAGCAAAAATCTCCATACATTCAAGCAGATATAGACCTTTCTGATAAAAGTGCCGTAGAGATGGCAGATAGAAAGCGATTTGAGTTTGTAAATCAGCTTGTAAATGAAGTAGAAAACAGAAAAGTTTTAACTAAAGACACTAACGTGCAGGACAAAATTGATGATATTCTCACAAACAAATGGTTGGGACTTCCGATTTTTGCCATTGTTATGTATCTGGTTTTTTGGACCTCGCAAGCGGGTCCGGGCGTGTGGATTGCCGATTGGCTTTCTGCCTTGCTTGAAAAAGGTCAGGCTTTTGTGGGTGGTTTGGTTGAAAATGCAAATCCGCTACTCTATGCTCTTTTGATTGACGGCGTTATAGGCGGTGCTATTGCAGTTATAGGATTTTTACCGCTTGTAATGGTGATGTATTTTCTTATAGCTTTACTCGAAGACTGCGGATATATGGCAAGAGTATCGGTTATTTTAGACCCCATATTTAAAAAGGTTGGTCTTTCGGGCAAATCTATAATACCTTTTGTTATAGGTACAGGATGTGCTGTTCCCGGCGTTATGGCGTGCCGTACTATAAGGGATGAACGTGAGCGCAGGGCAACTGCTATGCTGGCACCGTTTATGCCTTGCGGTGCAAAGCTACCTGTAATTGCACTTTTTGCAGGTGTTTTCTTTAAGGATGCCTCTTGGGTAGGCACTTTAATGTATTTTGTTGGCATATTGATAATCCTTTTAGGCGCATTAGTGATTAAAAAGATTACTTTAGGTACATTTAAAAAATCATATTTTATAATAGAAATGCCTGAATATAAGGTGCCTTCACTATGGCGTGCGTTTAAGTCTATGTGTAGCAGAGGTTGGTCTTATGTAGTAAAAGCGGCTACTGTAATTCTTGTTTGCAATACTGTAGTTCAGGTTATGCAGACATTTGATTTAAGCTTTAAGGTGGCATCTTCTGCTGATACTTCGATTTTAGCTACAATTGCAGGACCTTTTTCTTACATAGTGTTGCCGATTGTTGGTATAGTATCTTGGCAATTGGCGGCAGCGGCTGTTACAGGCTTTATTGCTAAAGAAAATGTTGTTGGTACATTAGCGGTATGCTTTGGCATAACTAATTTCATTAATGTTGATGAATTGGTGCTTGAGGGCGGTGCTGAGCAGGTGGCTACAAAAATCGGTATTAGTGCAACTGCGGCTTTGGCGTATCTTATGTTCAACTTATTTTCACCGCCTTGCTTTGCGGCAATTGCGGCAATGAGCAGCGAAATGAAAAGCGCAAAATGGTTATGGAGCGGTATAGCGCTTCAGCTTGGTATGGGCTTTACAATGGGTTATCTTGTAAACACAATAGGTACGCTTATAGTTGATGCTAACTCTTTGCACGTTGGCGGTGCAATAGGTGGCGGAATTGCGGTTGCAGTTATGGCGGCTATAGTAGTTTATTTATGCGTTACTGCAGAAAAAAGGGCTAAATCTGCCGAAAAGGTATAAAGGGTTGAAAAATATGGAAAACTTTATTATTATTGCAGTGGTTGTAATAATTTTAGCACTTGCCATTTTTTATATTTATAAATCTAAAAAAAGCGGTAAAAAGTGTATAGGTTGCCCACATAGTTGCAATTGTTGCAACAAAAATAATTCGGGCGCTTGCGGTTGCTCGCAAAATTTTAATGAAGAATAAAGGATACGGAAATTTTCCGTATCCTTTATTTATATTATTTTGTGTTATAACCCGACAATTTCAAATCGAGTATTAAATGCTTGATTTGAATGTTTGTTTAGGTGTATAATATATGTAATATTTTGTTAAAGGAATAAGGTTTATGAAAATTATAGATTTAATTAATCAAAATACATTATCCCTTTCTTTTGAGGTTTTTCCGCCTAAAAGCGAAACCAGCTTTGAAAGTGTAAAATCTGCAACAGAGGAAATAGCAAAGCTAAACCCAAGCTTTATGAGCGTTACATATGGTGCGGGTGGCGGTACAAGTAAATACACACTAGATATTGCTAAAAACTTAAAAGAGCTTTACGGTGTGCCTACTTTAGAGCATCTTACCTGTGTTTCTTCCACAAAGGAAACAGTACAACAAAAAATACAAGAAATAAAAGCGGCAGGCATAGAGAATGTTATGGCGCTTAGAGGTGATATTCCTGCAGAGCTTGAAAATGCCGACCGTAGCGGTTGGGCGTATAAGCATGCAATCGACCTTGTTTTAGAACTTAAAGAGGCTAATCCAAACTTTTGCATAGGTGGGGCGTGCTATCCCGAAATACATCCCGAAAGCACTAACCAAAAGGAAGATATTAAATGGCTTAAAGAAAAGGTAGATGCGGGTTGTGATTTTTTAACCTCTCAAATGTTTTTTGATAATAATTTATTATATAATTTTCTTTACAAAATACGAGAGGCTGGAATAACTGTTCCTGTAATCCCGGGTATTATGCCCATTACAAATGCAAATCAGGTGGCACGTGCCATTAAGCTTTCAGGTTCGTTTATGCCACAAAGATTTAAAAGCTTGGTGGATAAATTCGGTGAAAATCCTGCCGCTATGAAACAGGCGGGCATAGCGTACGCCACCGACCAAATTATAGATTTATATGCTAACGGAATTACAAATGTGCATGTATATTCAATGAATAAACCCGATGTTGCGGCGAAAATTCAAGGTAATCTTTCCGATATATTGGGGTGAGGTGTGTTATGGATTTTAGAGAATACTTGAAAAATAATATAGTTTATCTTGATGGCGGTATGGGTACATTACTTCAACAAAAGGGTTTAATGCCAGGTGAGCATCCTGAACGTTGGAATTTAACACATCCAAACGAAATAATAGAAATACATAAAGCTTATTTTAATGCGGGCAGTAATGTTGTTTGTACTAATACTTTTGGTGCAAATCTGCTTAAATTTGAAGAAAACGAATTAGAAAACATTATAATGTCGGCAGTTTTAAATGCTAAAACCGCAAGAGAAAACTCTGTTTTTAGTAGTGAGAAGTTTATTGCACTTGACATAGGCCCTACAGGAAAGCTTTTAAAACCGCTGGGCGACCTTGATTTTGAGGATGCCGTAGGTATATTTGCTAAAACTGTAAAGCTTGGTGTTAAATATGGTGTTGACCTTATTGTTATAGAAACCATGAACGACTCTTACGAAACTAAAGCGGCGCTTTTAGCCGCAAAGGAAAACTGCGAGTTACCTGTAATTGTTTCTAATGCTTACGGTGAAGATAAAAAGCTAATGACAGGGGCTACACCTGCCGCTATGGTAGCACTTTTAGAGGGTATGGGTGTAGATGCGTTAGGCGCTAACTGTTCTTTGGGACCTCGTCAGCTTAAAGCGGTTGCAGAGGAATTGCTTGAAAATGCATCGGTTCCTGTAATACTTAAGCCTAATGCGGGACTTCCGAAATCAGTAAACGGAAAAACAGTATTCGATGTAACTGCTGATGATTTTGCTATAGAGGTTGCCGATATAATTAAAAAGGGTGTTCGTGTTGTAGGCGGTTGTTGCGGTACTACACCCGAATATATTAAAGCTTTGTATAGCAAAACCTGCGACTTTATACCCGAACCTATTAAAAATAAAAATATTTCGGTTGTGTCTTCTTACACTACTGCTGTAAAATTTGGCAAACAACCAATTCTTATAGGCGAGCGTATAAATCCCACAGGCAAAAAACGTTTCAAACAAGCCTTAATTGAAAATGATGTAAACTATATTTTATCTGAGGGCGTTAAACAACAAGAAAAAGGCGTTCATATACTTGATGTTAACGTTGGTTTGCCTGAAATTGACGAAGTAAAAATGCTTGAGAATGCTGTTTGCGAGCTACAGTCTGTTACTGATTTGCCTTTGCAAATCGATACTGCCAATGTTTGCGCTATGGAGTCAGCTCTTCGCAGATACAACGGAAAGGCAATGATAAATTCAGTAAACGGCAAAGCAGAAAGTATGGAATCGGTTTTCCCACTTGTTAAAAAATACGGTGGCTTGGTAGTAGCGCTTACCTTGGATGAAAACGGGATTCCCAAAACCGCAGAGGGTAGGGTGGCTGTAGCTAAAAAAATCCTTAATACTGCCGCAAAGTACGGTATTGAGAAAAAGGACATAATATTCGATACGCTTGCTATGACTATAAGTGCAGATAATAACTCTGCTTTGGCAACCCTTGAGGCGCTAAAAACAATTAAAACTGAGCTTGGCTGCAATACCTCGCTCGGTATTTCAAACGTGTCTTTTGGTCTGCCTAATCGTGATGCTATTAACGGTGTGTTTTTTGCGCTAGCACTTGAGAACGGGCTTTCGGCGGCAATAATGAATCCCTATTCTGCGGATATGATGAAAACATATTATTCTTACAAAGCACTTAAAGGTATGGACGAAAACTGTTCTGAGTATATAAATTCAGCGGATTTGTTTGCGGCAGCTTCCGTATCGGAAACATCAAAATCGCAAAATGCAGAAGAGAATTATTCTTCTGAACTGCAATATTCTATTGTAAAGGGATTTAAGGATAAATCTGCCGAGCTTACAAAAAAGATGCTCGAAAATACGCAACCCTTAAATATTGTTAATGACGAAATTATTCCGGCACTTAACATTGTTGGTAACGGGTTTGAAAACAAGAAGATGTTTTTACCTCAATTACTTATGAGTGCCGAAGCGGCAAAAAGTGCGTTCGAGGTAATCAAGGCATTTATGGCGGGTAACGATAGCGAGAATAAAGGTACATTTGTTATTGCTACCGTTAAGGGTGATATTCACGATATAGGCAAAAATATAGCTAAGCTTTTGCTCGAAAATTACGGGTTTAATGTTGTAGACCTTGGCAAAGATGTATCGCCTGAGGAAGTTGTAGAAAAAGTAGTAGAGCTGCACGCAACGATAGTGGGATTAAGTGCGCTTATGACTACAACTGTACCCGCCATGGAAGAAACCATAAAACAACTCAAAGAAAAAGCACCGTGGTGCAAAACCATTGTGGGAGGCGCTGTGCTTACTCAAGAATATGCAGATAAAATAGGAGCGGATAAGTACGCCAAGGATGCTATGGAAGGCGTCAGATATGCCGAAGAGGTGGTACTAAGTGCTAAATTCAATTAAAAAGTTTGGGAGAAAAAATGAAAAGGACGTTTATAATTTTTATTGTTTTGTTGTGCCTGCTTTCGGGTTGCAGAAAGTCAGTAACAGACGATATTTCAAGTCAAAGCTCGACCTATAAGAATACCTCTTCTGATATAGTGATAGATGTTTCAGAAGAAACTTCTAGCGAAGAAGAAATTGTACAGGAAGAGGTTATAGCACCTGTAGTAAAGCAGGAAATACAGCAAATTCCGTCTACGCCTTCAAGCACAGAAAATACACCAAGTCAGACCGTAGCTCCACCCACACCGGAAGTTGTTGAAACGGTAGAAAAGCTTGATATTTCTTACGGTATGTGGTTAAGCTATATAGAATTAAATACGCTACTTAAAAATAGTTCAAAATTTAAAGCTAATTTTGGCGAGATAATAGATAATCTTGTAGAATTCAATATTTCAGACCTTTATATTCACGTAAGGTCTCATTGTGATTCGTTATACAGCTCTGCGTATTTTCCGCTAAGAAAATATGTTGCAAATTATAATTATGATGTTTTCAAATATATGATAGACGAATGTCATAAATCAGGAATAAGGGTTCATGCATGGCTTAATCCTTACAGGGTTTCTACTTCGAGTAGTGATGTTTCTACCCTGAACAGTAATTCGCCTGCTTATAAATGGCTTACAGATGCAGATTCTTTTAACGATAAAAATGTAATTATCAAAGATGGATTTTATCTTAATCCTGCTGAGAATGATTCAATACAACTTGTTTTAAACGGAATAAGTGAAATAATTCAAAAATATGATGTTGACGGTATTCACTTTGACGATTATTTTTACCCATCTACCGATGCTGGTATAGATGCTTTAAGTTATCAAAATTACTGTAGTTCTACAGAAAATCCGTTAAATTTATCCGATTGGCGCAGAGCAAATGTAGATAAGCTGGTTTCGGGTTGCAAATCTGTAGTAGCAGGTTCGGGCAAAAATATAGTGTTTAGCATAAGCCCTGCTGCCAATATAAATAGAAATTTCAAAGAACTGTATGCCGATATAGGTGGTTGGATGGAAAAAGGCTATATTGATGAAATAATACCTCAGCTGTACTTTGGTTTTAACCATACTAATAGTAATTATAATTTTGATAAATTGCTTGCTGACTGGAAAGAATTTTGCAAAAAGAATACAAACGTAAAATTAAGTATAGGTCTTGCGGCATACAAAGTGGGTACCGCTTCTAATACAGACGGTACCGAATGGCAGGAATATAACGATATTTTAGCACGTGAAACTAAAATTTGTTTAGACGATACTGATGTTGACGGTGTTGTATTTTTCTCGTATTCAAGTCTATTTAGCGAAAACCCTCAAAACATAGCAGAAAAAGATAACCTTTTTAATGTTATGCATTGATTATAAAAAAAGCAAAAATCCGCTGATGAAAATCAGCGGATTTTAAGTTTAAAACAAATCCCAAGTGCAAAAAAGCATTTTGGGTGCTTTATAGACCTTTCCGCTCGAAATCACTTGCTTTATAAGCATCTTGTATCCACTGTTTCAATATACTCCAAAAATGACTGCGGGATGCTATGTGGTCGTAAAATTAAACTCCGTAAGTAAGAACTCTTCAATCTTATCTACGGAGTTTTTGTATGGATATTATTTAAAAACATAACTATCATATAGCGGTGCAGAATTTCCACCGCTATGAAACAAAGAATAGAAAAAAGTATAATGCTCATTGTGAATATTTGAACTTAATCCAATAGAGTTTTTTGCTGCATGGCGGGTTCAAGATTATTTATACCGAACAGCACAGCAAAATCTTATTATAAAAGATATGCTCCTCATCAGTGGGAGGAAATAAAGGAAGTATCCGCAATACTGCAAATATTCTTGTTGTCAAGACTAAAAGCAGGGGAAACACTTAGATAAAAATAAACGACTAAATTTGATGGTAAAGATGAACGATATAATCGGTGTTGATAATAATACCGATGGAATTATAG
>JAZREW010000161.1:0-8149 GCA_045661005.1 Acutalibacteraceae bacterium | reverse complement strand
GGATATGTATCAACAGGTAGTGCTGCAAGACCTGTTACAGTAACTTATGAATTTCCCGATTCTAACGGTAGCTCAATAAAATTCACTAAGAATTGGAACTTCCAGTATGCTGATTATAAGAACGGCACCCAGTATTCATATTCTGATTTTGTAAACGGTACATTGAAAGAAGCTAGCGGCAGTTGTGTAACAGGTGATACTTTAGTTACTTTAGCAGACGGCAGCAAGAAACAAATTCAGGATGTAACCTGTGAAGACCAACTTTTAGTTTGGGATTTCTATAACGGTGAATATGCAGTTGTTCCTGCAGCAATTGTATTTAATATGGGTACTAAAGATTATAATATAATCAAGCTTGAGTTTGCAGATGGAACAATCGTGAAGGTTGTAAACAATCACAGATTCTTAGATAAG
Organism: Acutalibacteraceae bacterium; assembly: GCA_045661005.1. Lineage (GTDB taxonomy): Bacteria > Bacillota > Clostridia > Oscillospirales > Acutalibacteraceae > UBA737. The sequence continues at coordinate 7,735 of JAZREW010000161.1, read as the reverse complement.
GATTTAAATGAGTTCGTACTTATAGATGAGGATACAGTTGCTTCGTATGTTGGTCATCAATTTGTTAAGGCAGATGGTGACAGCTATACAACAGTAGAGTTGGCAGACTATAGCGTTTATAATGAATACACAACAAGTTATTCTATAATGTCTGCTTTACACTATAACTTTATAGTAGAGGATATGTTCTCTGATACATTCCATGAGGAAGATGCGCCATTGTTTGATTACTTTAATATTGGCGATGATATGAAGTATGATGAAGCACAAATGCAGGCGGATATTGAAAAATACGGCTTATATACTTATGATGAATTTGCAGATTACCTCACTTATGAGCAGTTTGTAGGTTTCAATGTTCAATATTTCAAGATTTCTGTAGGTAAGGGCGTTGCTACTTATGAAGAAATTATTAATTTGATTAACAGTTATTTAGGTTAAAAACATTCAGCCACCACTTCCTTTTGGAAGTGGCGGCTATCAAAGGGTATAACATGTTGTACCTTTTGATAGCTGAAAAGGTTAAAATTTTTATAAAGGGAAGGGGGATAACATGCGTACTAATTTTAAGCTAAGGCTTGTTTTAGTTTGTATAGTGGCTATTATAGCTACGTTTTTCGTAGGGGAAACACTTTCATATTATTCTATTGCAAACAAAGCTACAAATGTTATAACCTCTGGTAATATACAGTTTATAATTAACGAAAAAACCGATAAGGGCGAAAAATTCCCCGAAGAAGGTGTGTATGTTGTTCCCGGTGATATTGTAAGCAAAAAGGTTAGCATACAAAGCGATTGTGAGCATCCTTTTTATGTAAGAGCAAAGGTTGTTTACGGTGACGATTCTGATGAAATTTCTGCAGAGAATGCGTTCAAGCTGAATATTAATGAAACAGATTGGATTTTGAAAGATGGTTGGTATTATTACACCGGTATAGTTAATCCGGGTCAGTCTACCTCTGATATATTCTCTAACGTAGAGGTTGTAGGTAGTAATGTTGATAATAGCTTTCTTGGTGCTAATCTAAAGATTTCTGTTGTAGCACAGGCTGTGCAGAGCGAAAACAATAGTGTAGAAAACAACGAAACATATAATGCGGCTGGATGGCCTAAGGAATAAGGTGTGAAATAAATGAAAAGAATTTTAAGTTTAGCTATAGCACTTTTAGTTGTTTGCTCGTGTTTTATTTCAGTTAGTGCGGCACGTGCAAATGTTATATATGATGGCGAATCTAAAAACTTTATTTTTAAGCCCGGTAGCGAATATTCACCAACAGATTTGTTTTCTGATTTTAAGGATGTTATGCCAGGTGACAGTATTACTCAAGAAATCTCTGTAAAGAACGATGCTTCAAACGAAGTAAAGGTGAAAATATATATGCGTTCTTTGGGTGCTTTTGTAGATTCAAAAGAGTTTCTTTCACAGCTTAATTTAAGGGTTGAAAAGACAGAAAATAACGATATGCCATATATGTTTGATGCTGCCGCTAGTGAAACAGCTCAGCTTTCAGATTGGGTAGAGCTTGGAACATTATATTCGGGCGGCGAAGTTAACTTAAATGTTATTTTAGATGTACCTAAGGAATTGGATAATCAATATAAACAAAATGTAGGCTACATAGATTGGGAATTTAAGGTAGAAGAATTTCCAATAGAAAAGGATGATCCAAAACCACCACAAACAGGTGATGATTCTAATATATATATTTGGATAGCTTTAATAGCGATTTCTTTAATAGGTATTCTGGTATTCCTACTATTACGTAGAAGAAAAAAAGAAAACTAATTTTTTAAAAAGGAGGGAAAGGCTTGTTAAAAAACAGAAAAAGATACAATAGAATAGCGTTTGTTATAAGCCTGGCCCTTTTAATGGTTTGGTCAGTTTTAGGTACGGGTACTTCTATTGCATGGTTTGCAGATAAATCTAACGAAATTAGAAACGAGTTTTTTATAGGTAATTTAGATTTAGAGCTTAAATATAAAAATGAATTGGGCGAATATGAAGAGGTTACCTCACAAACTCAACTGTTTAATAATAATGCACTCTATGAACCAGGCTATGTTCAGGTTGTGTATCTTAAGGTTAAAAATATAGGCAATGTGCCTTTTGAGTATAGATTAGCGATTGATGTAAACAATGCTAATATTGCTAAAAACAGATGGGGTAATGATATTTATTTACCGGATTTTCTAAAATATGGCGTAATTTTCGGTTCTAGCGAAGCTCAGCTTATGCGAGATACTGCTGAGATTTTATCGAAATTAAATTTCCCTGAAGAAACCGGTAACTATCCGCTTAATACGTATTCTCAGAAGGATGATGTTACACTTAACCGCAACAGCGAAAGATACATAGCTATTATAGTGCGTATGCCTAATGAGGTTGGAAATGCCGCAAATTATGTAGGCAATGTGTCACCGTGGGTTGATTTAGGTGTTGTAGTAACTGCATCGCAAGAGGGAACTTTAAATTAATAGTTATAATTAATAGTGTGAAATGTCTCAAGAAAGGAGGTTGCAAGCATGCAAAACAGATATGGCAAGCGTATTAATATGGAAGCTGTAAAAGCTGCAGAAAAAAAGTTTATTAGAAAAATAACTATATCAATAATAACCATTTTTATATGCTTATTTGGTCTTAGCTGTACAGCATACGCTTTTTTCTCAAGTGTTGTTGTAACAAAAATAGCTTTAATTCAAACTGCTGTTTTTGATTTGAATGTTGAATCGGTAGAAGCAGCTCCTACCAATAACGATTTTTATGTTTTAGATAATACTTCCGGTGCTACTGATATGGTGTATACTTTTAATATTAAAAAAGCTGATGTTGCAACCGCCGAAGTGGGATTTTGTAGAATAGATATTAAAACTAATATTTCTGATGATTATCAAACATGCTATACTAAACCTATAGGCAAATATTTAGATAATAATACATCGGTTGAGACTTTGCAAAGAGTTATAAGAATTATAGTTCCTGCAGGTGAAGTTGCCAATATTAAATTTACTGCTGAATGGGGATCTTATTCAGGAACAGAAGTTTTTGATGAAAGTAACGATTTGCTACCGGGATTTGCTGTTCGTAGTGATTTGCAAAATGCGGAAGTTGCAACCGAGGAACAAAATGAAGAAACGGTGCCAGATGACACCGCTACACCATAATTGGTTTGCTTTTTGTAACGGGTTATATTAAAATAATAAACAATTATAGATTATAAGACCGACCGGTGTTGAGCTCGGCGGTCTTTATGCTGTTTTATAATATATAAGGTGATTTAAAATGGATTATAATTATCATACTCATACTTATAGATGCGGTCATGCTAGCGGAACCGAAGAAGAGTATATACAAAGAGCCATAGAGGGCGGAATTAAATACATGGGCTTTTCTGATCATGTTCCCTTTGTTTGCGATGACGGTTATGAAGCACCGCATAGGGTACCGATGGCCTTGGCTAATGAATATGTGGATACCATTCTTTCTTTAAAGAAAAAGTATGCTGATAAAATTGATATTAAAGTGGGTTTTGAGTCTGAGTATTATCCTGAAGCTTTCGATACTATTTTGAATGGCGCAATTAATGCGGGTGCTGAATATCTGATTTTGGGACAGCATTTTTTAGGCAACGAGCATTATGGCGGTGAGCATTCTATGTGTATTGGTGATAATGTTAAAAAGCTAAAAGAGTATTGTGAATATGTAGTGTCAGGCCTGCAAACAGGTTACTTTACCTATGTAGCTCATCCCGATATGGTAGGGTTTACAGGTGATGTTGATATATATAAACAGGAAATTCGTAAAATTTGTGTAGAAGCTAGAAGACTGAATATTCCGCTTGAAATAAATTGTTTAGGTATTAGGGGTAAAAGAAATTATCCTAATAAGGTTTTTTGGCAGGTTGCGGCTGAGGAAAAATCACCAGTTACATTTGGGTTTGACGCACACGAACCGAAAAGTGCTTTTGATGATGAATCTTTAATAACCGCTAAGGCTCTTGTAGAAGAACTTGGCTTAAATTATATTGGCAAGCCGAATATTATAGCTATAAAATAAATTTTGTTAAAAAAGAACTATCGTACGATAGTTCTTTTTTAAACGTTATAAATTCAGTATAAAAGACTTTATTCCTCCCAATTTTTTATAGCCTTACCGTAAACCTTATTTTCTCTTAAAAGGTTTAGCATAATGCCAACATCCTCGGCAACGTGAGCGTCAGAACCATAACAAAAGCTTATGTTTTTACTCAATGCCTTTTCTACTATATATGCATCAGGATAAACAGTATTGGGGTTATTATTACTTACCGCAAAATGAGGATTAATTTCTAATTTCAGGTTATTCTTTTTTATGGCTTCAAGTGTATTATCAATAAGCTCGCAGTGATTTGCGGGGGAGTAACCGTCATTCACTAAAGGAAAAAGCTCGGGTTTACTAAAAATCCATTTGTGCATATCAATATGTGCAATGGCGTTAAAGTAGCCACTTTCAGCTGCAGAAATTGTATTTTCAAACATAAGCTTTGCATAATTGTTTTGAGTTTCTGCTTTTTCAAATATATTAAGCGGTTTTATGGCGTGCAGATGCGAAGAACCTAAAACATAATCAAAATCACCCGCTTTTAAAACTGCCTCTATTTCATTAAGTATGGTTGGATGATAATCAATTTCAATGCCGCATTTAATAGAAAGCGTACCCTTGTACTGTTCGGCTAATTCTCTAACCCTAAAGCAATATTCTGACACCTTACCTGCGGGAATACGGTCAGAAGCGTTACAACAGCTTAACGGCATATGGTCGGTCACACAAATTTCTTGAACACCGTTTTTTATTGCAACTTTGGCAAAATCTTTAAAAAGTTCAGGCTTTTGTAATATTTGCGGGTGGGTGTGATAGTCCTTAATCAAAGTGATTTTCCTTTCTTTTATGTTTGTGGTGACCTTATTATATAACATATAACCGAATCATTTCAACTGTCATTTAATTATATACCGAATTTTTAACGGTTGCACTAATCGAAACTGCGTGATATAATATATTCAAATATTTGAGGTGATAGTATTATGGTAGAATTTTCTTGTAATTGTGCAATGAAAAAGCATCGTGCGCCAATCGAAGCTTACGAAATTTCATCGGGGGCTATTAATAAAATACCCGAAATGCTAAAAGACTATAAAAGGATATATATTGTTGCAGATAATAATACATATGCGGTTGCAGGTAAAAGGGTAGAAGAAATTATAAAGGCAAACAATATGTATTATAATACCTTTGTGTTTACAGAACAACCTGTTCTTCCTAATGCTGATAGTGTAGGTAAGGTTATACTGAATTTTCAAAAGTTAGATGCAAAGCCTAATATTTTTGAGTATAATCCTATGCCTGATTTTATTTTGGCGGTGGGCTCAGGTAGCCTTAATGATATTTGCCGAATTACAAGCTATCGTCTAGGCTTACCTTACGGAATTGTAGGTACAGCACCCTCTATGGATGGTTATGCTTCGGCAGGATCGCCAATACTTCATGATGGAACAAAAACAACTATACCCGGCACTACGCCAAAATATATTATTGCGGATATTGATGTTTTAAAGGAAGCACCTTTTAATATGATGCTTGCCGGAATAGGCGATATGTTCGGAAAGTATATAGGCATACTTGATTGGGAATTAGCAAGAGACTATTCGGGCGAATATTTTTGCGAAAAGATAGCGGGTGACGTTATAGAAGCTACCAATAAGTGTCTTGCTAACGGATACGACTTGGCTGACCGTAATCCTGAATGTGTAAAGAATATAATGGAGGGTCTTTTGGTTACAGGTCTTGGTATGGCTTTTGTTGGCAATTCACGTCCTGCTTCAGGTGCTGAGCATATTGTTGCACACGCTTGGGAGCTTTTCGATGTTGAAAGAGGTAATCATCCACAGTTGCATGGTCTAGAGGTTTGTCAAGGAACAAGACTTGTTGCTATTATGTATAAAATGCTCTTTGAAGAAACCGATGATATGCACCTTAAAGAGCTAATACAAAAATATATTCCTTATTTTGACGCCGTTGAAGAATTTTGCGTTAAAATGAAAGTGCCGCCAACAGTTACTGATAGAGAAACCATACTTGCGGGTATTAAGCGAGCACTTGGCATGCGTGATAGATACACCATTTTATTCTATCTGCGTGATAAGGGCAAGCTTGACGAATATGCCCAAAGAGCAACAGATGCACTTTTGCAGTTGATTTAATAAAAAGAAAAGAAACTGAAACTAAACACCCGATAACGAATTTAAGATGTTATCGGGTGTTTTACTTTACAAAAAACTTTTTTGCATTGAAAACACCTTAAAAATGTGATATACTTGTGAAAGCATTTTCTAGGAAGTGGTTATTTGAAAAAGTTTAATGGTATGCTATTTTGTACCGATCTTGACGGTACACTTTATACAGACGATAAGAGCATATCTAAAGAAAACCTACAGGCAATTGAATACTTTAAATCTGAGGGAGGTTTGTTCACCTTTATAACGGGAAGAATGCCTTCTATTTCTGCAGATATTTACAATATTGTAAAACCTAACGCCCCTTTTGGTTGTATTAATGGAGCAGGTATTTATGATGCTGTTGAAAACCGATATTTATGGAAGATGCAACTGCCTGATACGGTAATGGAGCTAATAGAAACGATAGATACAGAGCTACCTGAAATAGGTATACAATTAAATACTGAAAAAGCTATATATTTTAATAAGGATAATGAAGCTTTACAGCATTTTCGTGATGTTACGGGTGTGCCAAATATTAGCTGTAGCTATGATGAAATAACAGAGCCGTTTTTGAAGTTTGTTTTTGCACATGTTAATCCTGAGCAAATAAATGCGCTTGCAGAATTGCTTAATAGTCATCCCAAAGCTTACGAATTTGATTTTATTCGGTCTGAAAAGCACCTTTACGAGATTTTACCGAAAGGCGCCAGCAAGGGTAATGTACTTTGCAAAATGGCACAGCTTTTAAATATAGATATTAAAAAAACTGTAGCAGTAGGCGATTATAATAACGATATTTCAATGATAAAGGTTGCAGGTGCAGGCTTTGCGGTAGCAAATGCAGTGCCAGAGGTTAAGGCTGTTGCTGATTACATAACCGTAAGCAATAATGAACACGCAATTGCTGCTATTGTAGAAAAGCTTGAACAATTAATAAAAGCCGTATAAGCAAACAACTATAAACTTAACAGGGTGATTTTATGGCATTTGCAAACTATATTTCAGAAATTTATTTTGATAATAAGTTAGATAAAAATTCTTATCTTAATAATTTGCCGATAGTAAAATATTTGTCAAAAGAAAGCTCTATTTCGTTTTCTTCAAACGTGACATTCTTTGTTGGGGAAAATGGCACAGGCAAATCAACATTGCTTGAAGCTATAGCCGTAGCCTACGGCTTTAATGCCGAAGGTGGCTCGCATAACTTTACTTTTTCTACCAACGCAACCCATTCAGAGCTTTTCGAGCATATAGGAATTGGTAAAAAAGGCTACGCTAAAGACGGCTTTTTTCTTAGGGCGGAAAGTCTTTATAACGTAGCTACAAATATAGATGATATGGATAAAGAACCTTCGTTTGACCCGTGTGTAATAGAAAGCTATGGCGGTGTTTCGTTACATAAACAGTCACACGGTGAAAGCTTTTTAAGTATAGTGCAAAACCGATTTTTCGGCAATGGATTATATATATTAGATGAGCC
>JAZREW010000160.1:0-17582 GCA_045661005.1 Acutalibacteraceae bacterium | reverse complement strand
GCCCCTACATCTATATATGATAAAATCCTTTTTCGGTTTTTAACACATATCGTAATAAAATATGCGCCGTTTTTATTATAATTAAAATTTTCTAATCTATTGTTCTTTCTATCGGGTACGGTCATACCTATCACCACATGTATTATACCATGAATTCATTGGATTGCAAATATTTATCCGTAGGGACAGGCGTCCCCGACTCTCCATTCTGAATTGATACCAATATATGAATATGGTCGGGCATTATTATATAGTTATCAACCGAAATATTATCATAAAAATCATTTAATTGATTTATGTGTTTATAGGCAATTTTACCGTGTCTTAAATAATATACTTGCGGGCAGTCGAGGACGCCTGCCCCTACAATTAAAAACCAGAAAATAAAAAACTGTTGAAATAAATTTAAAATAATGATATACTATGTGTGCTACACAAACTTAATATATATAGATTAGGTGTTTTTATTTATAGGAATATTATGCCTTTTTATAGTGCTACTCTTGAATTTGGTAAAAATGCAAATTCCATTGAGTAGTATTATGGCGAACGCTTAATCTATTTAAGTTTGTGTAGCAACAAATCGGGGTTTGCGTTTTTCGGTGCGTTAACTTCGGTTATCGCACTTTTTTATTTTTAGGGGGTTAAATAAAAATTAATTATATATAATACAATTTTCAAGCGAAAATTCAGCACCTTGGGTCAAGGGTGAAACCCTTGTCGTTCAGGGGGTTGCGGTGTTGGATGCAAGATTTCAATCTTTGCTGTGTTTTGCCTTTCGTTTGTAAAAATGTGTAGCTTTTTTACATTACGAAAGGCGGTTTAATCCGTTTTATAACCAACACTGCAAGGGGGAAAATCGAAATTCCCCCTTAGGCGAATCTTTCCGCCCTTTCTTTTCGCCTACATAAGAAAGGGCGTGCCCGTCGTGGCATGAGCGACAAGGCGGTAAATTTTGCTAATGTTTGCGGGCAGTCGAGGACGCCTGCCCCTACAATTAAAAACCAGAAATTAAAAAAATATTGAAATAAATTTAAAATAATGGTATAATGTTTGTGCGAAACAAAACTCAATATGTAAACAATAAGAGCATTCCCTTTTTATTTTAAGGAGTAGTGTGCTCTTTTTTGTCAATTTTGTAAGTCTATCTTTTGAATTTGGTAAAAATGCAAATTCCTGTGGATAGACTTATAGGGTATGCCTTGTTTATTCGAGTTTTGTTTCGCAACAAATCGGGGTTTGCGTTTTTCGGTGCGTTAACTTCGGTTATCGCACTTTTTTATTTTTATAGGGAACAACCTGAGTGTTGTTCCGTTTGGGTGCAAAAAAATTTCAAACACAAAGGATGTTAAAATGGACGGTTTTGAATTTTTAAAATGGAAAAACTCTCACGCAAATGAAATGGCGGACCTTACCTTTTGTAAACCGGATGATATTTTTATTTTCACCCGTTTCACAGAGCAATCACCATCTTATTTCGAGGGTAAACAGGTGTTGTTTGCTGAAAATTTTGAAGATATTGCGGGCTACTTACACCATATTTTTCTGTACGATATTTTGTATGATGCAATTGAAGATGTTGAATTTGATTTTAAATCGCAGTTTGATGAAAGACAGGAAAAAATCATTAAGTTGTTAAGCTTTTGGCATAAGTCGGCTAAAATTTCAGTTGCCAAAAACAGCGAAAAAACCCTTTTGGAATTTTGCGAAAAATTTAATTCAGAATTTAACGAAACCACACATACCGAATACGAAATTCGAATCTTTAAAGGCTTGGATAAGCTAAAAAAGTTCTTAATTGAAAAATTTTCAGAAAACGAAAATTTTGATGAACAAAAGCTTTGCAACATCTGTAATAAAGACGCTTTTGCAGGCAGAGTTTTAGAAGAATTTTTAAACGAATTGTTTTTATAAACAAGTGGTAACCTTACAAGAACGAATCAGGTAAAAAGTGCCGAAATAAACCTCTTTGAGGCAGGTTTGAATTATTCGCTCTGTCCTACAGTTTAAAAAACTCGCTTTGCGGGTTTTTTTATTATTTAAAAGCGTAATTTAATTATTGAAAATTCATCATAAACTATCTTTTGTGCGCTTTTATTTTGTAAAATTTAACTTTTTTTAAAAAATAGTAAAAAAAGTATGTACAATTGCATATATAATGTGTTAAAATATAAAAGTTATAAAATCATTCTTTATAAGGAAGTGCTTATTATGAACAAAGTGTATGAAGGTAAAACTAAAGACGTTTACTCTTTAGACAACGGTAACGTAATGCTTAAGTTTAAGGACGATTGCACCGGTAAAGACGGTGTGTTTGATCCGGGCGAAAATTCTGTAGGTCTTACCATTGAAGGTATTGGTAAAGCAAACCTTGAAACATCGGTTTACTACTTCGAAATGCTAAAGCAGGCCGGCATTAAAACCCATTATGTTTCTGCTGATGTAGAAAACGCTACTATGGAAGTTCTTCGTGCAAGTGTGTTTGGTCATGGTCTTGAAGTTATTTGCCGTTTAGTAGCTACAGGCAGCTTTATTCGCAGATACGGCGACTATATTAAAGACGGTACTGTTTTAGAGGGTGGTTATGTTGAATGCACCTTTAAGAATGACGAAAAGGGCGACCCGCTTGTAACAGGTGAAGGTCTTGCAGCTTTAGGCGTTATGACACCTGAAATGTTTGAAAGCATGAAAGAACAAACTCTTAAAATCACAAAGATTGTAGCTGATGATTTAAAAACAATCGGTCTTGATTTGTGGGATATTAAGTTTGAGTTTGGCTACAACACCGGCGAAGTTATTCTTATAGACGAAATTCCATCAGGCAATATGCGTGTATATAAGGGTGACACTATTGTAGAGCCTGTTGAGCTTACAAAGCTTATTTTAAACAGATAATATTATTTTAGATAAAACTTTTAACGGAGGATTTTAAAATGTTAGTTTCAGCAAAAGATATGCTTAACAAAGCAAAGGCTGGCAAGTATGCCGTAGGTCAGTTTAACATTAACAATCTTGAGTGGACAAAGGCTGTTCTTCAAACCGCTCAAGAGCTTAACTCACCTGTAATTCTTGGTGTTTCTGAGGGTGCAGGTAAATATATGTGTGGCTACACCACAATCGTTGGCATGGTTAACGGTATGATTAACGAGCTTGGAATTACTGTTCCTGTAGCTCTTCACCTTGACCATGGTAGCTATGAGCATGCAAAGAAATGTATCGATGCAGGCTTCTCTTCTGTAATGTTTGATGGTTCACATTACCCAATTGAAGAAAACATTGAAAAAACTAAAGAATTAGTTGCTATCTGCGAAGAAAAAGGTCTTTCTATTGAAGCAGAAGTTGGCTCTATCGGCGGTGAAGAAGATGGCGTTGTAGGCGCTGGCGAAGTAGCATCACCTGAAGAGTGCAAAATGATTGCTGACCTTGGCGTAACAATGCTCGCTGCAGGTATCGGTAACATTCACGGTAAATACCCTGAAAATTGGGCTGGTCTTAGCTTTGATACTCTTGATGCTATTCAGCAGCTCACAGGCGATATGCCTTTAGTTCTTCACGGTGGTACAGGTATCCCTGCTGATATGATTAAGAAGGCTATCTCTTTACGCGTTTCTAAAATCAATGTTAACACAGAGTGCCAGTTAGCATTTGCAGAGGCTACACGTAAGTACGTTGAAGCTGGTAAGGACCTTGAAGGCAAGGGCTTTGACCCAAGAAAATTACTTGCTGACGGTACAGCTGCTATTAAGGCTACTGTTAAAGAAAAGATGGAACTTTTCGGTTCTGTAGGCAAGGCTTAATCTATAATGATTTTGTTTTGTCGAAACAACAGTATTTTGCAGTTGTTTCGACATCAAATGTACAATTTGACGGCAAATTTATTCTGAAATTTGCCGCAAAATCATTGCAATGGTTATTTCATAAAACTTTGTGCAGTTTTATGATGCCGATAAATCGGCTTGTCGAAGCAGTTTTACTGCTTCGACAAATGATAACCATTATAATACAATTAAACTTTACAGACTGCAGTTTTTCTGCTGTCTGTTTTTTGTTCTATAGAGTAGAGCAAATAATTCAAACCCTACGCATATTTCCGCTTTTTCGCTTGACTAAACCACAAAATATGGTGTATAATGTATTTTGTATAATTATGTTTTATCAAGGAGTATGATATATGGCTAAAACCAAGGTCGAATACGGCAACGAAAGTATAAGCCAACTTAAAGGTCCTGACCAAGTGCGCTTGCGCCCCGCTGTTATATTTGGTTCTGACGGTATTGACGGTTGCGAGCATTCTGTATTTGAAATAATCTCTAACTCTATAGACGAAGCACGAGAAGGCTACGGTAAAAAGATAATAGTAACTAAATATGCCGACAATTCAATAGAAGTACAGGACTTTGGACGTGGTGCGCCCGTTGATTACAATAACAAGGAACAACAGTACAACTACTTTCTTTTATTTGAAACTTTGTATGCCGGCGGTAAATATAACACCAATAACGGCGGCGACTATGAATATTCAATAGGTCTTAACGGTTTAGGTCTTGCCTCTACACAGTTTGCCTCTGAATTTATGGATGTTGAAATAAAGCGTGACGGTTTTAAATATAACCTACACTTCGAAAAAGGCTTTAACATAGGTGGACTTAAAAAGGAAGAATATCAGGGCAAAGATACGGGAACTAAAATTCATTGGAAACCCGACCTTGAGGTATTTACCGAAACTAATATACCTACCGAATATTTTATTGATACACTAAAACGCCAGGCTATTGTAAACGACGGTTTGCTTTTTGTTTTCAGAGAACAGCAAGGCAGTAAATTTGTTCAGCAAGAAATTGTGTACCAAAACGGTATTAAAGACTATGTAAACGAATTTATAGGCGAAGAAAAGCTTTCTTCAATGCAGTTCTGGCAAACCGAGCGCAAAGGTAGAGACCGTGAGGACAAGCCCGAATACAAGGTTAAAATTAATGCTGCTATAGCTTTTAGCAATCGTCACACATTAAAAGAATATTACCACAACTCAAGCTGGCTTGAGCACGGCGGCGCACCTGAGAAAGCCACAAGAATGGCGCTGGTAGCTCAGCTTGATGCTTACATTAAGCAAACCAATAAATACAAAAACAACGAAAGTAAAATTACTTTTTCTGATGTTGAGGAATGCTTGGTGCTTGTTATTTCCTCTTTCTCTACTATGACATCATATGAAAACCAAACTAAAAAAGCCATCACAAATAAATTTATTTATGATGCTATGGTTGATTTTTTACGTCATAATTTAGAGGTTTATTTTATAGAAAATAAGGCAGAAGCTGACAAAATAGCCGACCAGGTTTTAGTTAACAAGCGTAGCCGTGAACGCAGTGAACGTGAAAGAATTAATATAAAAAAGGCTTTGCAAACCTCAAACTCAATGCTTGACCGTGTAGATAAATTTGTAGACTGCCGTTCAAAAGACATTGAAAAAAGAGAAATCTTTATAGTTGAGGGTGATTCGGCTTTAGGTTCTTGTAAATTGGCAAGAGATGCTGAATTTCAGGCAATAATACCAGTACGTGGTAAAATACTTAACTGCTTAAAGGCAGATTACGAAAAGGTATTCAAAAGCGAGATTATAACCAATCTTATAAAGGTTTTAGGTTGCGGTGTAGAGGTTAAATCGAAAGCTAATAAAGGTCTTGCTACATTTAATATTGATGACCTGCGTTGGAACAAGGTTATAATTTGTACCGATGCCGATGTAGACGGTTTCCAGATTAGAACCCTTATTCTTACTATGATTTACCGCCTTATGCCCACCCTTATAAATGAGGGTAAGGTTTATATAGCCGAAACCCCGCTTTACGAAATAGGCACAAAGGATATGACCTACTTTGCCTATGACGAAAAGGAAAAAGCCGATATAATTGAAAAAATAGGCGATAAAAAGTATAGCATTCAACGTTCAAAAGGTCTTGGTGAAAACCAACCTGATATGATGAACCTTACTACTATGAATCCCGAAACCAGAAGACTTATTAAGGTTATGCCACAGGATGCCGAGCGTACAAGCCGTATGTTTGATTTACTTCTTGGCGACGACCTTGCAGGCCGTAAGGATTTTATAGCCGAAAACGGATATATGTATCTTGATGATGCAGACATTAGTTAATGCTTAATGCGAAATGCGAAATGCGTAATTAAAGGATAAAAATGGAAAATGTAATAGTTATAAAAAGTAAGGCTTTTGCAATAAGAATTGTAAAATTAAGCAAATATCTCAACGATAATAAAAAAGAGTATGTTTTGTCAAAACAGATACTCAAGAGTGGTACCAGTATAGGCGCAAATGTAAAAGAAGCTATACGAGGTCAAAGCAAGGCTGATTTTTACGCAAAAATGAATATAGCTCTCAAAGAAGCCAGCGAGACTGAATATTGGCTTGAAATACTTAATGAAACCGATTATATAGATAATGTTTTATTCGAAAGTATTTATGCCGATTGTAGAGAACTAATAAAAATTTTAATATCGATAACCAAAACTCAAAAATGTAGTTCGTAATTACGCATTACGAATTACGAATTACGAATTCAAAGGATGAGATTATGGCTCCAAGAAAACCAAAAGAAACAAAACAAAATAAAAAACCTGATATAAATGCCTATATTGCAGGTGCAGGTCTTACGGTTGAACAACCCATAACCGAAACGCTTGAAACTAACTATATGCCCTATGCTATGAGTGTTATAGTTTCTCGTGCTATTCCTGAAATAGATGGCTTTAAGCCCTCGCACAGAAAATTGCTTTACACCATGTATCATATGGGATTGCTCAACGGAAACACCATTAAATCTGCAAATATTGTAGGTAGAACTATGCAATTAAACCCTCATGGTGATGCCGCTATATACGAAACAATGGTGCGTCTTTCTGAGGGTTACCAAGCACTTTTGCATCCATACGTTGCATCTAAGGGTTCATTTGGTAAAGCTTATTCAAGGGATATGGCTTATGCCGCTTCACGTTATACCGAGGCAAAGCTGGCGCCTATTGCCGCTGAGCTTTTCTGTGATATAGATAAGGACACGGTAGACTTTGTAGACAACTACGATGCTACAATGAAAGAACCCACCCTATTCCCTGTTACATTCCCCTCGGTTCTAGTTAACGCAAATACAGGTATTGCGGTAGGTATGGCAAGCTCTATTTGTCCGTTTAACTTAAAAGAAGTTTGCGATACCACTATTGCATATATTAAGGATAACGACATTAACGTAGCAGATACACTTTTGGCGCCTGATTTTCCAATAGGCGGTGAACTGCTTTACAACCGTGATGATATTGAGAAAATTTACGAAACCGGTCGTGGCAGCTTTAAGGTAAGAGGCGTTTACAGTTACGATAAATCTCAAAACTGTATTGATATTACCGAAATTCCGCCCACCACCACAAGTGAGGCTATTATTGAAAAGGTAATAGAATTAGTACGCCTTAAAAAGATTACCGAAATAAATGATATTCGTGATGAAACTGACCTTCACGGTCTTAAAATAACTATTGACCTTAAACGTGGCGCAGACCATGAAAAGCTAATGAAGAAAATCCTTAAGATGACACCTTTAGAGGATAGCTTTTCTTGTAACTTTAACATTCTTATTGCCGGCTCGCCACAGGTTTTAGGCGTTAAAGAAATTATTTCTGAATGGGTTGCTTTCCGTGAGGAATGCGTGCGCCGCAGAGTTTTCTTTAAGCTTTCAAAAGCCAAGGACAAGCTACACCTTTTAAAAGGTCTTGAAAAAATACTGCTTGATATTGATAAAGCTATTAAAATAGTGCGTGAAACCGATGAAGAATCACAAGTAGTGCCAAACCTTATGATTGGCTTTGGCATAGACCAAATTCAAGCTGAATATGTAGCAGAAATTAAGTTGAGACACTTAAACCGTGAGTACATTTTAAAGCGTACTGCTGACATTGAGGCTCTTATTAAAGAAATAGCCGAAATGGAAAGCGTGCTGAATTCTCGACAAAAGCTGCTAAAAATAATTATTAAAGAATTAGAGGCAATTTCTGAAAAATACGGTAAAGAACGTTGCACTAAAATCATAAGTGCCGCAGAGCAGGAAGACTTTGCAGAGGAAATTGAGATTGACAATTCACCTGTAACGCTATTCTTTACTAAAGACGGTTACTTTAAGAAAATTACACCACAATCACTTAGAATGAGCGGTGAGCAAAAGCTTAAAGAGGGCGACGAAATCACTCAGGTGATAGAATCAACAAACGCCGCTGAGCTATTGTTCTTCTCAAACAAGGCGCAGGTTTATAAATCCCGTACCGCAGAGTTCTCAGACGGTAAGGCTAGCGTGCTGGGTGATTATATAGCCTCTAAGCTTGAATTTGAAGAGGCTGAAAATGCGGTTTATATGGTAGAAACCACCGATTACACAGGTTATATGGTATTTGTGTTTGATAACGGTAGAATTGCAAAGGTTCCGCTTTCTTCTTACCAAACCAAAACCAACCGCAAAAAGCTAATTAAGGCTTACTGTGAAAAATTCACACTGCACACAGTTATCTTTATAAAGGAAGATTGCGAGCTGCTGCTTAAATCTACAAACGGCAGAATGCTTATTATAAACACAGCGCAAATTTCAGCTAAAACCACTAAGGATAACGGCGGTATTGCAGTAATGACCCAGAAAAAAGGTCAAAGAATATTAGAGGCTGTTACCTACACTAAAGATAGTTTAGAGGGTGACCACCGCTATCGTACACGCAATTTACCCGCAGCAGGCAGCAAACGTCCCACAGGCGGTGACGCTGAGCAAGCCAAGCTTGAATTATAATCTATTTTAGCTTGACTTATTACGCCTATTCAGTTAATATAATGAATATGTTAAAATAAAAGAAAGCTATCCCACTTCAAATTTAAAAGCATTATCGTACATTTAAAACTTTAAATACACTTTACTACGCTTTAAAACTTAAAAATGAGATAGCCTGTGTCGACTTGAATTTATGCAAACGCTCTTTGGTCGACAAAAATATGATATGCAAAAATAAATAAAATAATAAATGAATTTATTTCCAAAAAGGGAGAGAATTTTCAATGCAAAAAGAACTTGCCAAACAATACGTTCCAAAAGATGTTGAGGACCGTATATACAAACAATGGCTTGACGGTAAATATTTTCACGCAAAATGTGAAAAGGATAAGGATACTTACACTATTGTAATTCCGCCACCAAACATTACCGGTCAGCTTCATATGGGTCATGCGCTTGACAATACATTGCAGGATATACTAATCCGTTTCAAGCGTATGCAAGGTTTCGATACCCTTTGGGTACCGGGTACCGACCATGCATCTATTGCTACTGAGGCTAAGATTGTTGAAAAGATGAAATCTGAAGGCGTTACTAAAGCCGATATCGGAAGAGACGGCTTTTTAGAGCGTGCTTGGGATTGGAAAAAACAATACGGCGGAAGAATTATTGAACAGCTTAAAAAGCTTGGTTCTTCTTGTGACTGGGACAGAGAGCGTTTCACTCTTGACGAAGGCTGTAACAAGGCTGTTAACGAAGTTTTTGTAAGACTTTATGAAAAGGGTCTTATTTATCGTGGCGAGCGCATTATTAACTGGTGCCCACATTGTAAAACATCTATTTCTGATGCAGAGGTTGAATACGAAGAACAAGCAGGTCATTTTTGGCACTTGCGCTATCCGTTGGCTGACGGTAGCGGTTATTTAGAGCTTGCTACTACAAGACCTGAAACATTACTTGGCGATACCGCAGTTGCAGTTAACCCAGAAGATGAAAGATATAAGGATTTAGTTGGCAAAACCCTTATTCTGCCTTTGGTACATCGTGAAATCCCCATTGTTGCAGATGACTATGTGGAAATGGATTTTGGTACAGGCGTTGTTAAAATTACACCTGCTCACGACCCGAACGACTTTGAAGTTGGTCTTCGCCATAACCTACCTGTTATAAATGTTATGACCGATGATGCAAAGATAACAGAAGATTATCCAAAATATGCAGGTATGGATAGATATGAAGCAAGAAAGGCTATTGTGGCTGACCTTGAGGCTGAGGGTGCACTTGTAAAAATCGAAGATTACACCCATAATGTTGGCACTTGCTACCGTTGTTCTTCTACAGTAGAGCCTCGTGTTTCTAAGCAATGGTTCGTTAAGATGAAACCTCTTGCCACACCTGCTATTGATGCTGTTAAGAACGGTGATACAAAGTTTGTACCGCAAAGATTTGAAAAGGTATATTTCCATTGGCTTGAAAACATTAAGGACTGGTGTATTTCACGTCAGCTTTGGTGGGGTCATAGAATTCCTGCTTGGTACTGTGCAGATTGTGGCGAAATTACCGTATCTAAAACAGAACCTTGTGCTTGCGCTCATTGCGGCAGCAAAAATATAGAGCAAGACCCTGATACACTTGATACATGGTTCTCTTCTGCTCTTTGGCCATTCTCTACTTTAGGCTGGCCGGAGGAAACTGAGGACTTTAAGCACTACTACCCAACAAACACCCTTGTTACAGGCTATGATATTATTCCTTTCTGGGTAATGCGAATGATGTTCTCAGGCCTTGAGCAAACAGGCGAAGTTCCGTTTGATACCGTACTTATTCACGGTCTTGTACGTGATTCACAGGCCAGAAAAATGTCGAAATCGCTCGGCAACGGCGTTGACCCGCTTGAAGTTATTGATGAATACGGCGCAGATGCTTTAAGATTTTCACTAGCTACCGGTAACAGCCCAGGTAACGATATGCGTTACATTCCTGAGCGTGTTGGGGCTAGCCGTAACTTTGCAAACAAAATTTGGAATGCTGCAAGATTTATTCTTATGAATCTTGAAAATGATAATATCATTCCGCTAGATATTAATAATTTAGCTCTTGAAGATAAATGGATTTTATCTAAGTACAACACCTTGGTTGCAGATGTAACAGAAAACCTTGAAAAGTATGAATTAGGCTTAGCAGTTCAAAAGCTTTATGACTTTATTTGGGATGTATTCTGCGATTGGTATATTGAAATTTGCAAATCACGCCTTAACGGTGAAGACGAAAATGCGAAGAATACTGCTCGTAGCGTATTACTTTATGTATTCACCAATACATTAGCATTACTTCATCCATTTATGCCATTCATCACCGAAGAAATTTGGCAATCTATGCCACACAGCGGTGAGGCGCTTATGATAACCGAATGGCCCACCTTTAAAAAGGAATTAGAGTTTGGCGCAGATGAAACCAACTTTGAAAAGATTATGGCTGTAATTCGTGCTATCCGTAACCGCAGAGCTGAAATGAATGTTCCACCATCCAAAAAAGCTAAGGTTTGCATTGCTACTGCTGATGCTGAAACCTTTAAAAACGGTACTGCTTATATCTGCCGCTTAGGCTTTGCTTCTGAAGTTGAAATTGGCGATAATTTTGATAGCGACGGTGCAGTTCGTGTTATTACCGACGATGCTACAGTTTATATGCCAATGAAAGAGCTTGTTGACTTTACTGCAGAGCTTGAAAGACTTCGCAAAGAACTCAAAAAAGCTGAGGTTGATAAGGACTTCTTTGAGAAAAAGCTTAACAACCCAGGCTTTATAGCAAAAGCTCCTGCAAACTTAATTGAACAGCAAAAACAGAGCCTTGCAAAAGTGCTTGAAAAAATTAAAATGATTGAAAGCAGTATTGCTGAAATCGAAAATTCATAATAAAAAATCCCGACTGAAAAGTCGGGATTTTTATTTAAGACTGTGTCATTTTATACCTGTAAAACTCACCTTTTTTCTCCATAAGCTCATCATATGTGCCGTACTCTACACAGGTGCCGTTTTGCATAACTGCAATCTTATCGGCGGTACGTATGGTTGAAAGTCTGTGAGCTACTATAAAGGTTGTTCTATCCTTAGTTAAATTATTAATTGCAGATTGTATTTCTGCTTCAGAAACAGTATCTAGTGCGCTTGTAGCCTCATCAAAAATAATAACATCAGGATTTCTTATTAAAGCTCGTGCTATTGAAATACGTTGGCGCTGACCGCCCGAAAGCTTACCGCCATGCTCACCTATATCAGTATTAAGTCCGTCAGGCAATTTTTTAATAACATTTGTAAGATTAGCAGATTCTATTGCCTTTTCAAGCTCTTCTTTTGTAACACCCGGTTTTCCGTAGGTTATATTTTCTTTAATAGTGCCGTTAAAAAGAATGGTGTTTTGCGGAACTACTGCTATACGCTTTCTGAAAGAACGCATATCTATATCTTTCATATTCTTACCGTCAATATAAATTTCACCGCTAGTTGGGGTAAACAAGCCTATAGCCATATTAACTATGGTAGATTTGCCCGAACCCGATTCGCCTACAAGAGCTATTGTTTCGCCCTGTTTAACCTCTAAATTAAAGTTCTTTAAAACAAAGCGGTTATCGTCTGCATAATGGAAGAATAAATCAACAAACTTAAATTCACCTTTAAGCGAACGTATTTTCTTTTTGTTCTTATATTCCTCTATATCATACGACCTTAGTATTTCTCCTATAGAATTTATACTTTGTATACCTTTAGTAAATATAGGTAACATAGCTATAACATTATTAACCCTGCTTAACAACTGTGAAAAATAGCTTGTGTAAATTGAAATATCACCAACAGATATCTTTTTTTCAAGAGCCATATAAACACAGAATGCGAGACACACCAAATTAATTATAGACATTGTCATAAAAGTTGAAGAAACAAAAAATGAATTGATTACATCAAGCTTATAACCGCTTTTAGCTACATTTGATATCTGCTTGTTCATTTTGTTTATTTCTTTATCTTCAAGAGCATGTGAGCGTGTTACGGGGATAAGCTCTACCATATCCATAACATTTGAAGAGGTTTTCTCAATTTCCTGATGCAAATCCTTATTTCTTTTTCTTATAGAATTTCTGAATGGCACCATTGAGAGAACACCTATAGGTACAGCTATCAAAAACATTATAAATATAGAAACATTTTTGCTTAAAATAATAGCAGATGTAACCGCTACCGTTAACACCACATCGAAAGCAGTATTAATTATATGTACCGAAAAGGCTTCAATATTCTCTACATCACGCATTACCTTGGAGTGAATTTTACCTGTTTCCATTTCTTTGTGGAAAGAGATGGAAAGATGTTGCAACTTTCGCACCATGGCACCTCTGAGTCCTGCTTCAACGCTTCGCTTAGCAATACTGAGATGCTTCATACGCATGGTATAAGCCGGGATATTAATCAAATAAACAAATAGTGCTATTGCTATATTTACAATAAAAACCTCGGTTGCATTTGCGGTTGGAGCTATTGCAAGATTTATAAGATTTGCTGTAATAAGCGGAATAATCCAATGAAACGATACCTCTATAATATAAAGAAAAGAAGATAGAATCAAATGACCGTAATAGCCTTTATACAATCTGAAAAAGATTTTCATAGCGCCCGAATCACCTTTAAGGTAGGCTTCTATAAATCTGTTTTCATCCGACTTGATTTTACTCTCATTAAAAACATTTTTATTCTTGGGTTTCTTTTTAGTTTTTTGCGCAGTTTTCATAAAACCACCCCAATTTAATTTTTATAGGTTTTAAAAACCATTGCTTTTTGCGGTCATTATAACATATTTAAAAATTAATTCAAGTGGTTTTATGAAAAATTTTTTATTTTTATAAAAAATATTGATTTTGATATTAAATATGCTGTTAACTAAATGTAAATTTTATGCATATTTCCTTGAAAAAGTAATGTATGTATGTTAAAATTTTAGTGTTAGGTTGGTGAAAATTCAAGATGTCAGAAAAGAATAAAAATGAAACAATAGAACAACAACGCCGTGCAAGAGAAGAATTTTTAAAGCTTAAAAAAATTCAACAGGGCGAACTGCCCGCAGAACCAAAGCCAAGTGATGTTGCTATTGTACCAAAAACCCGTGAAGAAAAATTAAGCAATTTTTGGTTTCATCACAAATGGCATGTAATTGCGCTTGTATTTATAACGGTGGTTTTGTCTATTCTAATTTCACAATGTGCCACAAGAACTACATATGATACCGAAGTAATATATTTCACATACACCCCTGTGTTAGATGAACAACTTGAAAAGGTTTCGGAATATTTTGAAAAATATGCTACCGATTTAGACGGTGACGGTGAAGTAAACGTGCAGGTTATAAATTGTAGTGTTTCTAACGAAGCGCAAAATGCTCAATACCGTAATGTACAGCTTCAAAAAATGCAGTCGCTTATGGTTGCAGATGAAAAAGCTTTGCTTTTTATAACCGATAAAGATTCTATAACATATTTCGATAACGGCGCCATTGCTGCTGACTTTTTTGTAAATGAACCCTTACCTTTTAATGATAAGTTTTACGAGTACACTAAAAGCGAAACCTTAGGTTCTTTACCAGAAGGCTTGCAGATTTCTTGCAGAAAATTTGAAGGTACTTTGCTTGAAAAAAATCCTGAAGCTAAAGCTTCTTTTGAGTCGGCACAGAAAATTTTAGAAAAAATAAACGAATAATATTTTAAGCCTTGGGAATTTCTCAAGGCTTTTTTATTAATAATTACTATTTACAACCTTAAAATAAATTGGTATAATAATTAGTACTTAACTTAATTTTGGGAGAAAAAAGATGAACTATTATGTTAATCCCGCAATGCTAAGCTCTGCTTTTACCGTGCCTTGCGTTGTTGTTGACAGTTATTTAAAGCTAGCTAAGGCCGAGCATATAAAGGTTTTACTTTACATTATGCGTAATATGTGGACTGAAATTTCTATAGCCGATGTTTCAGAGCAAACTGCATTAAGTGAATATGATATAAAAGAGGCATTACTTTATTGGGCAGATACCGGTATACTGCTTCCTAAAGAACAACCCGTAACTGCGCCTACAAAGCCTCAAAAGGCAAAAACAGTAGGTCGTGAAGCTAAACCCTCTAGAACCGATGTTGCAAGACGTGGTATGGAAGACAGTAAAATTCGTTACTTACTGCAAGAAACCCAAATTAAACTTAGCCGTAATTTAAAAACCAACGAAACCAGCACTTTGGTTTGGCTTTATGATGACCAGGGCTTAGATGTATCGTTAATTCTTATGATTGTTCAGTTTGCAGTAGAACGCAACAAAGCGAATATTCGTTTTATTGAAGCTATTGCTGTTGATTGGATTAATAAAGGGATTGACAGTATTGCCGCCGCAGATGAAGAACTACGTAATTTAGCCATAAGCGAACAGACGTGGAACATAGTAAGTCAAGCATTCGGATTAGAACGCAGAAAACCAAGCAAAAAAGAAAGCGAGCTTGCATTTACCTGGATTAACGATTGGAAGCTTTCTAAAGAAACGCTTATTTCAGCCTACGATGAATGTGTTAATTCAAAATCTAAATTTTCTTTTAGCTATACTGCAAAAATACTTGAAAATTGGCATAATTCAGGCTTTAATACTGCTGAGGAAGCTAAAAAGAATAACAATGTAAAAAATGATTCCGGCTTTGCCGCTTATGACCTTGACTTATACGAAAAAATGTTAAATTCGAAGGATTAATAAAAATGATTACAAAAGAAGCTACATATAAAAAAGCCTTTGAAAATATAAATTTAAGGCTTAAAGAAAAACAAAGACAGCGTGAAATTCTGCTTAATTCGGCATACCAACAAATGCCACGATTAAGTGAGATTGACCGTGAGTTATCTTCTATTGGCGCTCAGCTTGCAATAGCCGCTTTATCAGGTGGTGAAAAAAGAGTTGAAGATATGAAAAAAATATCACAAGCCTTATCGCTTGAAAAGGCAGAGCTACTTAAAAAAGCCGAAGTGCCCGAAATAGATTATAACTGTACTATATGCCTAGATACAGGTCTAGTTTCAGGCAAAATTTGCAACTGTATAAAACAAGAAGCCGCAAAGGTTATGGCAGAAGAGCTTTCTAAGGAAATGCCGCTTGATGACTGCCGTTTTGAAAATTTCGATTTAAAATATTATTCTGATAAATCTGACGAAGATGGGCAAAATCCACGCAGAAGAATAACTGCTATTTTAAAGCTTTGCAAAGAATATGTACTAGGTTTCAACCCCGAAAATTCTAAAAACCTTTTGTTTATGGGTAATGCCGGTCTTGGTAAAACACACCTTACACTAGCTATAGTTTCAGGTGTTATTGAAAAGGGTTATTTACCGATTTACGGCTCGGCTGAAAATCTTTTTACCTGCATTGAAAATGAAAAATTTGCAGGTGAAGGCAGAGGCAGTTACGAGGCAATTTTGAACTGCGACCTGCTTGTAATTGATGACCTTGGTGCAGAAATGGCTACACAGTTTACAAAATCTGTGCTTTATAACCTTGTGAATACTCGTATTCTTACAAGAAAGCCTACTATAATTAATACCAATCTTTCAATGAAACAAATAGAGGAACGATACACTCCACGTATTTCTTCAAGACTTATAGGTAATTATGAAGGTCAACGCTTTTTGGGCAATGATATACGCCAACAAAAGCTTTTAGGTAAATGTAAATAAATAGTTCCAAGAGGGGATTTTTTTGTCGATTAAAAAATATAATGCAGGTGAATATGAGGTTGCCGTTATAGGCGGCGGACATGCGGGTATAGAAGCCGCCCTTGCCTCTGCCAGACTTGGTTGTAGCACTGTTATGTTCACCGTTACGCTTGACTGGATAGGCAATATGCCTTGTAACCCATCAATAGGAGGTACTGCTAAAGGTCATTTAGTGCGTGAGCTTGATGCTTTGGGCGGCGAAATGGGT
Source organism: Acutalibacteraceae bacterium (assembly GCA_045661005.1). Classification (GTDB taxonomy): domain Bacteria; phylum Bacillota; class Clostridia; order Oscillospirales; family Acutalibacteraceae; genus UBA737. Next base: position 777 of record JAZREW010000160.1, on the reverse strand, counting down.
AAAGCCGCCGATAAACACACCCTACAAATGCGAATGCTTAACCTTGGCAAAGGCCCTGCCGTACACTCGTTAAGAGCGCAGGTAGACCGTCGTGCTTATAGCGGTCATATGAAGCATATAGTAGAGCTACAACAAAATCTTGATGTTAAACAATGTGAGATAGTTGATGTTTATAAAAAAAATGATATTTGGCATTGTGTTTCTTCTTTAGGTGCAGATTTTACCGCTAAAGCCGTAATTTTGGCTACAGGCACATTCCTCGGTGGCAGAATCTATGTAGGTGAAGTAAACTATTCTGCAGGACCCGACGGTAGCTTCCCTGCAAACGAATTAGCAGAATCTCTCAAAAAATTAGGCTTACCCTTGCGCCGTTTCAAAACAGGCACACCCGCCAGAGTAGCCAGAGACAGTATTGATTTTTCTCAGCTTGAGGTTCAAGAGGGTGACGAAAAAACAGTTCCGTTCAGCTTTTCTACCGAAGAACCACCAAAAAACACAGTTGTATGTCACATTTCATACACGAATGACGAAACAAAGCGTGTAATACTTGAAAATATAAACCGCTCTCCCCTTTATTCTGGTGTTATTGAGGGTGTAGGTCCCCGTTACTGCCCAAGTATTGAGGATAAAATTGTTCGCTTTGCTGATAAAAAGCGTCATCAGTTTTTCATTGAGCCCTGTGGCGACAATACCGAAGAAATGTATCTTCAAGGGCTTTCTTCTTCATTGCCCGAAGAGGTACAGATTGAATTCTATAAAACCATCGATTGCCTTAAA
>JAZREW010000159.1:0-22258 GCA_045661005.1 Acutalibacteraceae bacterium | reverse complement strand
GTAAAATTTTCGGTGGTTATACTAATGACCATAATAATATTGATAGCGCCCCTATTACTTTAGAAAAGGTAACGACGGCTTACAATAAACATTTTAATCAGGAAATTGAGTGGACTAATCAAGGTGGCGGTGTATGGACCGGCTCTTACATTGCTGAAGAAAACGGCAGAAAATACCGTTATAATCTTCAAATAGTTCAAACCAATGCCGCTGCGGCTACAGGTTTTACCTCTGGCTCAGGCATTAAATACCAAAAGAAGACCGATACTTATTTTTTGGCTTCTTTCCAATCTAAAACCCAAAGTATTGAACGTGTAGACTTTACCGTTACTTATACTGACGGCGTTAAGGATGTTGTATTTAACGACCAGGTAACTTCGCACGATAGTGGCGATAGGATTGCTGAATTCAAGGGCGATACTACCAGAACAGATTATATCTTCCTTGGTTGGACCCTTGAGGGCGGCGATGGTACTGTACTATCACAACAAGAACTTTTAGATACATATACTTCTGTACAAGAAGACCTTACCTTTGTGGCTGTATATATGGTTGCTCCCACTAAATATACAGGTACTGTAGAGGTAATTCTTGACGGTTATTATGATTCTACTACAGCTGTTGCAACAGGTGAAAGAATAGATATAACTGCCATTAAGGGCAACAATATCAGCCTTTATGTAAGTAAAGACGGTAGTAATTACATTCCGCTTGAACGTAACGACGTAGGCGTTTATAGTGCTAAGCTTGAAAACGGTACTTATAGCATCTATTATTATGACGGAGTAAATTACTCACTTTCTTCTGACCAGTATTTAAACATTAATAACGATAATCGTACTCGTTATCTTTTCTTTGAATATGTTAAATATGAATTAAACGGCGGTGTTGGAGGACCTGCTTCACTTCTTGATTATTATGATACCGGTGTAGCAGTAAAGGTTTCTGACGCACAACCTACAAGAGAGGGTTATATTTTTGCCGGTTGGAAAGACGAAAACGGAATAATCTATACAAGCGGTCAAGAGCTTTCTTCTTCTATTGGTGAATCATATACTCTTACTGCACAATGGGAAGATGCAGCTGATATATACATAAATGTAACTATAAATCACACTGCAAAGAATGATGTAGGTTACGATGACACTAATTTTAAAGATGAAATTACATTAGATTTGGTTTATTCGCCTGACGAAAACACACCTTTGCTTGAAACAGGTGACCGTATTGCTTTATCTAATATAAATCATCCTAAACACAATTATACTTATGAGCCGGGTGATGCTGTTGACAATGCTTCGATATTAAAAACAGTTTATACTGCTAACGGCGTTACTGTTGCAAATGTTGTAAAGAACGGTTATTACACAGTATTTACAGATAAGCATGGTTACGATGTTACTTCAGTTAACACAATTACAGAAGCAAACGGCGATATTACAATTAATGTTGTGCTTGATTATGCACCGCAGAATAGTGACCTACAGTTTGAGGTTAGAGTGGCTGATGATGTGCCACAAAATTTAGTTCCCCAAGCTGCAATTGTGAAGATTTTATCATGGTCTACATACAACAATAAATGGGAAATTATTCTAGAGCAAAATAATGCAGGCGAGCTTAAGCCCGGTCTACGTGTTGACATTAACAGCGAAACACGTATGGGTACAGGTATGTATCCTGTTTGGGTAAGCGAGTTGTTGGAAGACGGTAGTGTAAAGCCTTACGGCTACCGTATAGTTGTAACATCACTTGTATATCCTGACGGAAGCATAGTTCACGTTAACAATGATGTTGAACAGTATCTTACACAAAACAACACCGACCTTTACACAGTTACTATGGGTGATGTTTCTGGCGGTAAATTATACGGAACATTAAACGGTGCTTATTTTGTAGAAGGTTCTCAAATCGGCAAGCTTGATGCTGTAATTACAGCACAGGGTTATAATGTTATCTTTAACGCAAACGGCGGTACAGTTAACGGATATTATTCTCAAACTGTTGCTAATCAGTATAAGGTTCCTACATTTGACGGTTATGTTCCTGTAAGAGCCGGCGGTTATGTATTTGACGGTTGGTATAAGGATGCAAATTGCACCATTCCTGCAGTAGAGAATGAGTATCTTAAATCTGATATTGAGCTTTTCGCTAAGTGGAAAGAACCTTTAACCGTAAGCGGTTTAATTACAGTTGGTGGCACTTATGAGCAAATCAACGAAGATTCTTCAGTTTCTATACATGCAATACCAGAAGCAGAAAGAGTAAACACTCTAATCGTTTTATTGCAAAAGGTAGAGGCTAACGGATATACCGATACGGTAGCTCAAAAGTTTATTAAACTTGATTATACAAATAGTGCTTATTACCATGAGGGAAGAGTAGTAGGATATTCTTTCTATTCATTCGAAGAAATCCCTGATTATGGTAACAACTATAGAATACAGGTACTTATACCTAATTATAGTGCTACTTTCCAAAACGAAGACGAAAGCATTTATGATTATAAGAATTATCCTTCTTATAATCACACAGATTATGTTGCAGATTTCGGACAAAATGAGCCTACAATAGCTACTGTTAATGTACATGCTCATTTTACACCTGAAAGCTTTGAACTTAAATATTCTGTAAATGCTCAGCAAATTGGAAGTGGCTTCAGACCTCTATCAACAGAAATACTTGTGACATCTGACGGTAAAAATTCCGGTGTAGTTCCATCTCAGTGGAATGTAATCAGCCAGATGGTATTTGGTAATGAGCTTATAGGCGATGTAGTTAAAATTACCAACGGTAAGGGCGAAGGTTCTGATTATGTTTGGATTCGCCGTGCTGACGGTATGACTAACTACCAGTATGGTATAAGATTAGAAGATGTTGTCATGGCAGACGGTACAAAGGTAGCATTCTCAGATGATTTACCGTTTACCGTTGAATATAAAGACCCTGCTTACTTTATGGACGATGCACAAGTAGGCGAGTTGATAGCAACTCTTGTACCAAAAACCTATAATGTAAGCTATGAAACAAACGGTGGCGAGTTAAAAGGCAATTATCCTACCAGCCATACATGGAGCTTTAGCACATCTATTGCAGGCATAGTACCTACTTTTGATGGCTTTAAGTTTGCAGGTTGGTATTTAGATGAAGAATTGACAATACCTGCAACAGATTATATTGACGCTTCTGTAGCATCTGATGTTACACTTTATGCTAAGTGGATACAGGTTATGGATGTTGTAAGTCTTATTGTTAACATAAAGCATAACGAAATTGGTACATTAGGTGGTCTTGCAGGCAACTATAATAAGACACTTTATGCACAGCTTACTTATGCACAACGTGGTTTGCCTTTTGCAGATCAGGTATATATAGATATGCCGGGCTTTGCTAAAGAATATCCTAACGGTCAATGGCATACACATGGCGATAATGTAAAAGAGGATATTTTTGAAGTTCCAAGATTTTATACACATCTTTCAGAAGAGTATGACTATAGCGTAAACGTTAAGCTTGAAGGCTATTATGTGGCTGAAAAGAACGTTGAAAAGGTTGAGCAGGCAGACGGTTCAACATTACACATTGTAACTGTTACATTACAGTATGACCCTGAAGTTTTTGATATGAGCTTTTATGTAAGCATGGCTAAGGGTATTCCTGTGGATATATATCCACAGTCGGCTGAGGTAAAGATTACTTCTTGGTATGATGATCCTGCTGCTGATACCGATTGGGAATGGATACGCATTACACAACATGTAAACACAACTATTACAGTTAATATTGATCCTGAAACAGGTTATGGTGAGGGTAGTTACCCCGTATGGCATTGGTATGATGAAGAAAAGGGAATTCCTTATCATTACAGAATAGAAGTTATACAGCTTAATTTTGCTGACGGAACTGCTATTCAAATGAACGAAACTCTTGCCGATGTTTCCTACAGCGGCAACGGTTACAATGCAGAGATTGTTGTAGATGACGACGGTACTATTCCTAAAATTAACAATGAAGATCCGGTATTGACATCACTTAGCGGCGTATTTGCCGGCGTAGTTGACGGTGAGCATGCTCAACAGGGTAGTGTGGGTGCTATTATCGATGTTGATAAGGTAACCTTCCACGCAAATAATAGCGATGCTTTAGGTTTCGAAAAAGATGATACCTTCCGCACATATTATCCATATACTGCCGCTGCTGCACAAGCAGGTGCTAACACTCTTAATGAAGACGGTACAATATCTGCCTTTTATGAAATCCCTGAATTTGAATATAATACACACAACAATTATATATTCAAGGGTTGGTATCTAGATAAGGATAGCACAGATAATCCGGTAGATTGGAATACTGTTTATACAGGTAATACCGACGTATACGCACATTGGATTAATGTAGAAGATGTTGCTAAGGATGAAGCTGATACAAAGGAAACCGGTACTGACAGCTATGCAGGCTTTGACCTTATCGGTGTTCAGATCAGAGATAAAGAAATAGATCTTGGTAATTACTATGGTACTCCCGCAAGCGGTCTTAGATTTATTACCGTTTTAAGTGAGGATGTTTATGCACAGATAAACGCTCTTGCAGGCAATGAAGCAGGCGCTGAATACGGCTTTGTTTTAGCTAGATCATCTACTGCAGAGAAAAATGTAAGCGGTGAAAATTACACCTTACAATATAAGGGTGAAAACGTTAACGGTGTAAATACAAACACCACACATAGCTATGTTCAAAACTTCAAATGTAGCGGTGTAGATGACCACTATGTTGGCGATGCTTACAGACTTTATACAGTAGTTATCACTTACCAGAATTATGAAGGCGATGCATTAGAGGAAGCTTATAATCAAAACTTCGCTGCACGTTCATATATTCGTTATTATGATGCAAACGGTATGTTGCGAGTACATTATAATAATTATATTAGTGAAAATAATTTCTATGGTGGCTGTAGTACTTCGTTTGCTGCAGTTCGTAGTGCTGTAACTAATTAAGGAGGGTTATGTATGAAAAAGATAAACTCTTATTTATCAGTTATTTGCATATGCATAATGGTTTTATTGTCTGTGGGACAATGCGTTGTGTTTGCTGATAGTCAGGCAACACAAAGCGTTAGCTCTACTAGTGACAGTAAAAGTGTCGATATACTTGATTTGGTTCGTCTTAAAAAATACCTTATGGGTATGAGGTCTACTCTTGCTGGTGCAGATTATAATAAAGACGGTTCGGTTAATGCGCTGGATTTGGTTACTTTAAAAAGGCTCATTTTTGATATGCCTATTAATTCTGACAATAAAGTAGAGGAAACCGTTAAATTCGATAAAGACGGATATTACAATCAAGTCGTAAAACCTTAATATAGAAGGAAGGACTTGTGATGAAAAAGATTGAAAAACCAACTTTTGAAATAGTTGAGTTTAAGTGCAAGGATGTAATTACCTCTAGCAACGAACATGATAACGGTTATGTTGGCGGCGATATTTTGAAAATTGTAAATAGTCAAGAATTTTCTGAATTCGAATAGTCGCTTAAAAAACACTTAAAATTATTAAACACAGTAGCATAAGCTTGCTACTGTGTTTTTTAGCCTAAAACAAAAGTTTTTATTGAATTTAAATCATTTATATTATAAAATAATATAAATGATTTATTCACTTAAAAGGAGTTTTTATATGTTTTTAACTGAAGATTTTTTACTAAAAACTGAGACATCTAAAAAGCTTTATCATCAGTATGCGGCAGATATGCCTATTATAGATTATCATTGTCATATAAATCCGCAAGAGATTTATGAGGATAAAAAGTTTGACAGTATTACTCAAATTTGGCTTGGCGGTGACCATTATAAATGGCGTCTTATTCGTTCAAACGGCGTTTGCGAGGAAGAGGTTACAGGTAATGCTGATGATTTAACAAAGTTCAGAAAGTTTGCCGGTATGCTTACAAAAGCTATCGGCAACCCAATGTTTCATTGGACCCATTTAGAGCTAAAAAGATATTTTGGGTATGACGGTGTTTTAAACGAAGATACTGCGGATGAGGTTTATGCGCTTTGTAACGAAAAGCTACAGCAGGATGATATGTCGGTAAGAAACCTTATAAAGAAATCTAATGTTAAAATGATTGGTACTACAGATGACCCAATAGATAGTCTTGAATGGCATAAAAAGCTTAAAGAGGATGAAGACTTTGATGTGGTTGTAGCACCGTCGTTCAGACCTGACAAGGCGGTTAATATCGAAAAGTCGGGATTTTGTGAGTACATAGCAAAATTGGCAGAGGTTTCTGGCATTGATATTAAGAGTGCTGAGGATGTTAAAACTGCGCTCTCGAAGCGTCTCGATTTCTTCTGTGAGTTAGGATGTTGTGCTACTGATCACGGTCTTGATTATGTTGTATATTCACCTGCAAGCGATGAGGAAGTAGAGAAAATATTTGCTACCGTTATAAATGGCGGTACAGTATCACAAGAGGATGCAGATAAATATAAAACTGCTATATTGCTACACATGGGTAAGGAATACGCAAAGCACGGTATAGTAATGCAATTGCACTATGGCGCACAGAGAAATACTAACACTAAAATGTTCGAAGCATTAGGACCTGACACTGGTTTTGATTGTATTTCGGTTAAGGATTGCGGTGTAGCTATAACCGGACTTTTAAATGCCTTGGAAAAGGAAAACGCATTACCCAAAACTATACTTTATTCACTTAACCCACAGGATAATGAACTTCTTGACACAATACTTGGTTGTTTCCAGGGAACAGAGGTTGCAGGTAAAATTCAGCATGGTTCGGCTTGGTGGTTTAGTGATACTAAATCGGGTATGGAAGCGCAGATAAAGTCTCTTGCAAATCTATCGCTACTTGGTAACTTTATCGGCATGCTTACTGATTCACGTAGCTTTCTTTCATACACACGTCACGAGTATTTCAGAAGAATACTTTGCAACATAATAGGTGAGTGGGTAGATAATGGCGAATATCCAAACGATGAAAAAGCACTAGGCGAAATTGTGCAGGATATATGCTACAACAATGCTAAAAGATATTTTGATTTATAATCGCAAAATACAAAATATCGGCACCAAAAACATATACTGCTAAGTATTAATATAGGAAATATATGTTTTTAGCTCAATTAAAGATTTGAAAAACAAGATAGCACCCGATAAGGACTAATCCTTATCGGGTGCTATTATAATTAATTTTATTCACCTTTTACTGCACTAATGGCAAATTTTGCAATATCGGTATTATCTACGGTTTTATTATTAAAGTATTCGGCACCGTAGCCTAAAGCAAATACCTTTACGTTAGTAGCAGTGTGGGCACCGTTTGATGTGAATAGCGAATCGGATGGTTGTTCACCCTCAGCCGGTAATCGTACACCGCCTGTTTCATGGTCAGAGGTGATTATAAGTAAAGTGTCCGGATTATCTTTCATAAAATCAAGCACAGTAATTACTGCATCATCAAATATTTTAATTGCTTCAATTTTGCCGGATATATCCTGGTTATGTCCCGCTTTGTCTGCAGCTGTGTTTTCAATCATAAGGAAAAATCCGTTATCGTTTTTGAGTCTGGTTAATGCTATGCTTACGTAATGTTGAAGATTTCCGTATCCGCCGTGAAGGAAACCAACATACGGTTTTTTAAATTCATTATCAGCATTAAGTATCTGATTTATAGAATTTAGTTCGTTAGTAACAAGATATTTTTCAAGTAAATGTTCTTTAGCATTTTTTAATGATTCAGGTTTTGCACCTATATAAACATCAGGTGTAAAATTAAGGGCAGAGGTAATAATACCATCCTCATCACCACGGGATATTTTATGTGCAAGGAAAGCGGCTGGTGTAGCACCTGTCATAGGATCGTTAGTAACAACACCCACTTTTTTACCGTATTCTCTTGCTATTTCTGTAACATTGGTAAGCGAGTTACCATCTTTATCCACACCAACATATCCGTTTTTTGTTTTGGTGCCTGTGGCTAAAGCTGTGGCACTTGCGGCAGAGTCGGTAGTGCCGTCAAGTGAATCGGTAACAGCTAAACCGTTATGTGGTATTTTATTGAATGCAAAACCGTAATCCTTTAATCCTTTACCAAATTTCTCAGCTATTGTAATATCATTTGGACCCATTCCGTCGCCAATCATAAAAATAACATTTTTAGGCTTTTTATAGCTTTGTGAGAATATTTTATTAAGGTCATCTAATGAAAAAGAAATGGTCTTTGAGGGATAGTATTTAATAAATCCATCTTCTGCTACAAAGCACCAGATGCAATTTCCGTTTTGATAGTAATGTCCCGAAGCTTCTTCCTTTATATGTCCGCAAATTGTACATTTTACAGGCTCGGTACAAGAACCGGCGGTATAGTTATGTGTGTGTGAAGCGGTGTCTTTACTTGTTGAAGTAGTAGTTGTTGTTGTGTTAGAAGTGGTTTTATTCGTTTCGCTTTCTATATTTGAAGAATTATCTGTGCTTACATCTAAGTCGGAATCATTTGATTCTGATGATGAAATTATTTCTTCATATTGCGAATAATCGGAATCTTGATTTTTTGTACTTCTGCACGATGTTGCGGTTAGCATTAAGACAAAAATCATACTGCATAAAAGTATTTTCTTAAACATAAAAGCCCCCTTAAAATGCGTTATTTTAATATTTGTTAAAACTAAAAAAACTATCCCCTACAGATATAGGGGATAGTAAGTGGTTAGTAATAGATTAATCCTTTTTAGGTAAAAGAACAAATCTTCCAAACTCAGACGGAATGAATGAGAAAGGTCTGCGCCAACTACCCATACCACCGTAAATCTGTGAGTAACCCTCTAGTAAATCGGGGTTATCTGTAGAGTTGTTTAGGCGTAGAGTGAAGCCGAAGCTGTCACAGTCGCTATACTTAACATTGGCGGGTAATATGTTGCGCCATTTAATAGTAAAGGTATATTCAGTAATATTATCCTTTCGTTCACCCTTGAAATAACAATCACGAATACGTGTCATATTTCTGTTTGGAACGGTACGCCAACGCCAAGCAATGCTTTCGTTAGTGTTAGATGTAACCGCCAAACCGATGTGGTTAAAGTAAGCTACATGCTTATTACCGTCGTTAAGTGGCTGAATTATCATTTCAATACCGTCGCCATCCCAAATATCTTTCCATGTGTTAGAGCTTTGGGTAACCTGTAGGTGTACAGGGTCCTCAACATAAGCCTTGAAATAAAGGTTTTCTTCGTCATAGCTTAATGCAAAGTCACCTTTAATGTGCATTGGCTCTTTATCGGTTAGGTTTACATAATGTTTATCAGAATCTAATGTAAATGTTGTTGTTTCGGGCTTGCCGTAGGGAACACCTAAGAAGCTTACAAGCTCGTGAATCGGAATGTAAGTACCATCGGTTAAAGAAAGGTCGATAAATGCACGATACATATAGTTGGGGTCAACATCAAAACCAACCTTAATTTCGCTGTAGAAGCTTTCGCCGTCTTTAATTTTAAATCTGCCGTAGTTACCTGAAATATCAAGCTCGGGCAATTCAATTCTAATTCTGCCGTTCAGCTCAAACTGATGGCATTTTACAAGAGCCTTTAAGTACCAACCGTCTTCTCTAAGCTCAGGAACAGCAGATACAGTATAAGGATACTCGTATGTAGGCGCAGGTGTTTCAAATGTTAGCACCTTAGCACAAGGACCCACAATGTATGTAGGAGCTTCATCAATATTTACAATAGCTACACCGTCAACAACATCAAGCTCAAATTCGTTACCGTAAGAATCGTATGCTACAGCATCGCCGCCTAGTTCAATAGATACATCCTTAGCACCGTCAAGCGACCAGAAAACATTTATCTTCTTGCCGTTTTCATCAAATGTGGTATGCTTAATTTCACCTGTAACAAGCTTACTTTCGTATTTGGCGTTGCCTATTAACCAGTTAAGTGTAGAAATTGCAACATAAGCCTCTTTAGCTGCAGCGGGTACAATACCAACATCAATAATACCCCATTGAGCTTCCATATAGAACTCGTCGCTACCGCTGTGGTATTCGTACAATACAACACGGTCAAGCACCTGGCTTGATTCAGCTATAACGAAGGTTCTGGCTATTGCAGCTGCCTGAACATGACGGTCAGGCATATTTGGCTGCGCAAAAGATGTCCAACCCATTTCGCTAATCCAAACAGGCTTTTCTTCGCCGTATTCTTTAATTATATCTATGTAAGACTGTGCGTTAGCTTCGATTTCACCTTGATTTTCATCGGGGTAAGCCACACCCGGCCAACCGCAGTATGGATGCATTGAGATAGCGTCAAAGTAATCGTAAGCGCCAGCCTCAAGCAAACGGCGAATCCATTGTGGATGAGTACCGCTGGTAACACCGGCAGAAACTTTCATATTGGGGTCAATAGCTTTAATAGCCTCGTAAGCGGGCTTAAGCATTTTTGCATAATCCTCAGGACCGAAGTTACGGCCGTTAAATCCGGATAGATTATATTCGTTCCAAATTTCGCAACGGTCTGTAGTGCCCTTAATATCGTTCATTACAACCTTAATGTAATTTACATAAGCATCAATAGCTTCTTGAGATGTTGGTGGCAAACCGTTATCATAAAAATCGTTACCGTAAAGGAATAGTACATTACATACCATATCGTTGTCTTTTAAATCCTTTAAAGCGCCAATATAGCCTTCAACGGTTTTAACAACACCTTTTTCCTTTTCGCAGGCACGCCAAAGAAGATCATCACGAACCTCACGAATACCACATTTTTTAATTATGTTGTAGTGCTTTTTGCAGTTTGCTACATCACCGCTTACAACAAGGTGAGTACCCATGCCGGAGTGCTTTAAATATCCGTCGCCTACACGGATGTGAGAGAAGGGTATGTGTTGGCAAAGAATTTTATTGCCTTCTGTATCATACACGGTAGCTACAAGATAGAAAACACCGTATATATCGGATAAATCGGGCAATTTTGCAGAGATAGTATCGCCGCTTGAAATTGTGTCTTCTTGTAAGAACTCAAATTCATCATAATGGTTCATAAGTTCGCTTTTTACGACCATTTTTTCGTATTTTTCAGAGCTTACGCTAAAGGAAATTTCCTTAGGCGCATTTTCGTTTTCGTAGGTGTTGTTAACATTTACGATAACGGGGGTAACCTTAGCGTCACCTTCAGCAATTACATTGCAGATAACACGTGGTTTGTGGTTTAACAGTGTGGTTTGCTTAATCATACCATCATCTCCTCGGCAGACTTTAATTATTGATATAAAGTTTGGATAAAATGATATATCAAATTATCATTCCTTATAGGTTAAGTTTAGCATTAATAACTATAAAAGTCAAGCGAATTATTCCTAAAAATGTGTATTTTTTGCAAGAAAATCACAACTAGCTTAACTAAACAGAAATCTTGTATATATTTTAAAGTTGTTGGTGGAAAAACAGTTAAAATTTTTTAGAAATTATTAATAGCAAACAAAAACAAAAGCACCAACCATAGAGATGGTTGATGCTTGAAGTTTAATCTTTGAAATAAGGAATACTTAATTAGCTTTTTAGCATTAGAAGTTTTCTTAATATCATTAAATCTACGGAATTGGTACTATCATCACCATTAATATCACATTCCTTTAATGATATAATATTTTTCTTCATCCTTACTAAATCAATAATGTTAAATGTTGTATCATAATTAACATCTGCAATACCGCTTACACTTTCAGCGCTATTAGATGTATAGCTTTCACCACAAGCTATTGCTGTAACATTTACCGAGAATTTAGTATCATAATTATTATAATCGATCGCAGACGAAACATAAAAATATTTGCCTTCTTCATCGGGTTCTACAGCTTCACCATTAAGTGTAATACCAATATTTTCATATCCACTACCTATAAAAATATTTTCAGGTAAATTAAAGGTTATTAATAGTTCTCCGTTGATAATATTTAATGCAGGTTTGATTTTTATTTGAGGAAGATAAAGCGTTTCGTTGTAATTACAGTCTTTACATATATGTGTAACGCTACCTTCTTTACCATCAGTTGGGGTTTCATTTAATACATTTTCTCCAAACAGATGTATTAAACTAAAATCAATTTCTTGCTCATTTGCGAATTTTTCAAAATATGTATTATCGTTTTTGCAACTACTATGAAGAATCATATTTTCTTGTTGTAAAAAAGTATTGTCGGCAATTTCGGTAATGCTGTTTGCTAAAGTAACATCAGTTAAATTGTAACAATCTTTAAAAGCGATATTAGCGATAGCGGTGGGTTTATAATCTCCTAAACTTTCGGGTATGGCAACCGTATTTTTAGCAGTGCAACCTGTAATGATTGCTGTATTATTATTTGAAATTAAATATTCCAATTCACCAGAAACACGGGTGAATTCCTTTAAAACTATTGTAGGCTCTGTTGAAGCAATATCGGCTGTATAATCAGGTAAGGTTAAATTACCGTGCACATCACTTACCGCCTGACCTATAAATTTCAGGTTTTGAGAATTAAGTGGATTTGCGACCGCATCCGATTCCATTACATAATAGTTGTAAATGAAATTGGGCATTAAACCATCAAATTCATTAATGGTGGTGTCAGAATTTCTTAATGAATAGGTTGCAATTTTTGGTATAGTTATTTTAATGGGTCTATAGCTGTTGGTTGTTGTGCCGTTGCCAAGTTCACCATATATGTTACTGCCCCAAGCATAAAAGTTACCATTTTTGGTTATTGCTGCACTATGACCATAACCTAAGTTTACAGAAGCTACATTATCCATTATTTTTTGGGGTTTAGAAGTATAATTTGTTGCGCCATTACCGAGTTTACCATTAGAGTTTTCGCCCCAAGTATAAAGACTGCCATCTTTGGTTATTGCAGCACTATGCCAGTTCCCTAAATTTACAGAAACCACATTATCCATTAATTTTTGGGGCTTTGTGATTTTATCTGTTGGAGGAATATCAAATATATCGCTATCATTCGTTCCCCAAGTATAAAGGCTACCGTCTTTGGTTATTGCTGCACTATAAGAAGAGCCCAAACTTACAGAAACTACATTGGACATTATTTTTTGAGGTTTCAAACTTTTAGTAGTTGAGCCATTACCAAGTTGACCGACATAATTAGCGCCCCAAGTGTAGAGACTACCATCCTTCGTTATTGCAGCACTATGATCATGCGCTAAGCTAACCGAAACTACATTATTCAATATTTTTTGAGGCTTTGAACTATCAGTAGTTGTGCCGGTTCCAAGGTGGCCGTAACTACTGTTAAATCCCCATGTGTATAGACTGCCGTCCTTCGTTATTGCGGCACTGTGACTATTTCCTAAACTAACTGCTATCACATTATCCATTATTTTTTGCGGCGTTGTGCTAGTGGTTGTTGTGCCGTTGCCAAGCTGTCCGTAATAATTATGTCCCCAAGTATAAAGACTGCCATCCTTAGTTATTGCGGCACTATGACAACCGCCTAAGCTGACTGTTGACACATTGTCCATTATTTTTTGGGGCTTTGAACTATCAGTTTTTGTGCCATTGCCAAGTTGACCTTGACGATTGTATCCCCAAGTATAAAGACTACCATCCGACGTTATTATCGCACTATGATGGTCACCTAATGCAAATTTATTTGCACTATTAGAAGCAGTAATATCCCCCCACTGGTTGTTAGAATCGTTACTCGTAGAAGCCATTGATGATAGAGTGATTTTAATTTTTTGAGCCTTACCATCAACAGTGATCAATTTCGACTCGGGTATATACTTATCATTATTGATTTTTACTGTGTATTTACCGTTAGGCAAGAAAACACTTGCATTACCAAGTATATTTGTAGTATCGTTCCGATTTCCCATATTAACTGTTATACCTTTTAAAGCCTTGCCATAACTATTCTGAACGTTTACTGTTAACTTATACTCTTTATGTGGGCATTCAGTAAAAGCAAACTCGAGATATTGAAACGAAAAATAAAAATCGGTTATTTTTATAGTGATTTCAAATATATCCTCTTTCCAAGTCCAATCTTCATTATCCGCTATTGAAATCTCATATCCTAAAGAAACTTTAGCATTGAGTTCTCCTTCTATACAGGAGGAACAGGTATGATGTTCATCATCGGTAGTCGCTTTTTTTGAAAAGGTGCCTTTAACTTCAATACCAGCAACTCCCTCTAATGCGGCTTCAGCAATTTTTTCATCAATTATCTCTAAAGCGGGTTTAAGTGAAACTCCTAAAAAAACGGTTGCTTCAATTTTAAACTCAGTTTCCAATTTTGGTGTTTTAGAAATATTTGTAAATCCATCCTCGGTACTAACTTTAAAGCCTAAAGAACCAAACAATGTGCCATATACGCCTACTTTTCCCGAACACTCAAGCACAACAGAAGGCGTAGCAACGAAAAGTACTCCTGGAACAAGAACCGTATGTAACTTTCCTAATTCCACAAAGGATTTGCTGATTTTTCCGGAAAGTTCTACTCCAAGTTGTAATTTATACTCAATTTGAAGTTCTACATAAGCCGAAGTTAATGAAATATATACTTTTAATTTTGACTCTAAACTAAATTCCACTGAACCGTTTAAAGTTAGTTTGTTATCATTTTTTTTGATTATGTCATGATCTAAAAAATCATAACTAAGAGAAAACGTTTCTTTCCCCTCTGAATCTATAGCATAAGTAGATGGTTTTTCAACAAGTCCGTTATAAACTATACCTTCTTCCAAATTTGATGTGTCTATAGTGGAATCTTGTATGGAAGCAGTAGAATCAATCTTCACATAATCGAAAACATCTTCAAGTTCTAATTTACCTTCAGTATATGTAATACTGCCATTTTCATCTGTGGCAATCGATGCTATTTTTAAGATTAAAACATCACCGTTTTCATAATTATATGAAAATATATCTCCTACCTGCAAAGCTTTAACCTCATCAGTAGGGTTAATTATAGTATAAACACCGCTTTCCTCATCTGCAGTAACAATCATTTCAAGGTCTTTTTCAATAATTTCTACTGTATCATTATATACTGCAAAATTATTGGTTTTGTCATCATCAAGTTGCAAAATCTTATCTGATTTGAAATCGTCGGTAGTTTTAGATAAAAATTCCTGCATATCTTTAGTATATATATTTGAATTGTAAACACTGCAAAGAGGTTTCAAATCGTCTGTATTTATAAGATATGCTTGAATAATAAAATATTGAGGGACAAGGGACGTATCAAAAGTTAATGTGACTAAAGTATCATCTCTCGTAACTTCTAGGTTTTGGGAAGTGATAAGTTTAGTGCTATATTCACTGTAAATACCAACAAATAGGGTACAATTCTGTAATGCCTCTAACTCTACTAGAGCCTCACCGTCGCTATACTCTACCGAAAAAACATTAAAACCGTTATTTTCAAGTTGTTTTTCCATTTTGGCATCAATTGTTTGTGATAACAAACCGCCAAAAGAATTAGTGGACTCAATAGAAATATTGTTTTCAAGCATAGGATTAGCGGTATCCGTAGTGCTTACAGCTTGAGTAGGTATTACCGTAAAAGAAAAAAGAAGAGCTAAAACAAGAATAACCGCAATAATTTTTTTCATAAAAATCTCCTTTAAATCAAAAATTTACAAATATACTTTAACATTTAATAAATTGCAAGTCAAGAAATAAATATTTATGGTTTTTTCACTTTTTCTCCATTTATGTTCTGTTTGGTTATTATAAAACAAAAAAGTCATTGCGAGCGGACAGTCGAGGACGCCTGTCCCTACGAATTCAAAATAAAAAGGGAAGTGTAAAGAGGTTAAAGTTAAAACCCTTAGACTAAAAAGTCTAAGGGATTTTTGGAGCGGGTGGTGGGAATTTGTCTCGGCACTACCCGTGCCTATCGCCTCGCTTGCGCTCGCTGCCCCGGCTAAAAACAGTCCACCGGACTGTTTTCTTAACGCCTTGTTCGATTCCCATCAAATAACAAAAAAAAATAAAAGTACCAACCATAAAGGTTAGTACTTTCATTTTTGGAGCGGGTGATGGGAATCGAACCCACACGACCAGCTTGGAAGGCTGGGATTCTAGCCATTGAACTACACCCGCATTTGAACAAGAAATATAATATCATAAATCAAAGTAATAGTCAAGCTTTTTATAGAAAAAAATCATCTTTTTTAAATACAAAATTAAAATCTGTGCAGGTATGAAATATATTTATAGGTATATTATGCGTCTATTATTACGTATAGCATAGTTAACTGTATATGCTGTGCCGCCAGAGCGCTTACGCAAGTAACATATACAGTAAGAAGAATTGTCAATTAAATATCTGTTGCGCTTTTGCATGCAACCATTAAAATATTTTTCTGAAAGTATAACGGTTTTGTCGGCTTGAGATTTTATATGATTATATTTCCTTTTTTCTTTATCATTCCAATATTTTGTCTGGTTCCTACATGGGATAACCAAAATTAGTTTTAAATGGTTGTAGTGTCTTTTGAATTTTAAAACTGATTGTGCCGCTAGTGTATCAAATCCTATTGCTCCGCCGACATAAAAGCAATTAATATGTTTCTTTATTAATTTATTAATAATAAAGTATAATTTAATTTTTAAAAGCAAACAGCTTAAAACAGATATTTTTCTATGTCCTGTAAAGCAACAAGTATTATCACGCATAAAATAATCTCCTTATGGGGATTATATCCCCTTAATATTTAAGATTATAACCCCCATAATAATGTGTGTCAAGGGGTGATTTGTGTGATTGTTTACAATAAACTTTGGAAAACTATGGAAAATAAAGGCTTTACCACATATACACTACGTGAAAAGTGCGGAATAGATAGCAAAACAATTAGAAGACTAAAAGCAAATGAAAATATTGAAACTAAAACATTAAGTAAGCTATGTTGCGCATTGTGTTGCCGGTTGGAAGATATTGCTGAATATATAGAAGATTAAAAGCACCGTAAGGGTGCTTTTGTTTTTTAGTATTAATAAGCGCTCAAATAAAAAAAGACCGAACGGGATTCCGTTCGGTCTTTACAGTAACTAAAATTACTGAAGCTCAACAGTTGCGCCAACCTCTGAAAGCTTAGCTTTGATTTCTTCAGCTTCTTCTTTAGAAGCAGCTTCCTTAAGGGTCTTAGGAGCACCGTCAACCATAGCCTTAGCTTCTGCAAGGCCGAGACCTGTGATCTCACGAACAACCTTAATAACCTTAATCTTTTCTGCGCCAGCTTCTTTAAGAACAACGTCAAACTCAGTCTTCTCTTCAGCGGCAGCTGCGCCACCTGCTGCTGGAGCTGCTACTGCTACAGCAGCTGCTGCAGATACGCCAAACTCCTCTTCTACTGCTTTAACGAGCTCAGAAAGCTCAAGAACGGTAAGAGTCTTTAACTCTTCAATCATAGCTGTAATTTTCTCTGATGCCATTTTAATTTTCCTCCATATAAATAATAAGTTTTTTTAATTTTAATTATTCTGCGGCTTCACCGTCTTTATCAACGATAGCCTGTACTGCGCGAGCAAATGCTGCGATAGGTGCCTGGAAAGCACTGCAAACTGTTGCAAGAAGAACTTCCTTGGATGGTAGTTTAGCAAGTGAATCGATAGTTGCAACATCAACAACCTTACCGTCAAGGAAACCTGACTTAATCTTAAAGTTGTCATGTGATTCAGCGTATTTGCTGAGTATTCTTGCAGCTGCGGTATAATCTTCGTTAGAAAGAGCGATAGAAGTTGTACCCTCAAGTACAGATTTCATTTCCTCTAACTCAGTACCTTCGATAGCACGGCCGAGAATTGTGTTTTTAACAACAAAATAATCTACACCGTTTTCACGCAATTCTTTACGAAGAGCGGTATCATCAGCAACAGAGATACCCTTGTAATCAACGATAACACCTGTAACTGCTGCAGAAAGCTTTTCAGCTAAATCAGCAACCTGCTGTTTCTTTTGTTCTAAAACTGATGCATTTGGCAATGTATTCACCTCCGAATAAAACACTAAATGCCTGTTCCAAGACATAGGAACAGGCATAAATATAGACATAAATTAATATCAAATATTCAGCGCGAACCTCGGTAGGCGATAAGCTTACGGCACGTGGCCACCTACTGTCTTTGGAAAGCAACAAACTGATTATACATTAACTAAGTGTATTTGTCAAGCACTTTTTTTAGAAAATACTATATTTTAAAACAAGTGTTGCGAAAACTATGGAAACCATAGAAAGTAATTTGATAAGAATATTGATTGCGGGGCCTGCTGTATCCTTGAAAGGATCGCCTACAGTATCGCCTACAACTGCGGCTTTGTGCTGGTCGCTACCCTTGCCGCCGTGAACACCACTTTCGATGTATTTTTTAGCGTTATCCCAAGCTCCGCCTGAATTGGACATAAATATAGCCATTAAAAATCCGCTTGCGGTAGCACCCGCTAGCATACCTACAACACCGTGGTAACCTAGTATCATACCTGTAACTACAGGAGCTATTATAGCAACAACGGTTGGTAAAACCATTTCACGTAAGCTAGCCTTTGTGCAAAGGTCGACGCAAGAAGCGTAATCAGGGTCAGCGTTACCGTCCATAAGACCTGTAATTTCTTTAAACTGACGGCGAACTTCAATAACTATAGACTGTGCAGCCTTGCCAACAGATTCCATAGTAAGAGCAGCGAAAACAAAGGGTAGGCAAGCGCCTATAAATAAACCAACTAAAACGGTGGGGTTAGTAAGATTAAATTCAAGGTCAATTTCTGTGCCGGTAGCAGCGGCAACCTCTTTGATTTTATTTACGTAGGAAGCCATAAGTGCTAGTGCAGTTAAAGCGGCAGAACCGATTGCAAAGCCCTTACCTGTAGCGGCTGTAGTGTTGCCTAAGGCATCGAGAGCATCTGTTCTGTTTCTAACATCCGGATCAAGGTTTGCCATTTGTGCAATACCGCCGGCATTATCAGCAACAGGACCGTAAGCATCGGTAGCAACTGTAATACCTAATGTTGAAAGCATACCAACTGCCGAAAGTGCTATACCGTAAAGACCTAGGTTTGAGTTATTAGCACCACCTGAAGCAAAGTATGCAACAAGAATACAAATAGCAACAATAATAACAGGTAAAGCGGTAGAAAGCATACCGAGACCTAAACCGCCTATAATAATTGTAGCAGAACCTGTTTCTGATTTGGATGCCAAGTGTTTTGTGGGTTTGTAGGTGTCAGATGTGAAATACTCGGTTGCCTGACCGATTAAAACGCCCGATAAAAGACCGGCGATAATTGCAAAGTAAAGACCTATGGATTCTTTACCGCCTAAGCAGAACCAAACAATAGGGAATGCAACGATAGCAATAATTATTGCACTGAAGTTAGTACCTTTGCTTAATGAACGAAGTAAATCTTTCTGGGTTGCATTTTCTTTAGTTCTAACAAGGAATGTACCTATAATAGAGCAAAGGATGCCGATAGCCGCCAACAACATTGGAACAGCCATTGCAAAAAAGTCGTTTATATGAGCCTTTGAAGAGAATGCGGCAACACCTAATGCAGAAGCTGAAATAATAGAACCAACATAGGATTCGTAAAGGTCAGCGCCCATACCGGCAACGTCACCAACATTATCACCAACGTTATCAGCTATAACTGCTGGGTTGCGAGGGTCATCCTCAGGAATGCCGGCCTCAACCTTACCTACAAGGTCAGCGCCAACGTCAGCCGCTTTTGTGAAAATACCGCCGCCAACACGAGCGAAAAGTGCCATTGAAGAAGCACCCATACCGAATGTAAGCATAGCGCTGGAAACATCGGCGGGTCCTAAATTAAAAATGTTTTTAAGTAGGAAGAACCATACCGAAATATCTAAAAGACCTAAACCTACAACGGTAAATCCCATTACTGAGCCTGCAGAAAACGCAACACGTAAACCACGATTTAAGCCTTCACGGCAAGCGTTAGCAGTACGTGAGTTTGAGGCAGTAGCTATCTTCATTCCAACAAAACCTGAAAGGGCAGAGAAGAAACCGCCTGTTACAAACGCAAACGGAACAAAAAATGTAAGCAATTTAAGAGCGGCCATAATTAACAATACAACAAACATAATTGCAAAGAAAACAATTACAACGGTGTACTGTCTCTTAAGGTATGCGTTTGCACCCTTTCTTATTGAAGATGCTATTTTTTTCATACGTTCTGTGCCTTCTGAGAAAGAAAGAACCTTTTTAGCGGTAAATGCAGCAAACAAAAGAGCTAATAGAGCGCCTAAAAAGGTTAGTAGAACTATATATTTGTCCATCAATGAAAACTCCTTTTAAAAAATAGTGTAATATATATAATAATACATTTATTATTTTGTTGTCAATAGCCAAAAAAAATTTATTATTTCTTAACAAATAAAACTAAACAAACACTTATAATATATGTACAATATTCTGTAAAATATTGATTAATAGGTTTTCAGAATATATTTATGCTAATTTATGAGGTTTGAATTATGAATTTCAGATATAGAATGATGCAGTTTATGAGCGGACGCTATGGTACAGATAATTTGTTTTACGGAATAATTATTGTATCTGTAGTGTTGTCGTTTATCAACATATTTATAAGGTCTTTTGTTTTGCAAAGCATAGTATATGGCTTGGTGGTTTTTGCGGTGTACAGAGTTTTATCCAGAAATCTTGAGGCAAGACGCCGTGAAAATACATGGTTTAAAGAAAAAATGGGCATATTAAAACAGAAAAAAGATTTTTACGAAAAAAAGAAAGCGGATAAGCTACACATATATATAAAGTGTCCTCAATGTAGAGCAATTCTAAGGTTACCGCATAGAATTGGTGTGCATAAAACGGTGTGTCCAAGGTGTTCAAAAGAATTCACAGTAAGGGTAAAAAAATAAATAAAAAATTTTTTTTAAATTTTTGTAAAATAAGTCTTGACAAATTGTACTTGGTTGGATATAATATACAAGTCGCTTTCGATATGGCTGTATAGCTCAGTTGGCTAGAGCATGCGGTTCATACCCGCAGTGTCATTGGTTCAAATCCAATTACAGCCACCAACGGCCCGGTGGTCAAGAGGCCTAAGACACCGCCCTTTCACGGCGGTAACACGAGTTCGAATCTCGTCCGGGTCACCACAAACTCACATTGCTTACGCAGTGTGAGTTTTTTTATTGTGTTTTTAAAAATTCATGTAACAGAGATGAGAACTCGGTGAGTTCGTCGAAGCAGCTTGAGACGCAAAGCGTATCAAACTGTGAAGTCTCGAGCACGAAGAAGCCACCGCAAATTGCCAAGGGCAATCGGTGGGTTCAAGAGCGCAGAGTATCTCGTCCGGGTCACCACAAACTCACATTGCTTACGCAGTGTGAGTTTTTTTATTGTGTTTTCAAAAATTCATGTAACAGAGATGAGAACTCGGTATAGGGGAAAATAAAAATATTCAGTAATGACGTACAATAAAACCACAACCTAAATAAAAGGCTGTGGTTTTTATACTTTTATTTGTATTTATTCTATTTTAAATCGATCGTCGTTGCGGAAAACTTCGTGTGCGTTTTCGGTTTTGATTATATATCCGTCAATTTCATTATTCAGTAAGGTTTGCGCCATTTCTTTAGAATCTTTTATAAGCTTAGGGAACAAAACGGCGGTTTTGCCAAACTGGTTAACATGGTGAAAATCAGAGCCTACAATACCCACTAAACCGGTTCTTTGAACCTCTAGGTAGGTTTCGGCATTATAGTTTTCGCCATGGGTGTTAAAGAATTCCATACCGTGAAGTGATGTTGCAGGTTCAAAAGTGAATGCTTTGTGGCGTAGCGGATGCGCCTGGCAGAAAAACAAACCTTTTTCATTTGCTAATTCTAAAAATTCTGCAGGTGTCATTTTATATAAACAGGGGTATTTAAAAAAGAAGTCTTCATCCATACCGTAACACAAGAAATGTTTTTCGGGCGAAATATCAAATCCAAATTCTACACCAAGTATTACCGAAAGACCTATTTCATCACCCGCTTTTTTTGCTAGGCGGTAACTGCTAAGCCATGCATTCATTTTTTCTTCCCAGGTTTTTTCATCTTTACGGGTATCAAACCAGTGAGCGTAATAGTGGTTTGTAATAGCAACACCATCGTATCCGCCCTCCTTTAGGAAAGCGACACTTTCTTCTGCTTTGCAAGAGGCACAGTAGGTGGTTTCGGCAGTATGGCAGTGCATTTCAAATTTAAAAGACATAGT
>JAZREW010000158.1:0-1750 GCA_045661005.1 Acutalibacteraceae bacterium | reverse complement strand
AATATGTGTAATTACTTGTGAAAAGTTATAACAAAAAATTAAATACAGGACAATATTTTTGCATTATTAGTCAAAAAAACTGCATATTGATAATTGAAAAAAATTGCTTAATAGTTTATAATGCATGTGTATAGTTATATTTAAAAATAAATATAAAAGGAGATTGAGATTATGACAAAAAGATCTATATCTAAAGTTTTGTCTATTGTTCTCGCAACAGTAATATGTGTAACTGCAGTTTTTGGTTGTGTTATTGCAGTAAACGCATTAGACACACCGGCGTACGTTATTCAAGGCAATAATTGCGAATTGGGTGACGTTTCGGCTTCGGCTACTGTAGCATTCACAATGCCTGAAGGCGAGGGAATAGCGGCGGGCTCATTTGCTATCGATAATACAGACGGTTGGTATTCAACTGTTGATGTAACAGTTGTTAGTGAGCTTGACGATGCAACCGACGTGGTTGAAATAACCGACACCGATGGAAACGTTTTGTTCGAGATTATCGATGCCAATGGTAATCCAAAGGCATACAACGCAATAACACTTAATCTTGAATTTGTGTTTAAAAACGATGGCATTACCGATAACGTTGAAATAAAACTTAACGATGTTGAAATTGTTGGTATATACGGTGATGAAAACTATACCACTATTGCTAACAACAGTACAGATGCGTATTTTAGAGTTGGTTGTCAACATAAATATGTAACATCAGGCGATCCTGTGGCTACATCTGACGACCTTGGTTACAATCTATACAATAGCGCAACCTGTACTCTTTGTGGCGAAACAAAGAATGCATATCAAGTTGTGCCTAAAGAAGAAAGTGACGAAGGCGAAGTAGTTATTTTCTCTGGTGCGGCATCAAGCGCAAAACCTGTAGAATTACTTGATTCAACAGCTCCAAACAGCGAATCAAACCCATACATAATTGAACTTCCTGTACAACTTTTGGCTTTGAGCCGTGGTGTTTTGAAAAATACTGCCGGCGAAGAGGTTTCAGCAGGTGGTTATTATTACAAGGTTAAAGACGGCATAAAGGCATTTGTAATGCAGGGCGTAGATGCTACAACTGCAAGCACAATTATGTCACTTTCATCAGCCGATGCGGTTAGCGAATATTTTGCGGCTGCTGCTACCAAAACAACCTATTGGGGTCTTTTAGATTCTTCAAAAACATTTAACGGTCATTTTGATGGTAACGGCGTAGAGATTTATGGTATTTATAGTCCAAATCAAGCTACCGCTTTGTTTACACAGGTAAGCGGCACATCCAGCATTAAAAATCTTTCTGTTAAAAACTCATACATCGCAGCATCTTCAGGCGCAGGTGTTGCGGCTATAGTTGGTAAAACACCAAACGACACCAACGTTGATTCTGTTGTAATCGAGAATATAGTTGTTGCTAATAACTATATCGAGCAAACAGGCAACCAAGTAGCAGGTGCAAACGCTATTGTAGGTGTGTGCAACAGCAACACAAACTCAACAAGCGCAGCTGGTAGAGACGCTGTTAAAATATACAGCTGTTTAGTTTATGGTAATGAACTTGTAAATGACGCATATACAGGCTCTGCTTTAAAAAGCGGTTTGGTAGCTGATTGTTCTGGTCTTTTAGAAATTAAAAACGTAATTGCTTTGGGCGTTACACCATGGACGTTAAACGCAGGCGGTTGGTACCTAAAACAAATTCAAGACGGTACTATCGCTAACGTTTATACCGACGCTTCACAAGCTGATTGGGATG
>JAZREW010000157.1:0-4956 GCA_045661005.1 Acutalibacteraceae bacterium | reverse complement strand
AAAGAAAAAAGGAACCCTCGTGGTTCCTTTTTTCTTTGCATAAATTAATAAACCTTTAATATTTATATTAAATATTAGTGTTGTTTTTTTGAAAAAATATGGTATAATATTAAATTGTAAAAATATGCATTTTTTGATTTTTAGTATAATTTTCTTTTTTTAGGAAGGAATGCTTTTAATGATAATTACAAAGATAAGGCAATGGGTTGTGAATTTTATTAAAAACGTATTGCCTAAGTTTTTTATAGAAAATTTTGAAATAACCTCTACTAAGCGTTCTAAGATTACAGGCACTATAATAGGTGTTATTACTTTAGCTTTTGTTGTTTTTAGTGTTAATGAATTTACTTCTCAAGAATTTAAAGCTAAATGGTTGTTGTTGGCTTTTGCACTTATATGTCCGTTCATTTTGGCGGCTGTTACTGCATTTAGAATTGTAATTAAAAGTAGATTGTTGAATGAAATCTGGCACTTTGCTTTTGCTCTTTTATTGCCAATTGTTACCATTACTATGACCGAATGCTTGAATAACATATTTATTTATAATATGACTTATTTGGGTTTTTTCGGTAATTACCTTGTAATTTTAGTGTTATTCTTTTTGTTCTTTGCAATTACAGGCAGATTTAAGATTTCGTATATTGTAGTTAACACAATACTGTTTAGCTTAGCTACCGCACACAGTTATATTGTTGATTTTAGAGGAACACCATTTTTACCCATGGACTTTTTAAGTGTTACAACCGCTATAGGCGTTGCCAACACTTATGATTATACACCAACTTATAAAGTAGTAATAGCTTCTCTGATTTTCATTTTTATTCTAATAATTTCTATAAAAATGAAAACGCCAAAGTTTACATTGCTTACAAAAATAATTTCCAGAACCTTTACCGCAACGTTTAGCATAGCTTTACTATTGCTTTTCTTTGGTACGAGCATATTTGCGAATATGGGCGTTAAACCTGATTTCTGGAATCAGGCGAGAGGTTATAGAAACTACGGTTTTGTATTCAACTTTTTCTGCAATACAAAATATTTGTATATGTCTGAACCGAATGACTATAATGCGGGCGAAATTAAAGATTATGTTGATCATGTGGTTGAGAATAAGGAACCTGAAATTGATAACAGCTATAAGAAACCAAATATCATTTGTATAATGAATGAATCGTTATCTGATTTGCAGGTTTTAGGCAATCTAACCACTAATGAAGATTATATGCCTTTTATGCGTGGTCTTACTGAAAACACAATTAAGGGTAATTTATATGTGCCTGTTATTGGTGCCGGAACCTCTAATACCGAGTTTGAATTTTTAACCGGTCATACAACTGCATTTTTGCCATCGGGCAGTAATGCGTATATGTTGTATGTCAAAAATCCAATAGCTTCCTTAGTATCAACTTTAGAAGCACAAGGTTATTCTTCTTATGCCTTCCATCCGTATTATGCTGCGGGTTGGCGCCGTACAGAAGTGTATAATAATCTTGGCTTTAATGCTTTTACAAGTCTTGAAGATATTATGGATATTTCACTTATGACTCTTTACCAGGAAAATGGTAGCGATGCGAACTATTTACAGTCTTTAATAGATGAATATTATCCCGGTTCAGGTATGTTGTTACGCCAATATGTGAGTGATAAATATAATTACAAGCTTTTAATTGAAGATTTTGAAAAACGTGATAAAGATGTGCCTTATTTTGCATTTAACGTAACAATGCAAAATCATGGCGGTTATACTACAAGTTGCGTTAACTTTAATGAGAGTATTTTTGCAACATCTACCACTAAGGCTTACAACAAAGCAAACAAATATTTATCGCTGGTTAAGGCGAGTGATGATGCGTTTAAAGAGCTTATTGAGTATTTTTCTAATGTAAAAGAGCCAACTATTATTTGTATGTTCGGTGACCATCAGCCATCTATCGAAACGGATTTTGTTTCTGAAGTAATGGGGGTTGAAAATTTATCTTCACTTACAGCAGAGCAGGAGCAACGCAGACATTGTACGCCGTTTTATATTTGGGCTAACTATGATATTGAAGAAAAGAACATTGATAAACTAAGTTCTAATTATCTTTCGTCTTTAGTTATGCAAACTGCGGGTATTAAGCTTACCGAATACAATAAATATTTGCTTGAGCTTTCAGAAACCTTACCTGTTATTGATACTGTAGGATATATTGATAATGCAGGAAATTATTATAAGTGGAGTGACGTAAGCCCTTATACCGATTTGCTTGATGAATATGAAAAAATACAGTATAACAATATTTTTGACCAACAGAATGTTGATGCTGAAGTTTTCTATATAAACGGATATATACCTGAACAGGTTACTAATGAAGGGGAGGAGTAGTCCCTAAAATGCGGAATACTACACTTTGCCATATTGAAAAAGACGGTAAGTATTTAATGCTTCACCGAATAAAAAAGGAAAACGATTTAAATCGTGATAAATGGATAGGAATAGGTGGAAAGTTTGAAGATAAGGAAAGCCCTGAAGAATGCAACGCCAGAGAGGCTTTCGAAGAAACCGGTCTTGTTCTGGGTGATTGCCGTTATTGCGGAATAGTAACCTTTGTATCTGATATTTGGGAAACCGAATATATGCACATTTTTCATACCACCGATTTTAGCGGTGAAATTAAGGAATGTGACGAAGGTACACTTGAGTGGGTTGAAATTGAAAAGCTTTATGATATGCCCATATGGGAGGGTGACAAAATCTTTTTCAGATTAATTGAAGAAAAGGTTCCATTCTTTTCATTAAAGCTTGTGTACGAGGGCGATAATCTTGTAAAAGCTGTTTTGAACGGAGAAGTGTTATGAATATTTGTGTTTACGGTGCTTCAAGTACCGAAATTGATAAAAATTATGTTTTAAAAACAGAAGAGCTTGGAGCTTTAATGGGAAAAAGAGGTCATAACCTTGTTTTTGGCGGTGGAGCAAATGGTCTTATGGGTGCTGCCGCTAGAGGTGTGCATTCTGCCGGTGGTGAAATTATAGGTGTGGCGCCTACTTTTTTCAAGGTGGATGGTGTATTATTTGAAAATTGTACCGAAATGATATATACCGAAACTATGCGTGAAAGAAAAGCTATAATGGAAAGCCGTGCCGATGCATTTATTGCAGCACCCGGCGGAATTGGTACTTTTGACGAGCTTTTTGAAATACTTTCTTTAAAGCAACTTGGCAGACATAATAAGCCCGTTGCACTTTTTAATGTGAACGGATATTTTGATGGTGTTTTAAAATTGCTTGATACAGCAGTTGATGAAAAATTTATGACACCTAAGAGTGCTGCTATGGTACATAGCTTTGATAATGCAGAAGAACTTATTACATATTTAGAAAATTATAAGGCAGATGAGTTTGATTTTTCTGTTTTGCGTAAGGTGAAAATGGATTGATTTTTAGAATAAAACAGCTAAATTTTCATAAATTTAAGCTGTTTTATGTTTTTTTGTAAAAAAAATTAAAAAATAGTTAAAAAAATTTTAAAAAAGGCTTTTTTTGTCGAACTATTTATGATACAATAAAGCTAGTAAATTTTGCGGAGGATTATTTTATGGCAAACATTGATTTTAAACACACACCTTTTGGCGATTTGGCAATTATTAGTATGCGTGGCTGTGAGGATATTTCTGCTCAGGTAGATAATTACCTTAAACAATCACGTGGTATTGAGGGAGATAATTCTTTTGTTATATCGGCTAACTGCCCGAGATTTGGTACAGGCGAAGCAAAAGCGGTTCTTAACCATACCGCAAGAGGCTTGGATGTTTTTATCATTTGTGATTGCTTTAATTATAATGTTACATATAAAATGTACGGTATGTCAGTTCCTATGAGTCCTGATGACCATTTCCAAGATTTAAAGCGTGTTATTGCAGCTTTAGGCGGTAAGGCAAGAAGAATTACTGTTATTATGCCTATGCTTTACGAAGGCAGACAGCACAGAAGAACCTCACGTGAATCTATGGACTGTGCTATGGCATTACAAGAGTTAGTTCAAATGGGAGTTAAAAATATTATCACATTTGATGCTCACGATCCTCGTGTTAATAATGCTATCCCGCTTGACGGTTTTGATAACGTACAAGCAGCTTACCAAATGATTAAAGCTTTACTTAAAACCGTTCCTGATATTAAGCTTGACCGTGACCATACTATGATTGTTTCACCTGACGAGGGTGGTATGGGCAGATGTATTTATTATTCATCTGTGTTAGGTCTTGAATTGGGTATGTTCTACAAGCGCAGAAATTATTCTGTAATTGTAAACGGCAGAAACCCAATCGAAGCGCATGAATTTTTAGGTAATGATATTACAGGCAAGGATTTAATTCTTGTTGATGATATGATTTCTTCAGGCGAATCAATGCTTGATATTGCCGCAAAGCTAAAAGAAAAGGGTGCAGGCAGAATTTTTGTTTTCTCAACCTTTGGTTTGTTCGTTGAAGGATATGACAAGTTTGATGAATATTATAAAAACGGTCTTATTGATAAAGTATTTACAACTAATCTTATTTTCCAACCTGAGGAATTACTTAAGCGTGAATGGTATTGTAGTGTAAATATGTCAAAGTACATAGCTTTACTTATCGATACTCTTAACTATGATAATTCAATTAGCGGATTACTTGATCCTGTTGATAGAATTAAAAAGGTTGTTGCTAAATACGGTAAATAATACATAGTTTTAAAGGCTTGAGATTTTTTCTCAAGCCTTTTTGTTATGAATTTTTAAAAACTTTTGTTAATAACTATCTGCACTTGTATTTATATGCTAGCGGTGGTATAATGTAACAGTAAAACTTTATTGGATGTGATTTAATGAAATTTAACAAGATTTTAGCTAGTCTTTTATCGGTTGTTTTAATACTTGTTGTACTGCCTTTGGTCACTTTAGCTACTAGTGCTTTAACATTTGGTTATTATACTTAT
>JAZREW010000156.1:0-6451 GCA_045661005.1 Acutalibacteraceae bacterium | reverse complement strand
CAATGTCGGGACTAAGGGATATGTCTTCAATAGATGAGGCGCCTGGTGACCGTCACCCTGTTCAAACCTATGTACTTGAATATAATTTAGGCGTTATAACTGATGCTATAAACAAAGAAATCCGCCGTGGCGGTCAGGTTTATTATTTGCATAATCGGGTTGAAAGCATAGAACGCTGTGCGGCAAAGCTAAAACAACGCCTGCCAGATATTAATATAGGTATAGCACACGGTAAAATGAGCGAAGATGAGCTTACTGATGTTTGGCGACGTCTTTTAGAACACGAAATAGATTTGCTTGTGTGCACTACTATTATAGAAACAGGTGTTGATGTGCAAAATGCCAACACACTAATAATTGAAGATGCGGACCGAATGGGTCTGGCGCAGTTGCATCAATTGCGTGGCAGAGTTGGCCGCTCACCAAGGCGAGCATACGCTTATTTCTGTTTTGGTCAGAACAAGCAGCTTAGCGATATTGCATCTAAGCGACTTGAAGCAATAAGAGAATATACCGAGTTCGGCTCTGGCTTTAAAATTGCTATGCGTGACCTTGAAATTAGAGGAGCAGGCAGTATTTTAGGCGGTGACCAGCACGGAAATATGGAATCAGTAGGCTACGATATGTATCTAAAGCTTTTATCCGAGGCTGTAAACGAGCAAAATGGTGAGCCTGTAAAGGATGATATACCCTGTACAGTAGATTTGAATGTTTCGGCTCACATTCCTGAACATTATATTGAATCATTATCCGCAAGACTTGGTATTTATAAACGTATAGCGGCAATCAGAAATGATGACGATGCCAGCGATGTTATTGATGAGTTGTGTGACCGTTTTGGCGAGCCGCCAAATTCCGTTATGGGATTAATCGATATATCTATATTGCGTAACAAAGCCGCTGCCGCAGATATTGCAGAAATTACGGGAACCACCAATACCGCAATTCTGCACATAAATTCTATTAAGCCTGAAATTATGGCAAAGCTTTCTGCAAGCTTTGGTAATAGATTTATGCTTAATGCTTCAGGAAAACCGGTTTATACTATAAGACTTTCAAAGGGTCAAAAAATGTCCGAGCTTGTAAGCGAGCTTGGTAAAGCCCTTTAAGGATATAAAAAGAAAGGAACACAAAAAATGAAAAGGAAATCTATAATTATTTCCCTTAGCGTAGCAATTACAATACTAATAGCAATAGCCGCCGTAATTGTTGTGGTGCTTTGCACAAAAAATGCTTATGAAAACAAATCTGAAGGCTCTTATCTTAGCGATAATCTTTCAACCTTTAGCTCGGTTGAGGCCACCGTACCTGAAGAGGTAAAGGATTTTGAAATGTACTCACCTCTTAAAACTTCAGATTCTACTACCGAAAACGTATATACATTTTCGGGTAAGGCTAATGTAAATTATCCGCTCACATTAAACGGTGAACCTGTAGAACTTTCAGAAGACGGTCTGTTTTCGGTGACCGTAGAATTACAAATAGGCAAAAACACCTTTACTTTTGTACACAACGAAGTAAGCTATGTTTATACCGTAAATTATCGTTTTGTAATTATAAAAGAATATAATCCTTGGAAAGCTCAAACGGTTTCGGGCGGTTCTATTCTTTCTGTTTCGGCAAAGGCTAGAAAAGGCAGTACGGTTACAGCCACCTTTAATGGCACTACCATAACCTTAAAAGAATATGTTGCACAAGAGGAAAATCCAACAGAATCCCAGATTTTTGTAGATTTCATAGGTTCTTTCAACCTGCCAAGCGTAACTAAAAACACAAACCTTGGTAAAATAACCTTTAAAGCCACATTTGAGGGCAAAAGCGAAACCTTTTCTTCGGGAAATATAACCTGTAAAAAGGCCGAAATTCCTGTGGTTTATGACCCAAATGCCGCACCGCTTGGCGGTAATTATATAAATGTAGGTACAGGCAAAATCGCAGAAATAGTAGCCTACGAAGCAGAAACCTTTGACGCTTATTCTACCAACGATTGGTCAAGACCTACTAACAACTATCTGCCACAAGGCACCGTTGACTATAGCGCACAAGGTTATATTTATCATCAAAGCTCTACCCCTAAAGAATATGTTCTGTTACGCTGTGGAAGACAGGTGTACACCACCAGAAAAATCTCGCCTACAAAAGAAATTATACCAGTAATAAAAGAATATGCAGGCACTTTGCCTGACCATAACGAAATAAAAATTGCATCCTTTACAATTAATAAAGACCACACCGTATTAACTCTTGATACTATGTGGAAAGCGCCTTTTTATTTCGATTTATTGCCACAAAAATACACAAACCCCTCAACACAAAATTACACCATTTCAAGCGCAACCTATAACTACGTAGATATTACTTTCTGCTATGCTACTGTTTTAGAGGGAAGTATTACAATACCTGCTTCTAACCCGATTTTTTCTTCTGCAAAAATCATAAAAAATCAATCAGACTACACTCTACGTCTTTATTTAAAGAAGCAAGGTGCATTTTACGGTTGGGATTCCCACTATAACAGCAATGGTCAGCTTGTTTTTGAATTTTTAAATCCCTCTAAAGTATCTGCCGCAAGTAATTACTACGGTGTTGATTTAACCGGCACAGATATTTTGCTGGATGTTGGCCACGGCGGTATAGACCCTGGCGCCATAGGCTTTAACTCGGTTGCAAATTCCGAGGCTGTTAGAAATTTAATTTTGGCGCAAAAAATAAAGAACGAGCTTGAAAGCATTGGCGCTACCGTTCATATGACAAGAAACGATAATTCAACTTCAACCGGTGACGGTAAGATACGTATACTTAAAAATCTAAAACCTGATTTATGTATAGCCATACATCACGATGCCGCAAATGCTTCTTCGGCAAACGGATACGGAACTTATTATTGGCAACCGTTCTCAAAAAAATTAGCAGACCTTATACACACAAACACAGTAAACACGGGAATATATAATAAAAGCAAAATCACCTATCATCACTACTATATGGTGCGTTCAAGCTACTGCCCCGTAGTTCTTACAGAAAACGGATTTATTACGAATTCATACGATTACGGCAATATTACAAACGATTCTGCCAACACTACAAAGGCAAAAGCTATTGCTAAGGGAATTGCAGAATATTTCTTAATGTGTTCACCTGCCGAGGATTTCATAATACCTGAAACACCGCAAACCCCATCTCAGCCTGAGCCTGAGCCCACACCACCTCAAACACCGTCTGACAGTGAACCAAGCAGCAGTAGTTCAAGTTCTTCCTCTTCAGAAGACTCAAGCTCTAGCGATACTGGCTCAGACGATACTTCGTCTGATGATACTAGTTCTGACGGCACAAGTTCTGACAACACCGCCACCGAACCACCAAGCTCAAAGGATGATGACGATTCTTCCGACAGTGGCAGCGGTGATGATGGAAAAAGTTAGGTGAAACGAGCTTGTTTTGCTACTGAAATTTTAATTTAAAAGTCATAACCTCCGGCTTAGCCGGAGGTTATGACTTTGATTTAACTGTATTTACCGATGAAATCAGCATTACACGAATGCTTGTGCAAACCGAGTCGAGATTTTTGTATGTTATTTCGTCAATGTGATTTGTTTTATATAAAAGTTCAAGCCAATATCCTGTTTCGTTTGCTTCTTTGAGGGCTATTTGAAGTTTAGATACAAAGTCTGCTTTGCTGTGAGCATATTGAGCTTCACGGATATTTGCACCGATTGAGGTTCCGCTTCTGCCAATCTGGTTAGAGATAATGTTTTCTTTTTTGAGTTTAAGGTCTTTAACGAGATTTATAATTGATACGGCGAAATCTAACGACATATCACGCAATTTGCTTTCAGACATTTAATCACTTCCTATATATCCATTATACTATAGTTTTTAGTGAAGCGCAAGGCTTTGCCTTGCATGAAGTTATGCCTTACGGCATAGTGAAGTATTGTTTTATCGCACAAAGTGAAGTTAAGTGTTTCGTTTCCTTATCGTGCCGTAGGCACACTTCACATCCTTGGGATGCTTCACGCCGTAGGCGCTTATCGTTTCGTTTGCGAAACACTTAGTTCACCAACAAAAAAGACATCCTAGCGGATGTCTTTTTTGTTTGGTGGGAGATGGTGGATTCGAACCACCGAAGGCGAAGCCAGCAGATTTACAGTCTGTCCCCTTTGGCCACTCGGGAAATCTCCCATATTCAATTGAGCTTAAAACTGGAGCTGGTGGACGGACTCGAACCCCCGACCTGCTGATTACAAATCAGCTGCTCTACCAACTGAGCTACACCAGCATTTTCAAGCGCCTAAATAATATACCACATTTAAACTGCAATGTCAAGGTTTTTTTTAAAATAATATTTATATTTTAAAATAATCTTTTTCACCGTTTTTTTAAATTCAACATATTATTATATTAAAGCAGTTAAAAATTAAAATATATTTATAATTTTAAGTTAAATCACTTAGCTTTTTCAGCTTTCGTTAAGCAAAAAAATATCCCGCAGAAAAGTAACCTATAATTATTAGAGCTATCGCAGCGGCAGTATACAACATTGATTTTAAAAATACTCGTACACTTGTTTTTTGTTCAATCTTCTTCATAACAAAACTCCATTAAATAAAACAAATTTATGTTTATTAGTTTTGTCACATTATATAACTTTTAATCTTTTGAGGTGTATTTTATGAAAGTTTGTAAAATAAACACGCACCAAATAGAAATCAGGCTTTCACACACCGAGGTTATACATTACTTTGAAAATTATAAAAATCTGCAAAACGCAACCGCCGGTGCAAAACTTGCTCTATATTTTCTTTTGTACGATATACTGCCTTACTATGAGTTCTTTTCAAACCAAGATAAAATAACTGCTAAAATAACTGCACATAAAAACAAAGGTTGCGATATAACCGTTTACAGTAACACAAAACATACCTCTAAAGAATATATACTAAACTTTAAAAATAGCGAGAGCTTAACCAACGCTATACTCTCGCTTTATAAAAATAATAAATTTTGCCACATTAAAAGCTCATTATATTCCCTGTGCGGTAACTTTGTGCTAATTTTGGAAAGTAACCACACACTTTCACATATAAGCGAATTAAATATAAAACCACTAAATTCGCATATTTATGCCGAATATGTACGTGAATACGGTAAACCGCTGATTTATAACAACGCAGTATCGATATACGGTAAAGCATTTTTAAAGTGATTTTATAAACTTTACGTTTTCTTCCATTTTATCAGAAAAAACAAAACTGCCTGCAACTAAAACTGTAGCACCTGCTTTTGCCGCCAAGGGCGCAGTTTCGGTGTTTATGCCACCGTCTACCTCTAGGTCGATACTCAAATTCTGTTTTTTGCATTCATCTCTCAAAACAGAAAGTTTTTCTAATGCAGACGGCATAAATTTTTGTCCGCCAAATCCCGGCTCTACAGACATAACAAGCACCATATCGCAAAGCGGTAAAAATTCAAAAATTTCTTCAGGCTTTGTGCAGGGTTTAATTGTGAGACAAGCCTTGCAACCCAATGCTCTAATTTCTTTTAAAGTTGCCGCTACATCACTGCCCGCCTCGTAATGAAAACCTAAAATATCTGAAACAGCTGCGAATTCTTTTATGTATCTGTGCGGTCTGTCAATCATCAAGTGAACATCAAGCGGGATGTTGGAATATTTTTTTATTGATTTTATAACAGGAACACCAAACGAAATGTTCGGTACAAATATACCGTCCATAACATCAAGATGCAACATATCAGCACCCGCCGCCTCAAGACGTGCAATATCATCCTTTAAACTTAAAAAATCCGCTGTCAACACAGACGGAGAAATCTTAACTGCCATTTTCATCACCGTAAAATAAAATTTTATAAATCCATAGTAATTATAACTCAATTTATAAAATTAAGCAACAATAAATATAATATAGTACAAACACCTCGGCATAAAATTTACCGAGGTGCTTTTTTATGAAATGTTTAATAATTACAAAAAAACAACTAATGTTTGCTATTTGCCTTGTTTTGTCGCTTACAATTGCAATTATAGGCTCGATTAATGTGTTTGCAAACTCTAATCGCCTTTTACCGATTTATTGCGTTAAAACCGATAAAAAACAAATCGCAATCAGCTTTGATGCGGCTTGGGGTAACGATGACACCCAGCAATTAATTGATATTTTAGCAGAATACAAAGTGCCTGCAACCTTTTTTGTTGTAGGTGCTTGGGTGGATAAGTATCCCGAATCGGTAAAATCTTTGCACGATGCAGGACATCAGATACAAAACCACTCAAACACACACCCGCACATGCCACAACTTTCGAAAGAGCAGATGAAGGACGAAATTGAAAGCTGCAACCAAAAAATCGAAAGCATAACAGGCGTATGTCCTACCCTTTTGCGCCCACCCTACGGCGACTATGACAACGCACTTATAGAGGTTATGAACGAGC
>JAZREW010000155.1:0-6507 GCA_045661005.1 Acutalibacteraceae bacterium | reverse complement strand
AATTCGGAAATTTCACTCAAAACTGCTTTATCTATTACTATTTGTAAATGTTTAAGACTTGTTCCATCGTTAAGCTCTAAAAAAGCCATGTTTTTAGAATCTCTTGAAGTTCTAACCCAACCGCAAACGGTAGCTTTAGTTCCAATAAACTCTTCCTTTTCAAAAATATCAATAATATCAGTATGTTTCATAAAATTCCTCATTTCTACAAAAATCGAATTAAAAAGCGCCTATTAGTCCAAAATATCAGGACGAATAGACGCAATAATCCGTGGTGCCACCCAATTTATTGTTTATATAAAACAATCACTCAAAAGATTTAACGCATCCATACGGCGCACCTACTAAGCCATAGCTTTTCAGATTGCGGCTACAGAGTGTTATTCCCCTTATGCGTATGGCTGCATTTTCACTAACTGCAACTCACTTAACACCGTTTACAAAGGTACTTCTCTCTATCATCGCCTTTTAAACTATACGTTATGTATTATAACATTTTAGCTTTAAATTGTCAATCAAATTTATCAACAGAAACAGAACATAATCAACTAGTTAAATCTTTACGCATTGGATTAAAGTGTAGTCGATTTTTGTATATAACAAAATAAATAATAATCTGACCTATAAAAGTTGCAAACCACGAAATCGGATACGAAAAGAATAAACTTTCAAGCGAATGCCAACGAGGGTCTGTAAAAACGGTGAAAATCCACAAAAGTCTAACCCCACACACACCTAGAATGCTTATAAACATAGGTGGAGTTGAAACCCCCATACCACGAATGCCGCCGGTTGTAACCTCCATTAAACCACATATAAAATACGGCAAACCTATATATGTAAGCTTTATTACACCATAAGAAATTGCTTCTGCCGAATCTGTAATATATATTCCAAGCAACGGTTTTGCAAAAGCAAAAGTCAAAAATCCCATTACTATTCCGCAAGCAGAAACTAAAACACAGCACAGCTTTAAAACCTTCAGCGACCGCTTGTAATCGCCAGCGCCCGCATTCTGCCCTGTGAAATTTAAAGATGTTTGATAAAATGAATTCATAACCGTATAGGTGAAACCTTCTACATTAGAAGCGGCAGCGCATCCCGAAACAGCTATATTACCAAATGTATTCACAGAAGACTGTATTATTACATTGGATATTGAAAACAAAGAGCTTTGAATACCTGCCGGCACACCTACACGCAGTATTTTGCCAAGCACACAGCCATGAATTTTAAGAGCTTTTAAGGTGAGCTTACATGCATCCTTACGCTTAAAAAGCGAAATCATTACAAGTATAGCAGATAAATACTGAGAGATGATTGTAGCAAGTGCAACACCCGCAACATCCAAATGAAATATTATAACGAAAATCAGGTTAAGAACAACATTCAAAACGCCAGATATTGTAAGAAATATAAGCGGTGAACGGCTATCGCCCGCCGCACGCAAAATTGCCGCACCAAAATTATACAGCATTGTTGCTAACATGCCTAAAAAATAGATACGGCAATAAAGAGAAGAAAGTTCTAGTAACTCTTCGGGTGAAGACATTAACCTAAGCAAAGCCTCGCAATTAAAATAACCAAAAATCGTTAAGAAAACACCGCATATAATGGCTGTTGGAATTGCAGTATGAACGGTTTTTGAAACCGCTTCATCATCCTTAGCGCCCAAAGCCTGAGCTGTACAAACACCAACGCCCATAGAAACGCCTATAAAAACGTTAATAATAAGATGAATTAAAGATGTTGTAGAACCTACTGCACCTACAGAATTACTACCGCAGTATCTACCTACCACCATTAAGTCAGCGGCAGTAAAAAACAACTGTAGCACGCCTGTTAATATAATGGGAATTGTGAAGCTTATGATGCTTCTTAACAAAGGTCCATTAACCATATCAATTTTTTTGGCTTTCATTTGAAAATTCTCCTTTAATAGATAGTGAAACACTAATCTATTCTGCTATGCCCTCAATAATCTTTCTAATATCCTCTACGCCGGTACCTTTAAGTGCAGAAAACGGAATAATCGGCACCTCATCCGCAAACTCGCCTAATTCCTCTTTTACTAGGCTCAAACGTTTTTCGGTTTCGGATTTATTCAGCTTATCTGCCTTAGTTAAAACTACTGTATATGGTATTCCCATTTGGCTTAAAAAGTCAATCATTGAAAGGTCGAACTCTTGTACGGGATGGCGCATATCAACCAGCTGAAATACCATTTTAATATTTCTGCCACTACCGAAATACCCTTCCATAAGCTCAGACCAACGCATCTTTTCTGCATCTGCTACCTTAGCATAGCCGTAACCGGGCAGGTCAACAAGACGCAAATTTTCTAACAAGAAAAAGTTAATTGTAACCGTTTTTCCCGGTTTAGAGCTTACACGTGCAATGTCTTTTCTGCCTAAAACCTTATTAATTAAGGAGGATTTACCAACATTAGACCTGCCCGAAAAACAAATTTCGGGCAAGTCGGAAGCTTCTAACTGAGAAAATGTACCAAACGATTTTTCATATTTTGCATTGTTAAAATTCATTTTTCCCACCTATTGTCTCAAACCGTCACTTGCGGTTGAATTTGAAAGCAAGCCACTATTAATATTCCAAGAAGAATTATCAATTTTAACGTTTTTAACAAGCGCTTTTTCAATAATTTCTTCAACATGTGCTACAGGTATAAAATTAATTTTTTCTTTAACTATTGCATCTACATCTTCAAGGTCTGGTTCGTTTTCTTTTGGTATAAATACCGTTTTAACCCCACCTGTATATGCCGCCATAGCCTTTTCCTTTAATCCGCCTATGGCTAAAGCTCTACCTCTTATTGTAACTTCACCTGTCATAGCAATATCACGTGCTATTGGGGTATTAGTTAAAGCAGAAACCAGCGCAGTAGTAATTGTTACACCTGCCGATGGACCGTCCTTAGGAACTGCCGCTTCGGTTGCGTGGATATGTATATCCTGATTTTTATAAAAATCAGGGTCAATACCGTATTTATGGGCATTAGACCTAACATAGCTTACCGCCGCATGAGCAGATTCTTTCATAACATCGCCCAATGAACCTGTAAGTTCTATTTTACCCGTACCGGGCATTGCCGCAACTTCAAGTTGCATTATGGTACCGCCTACCGAAGTCCAGGCAAGTCCGTTAATAACACCAATTTCATCTTTTTCTAAAATAACCTCTGGCTTGTACTTATGCTTTCCAAGCATCTTCACAACATCATCATATTTAATTGAAACCTTAGCAGTCTCGCCCGAAGCTATCATTTTAGCCGCTTTTCTGCAAAGCGATGCGATGCTACGCTCTAGCTTTCTAACGCCCGATTCACGTGTGTAAAAATCTATAAGCGAATATATTGCACCATCAGAAAAACGTATTTGATTTTTCTTTAAACCGTGTCTTTCAATCTGCTTATTCACAAGATGCTTTGTAGCGATGTTAAACTTTTCTTCACGTGAATAGGTAGAAAGCTCAATAATTTCCATACGGTCACGCAAAGGAGCCGGAATGGTTTCTATATTATTTGCAGTAGCAATAAATACAGCATGGCTTAAATCAAAAGGTATTTCTACAAAATGGTCTACAAAAGTACCGTTTTGTTCAGGATCTAACACCTCTAACAAAGCAGATGAAGGGTCGCCCTTATAATCGTTGCCCAGCTTATCAATCTCATCAAGCAATATAAGCGGATTACCACTACCCGCCTGTTTAACTGCATTAATAATTTTGCCCGGCATAGCGCCTATATAGGTTTTGCGGTGACCTCTGATTTCGGCTTCATCGTGAATACCGCCAAGCGAAATGCGTGCAAACTTTCTGCCCATACACTCGGCAATAGTTTTACCTATTGAGGTTTTACCAACACCGGGAGGACCCGCAAGACAAATAATCTGTCCCTTAATATCGGGGGAAAGCGCATATACTGAAAGCAGTTCTAAAATACGCTCTTTTACCTTTTCCATACCGTAAATATCACGATTTAATATTTTTTCTGCACGCTTAACATTTACAGCTACAGCGCTATAGGTACGCCACGGCAAAGAAAGACAAGTATCAAGATACCCTCTTTCAACCGTTCCCTCATGCGAACCGTTAGGCATTTTTGAAAGCTTTGCCACATGAGATTGTAGCTTTTCCTTTACCGA
The DNA here is from genome assembly GCA_045661005.1 of Acutalibacteraceae bacterium. Classification (GTDB taxonomy): domain Bacteria; phylum Bacillota; class Clostridia; order Oscillospirales; family Acutalibacteraceae; genus UBA737. The sequence goes on along the minus strand of JAZREW010000155.1, from coordinate 2,347 downwards.
ATCATCAGCATCTAAAGCATCGATTTTAGCATAATAGTTATCAATTTCATCAGCCGAATCATCACCGTAAAGCTCTGTGCTTATTACACGCATCTGCTCACGCAAATAATACTCACGTTGATTTTCATCAATAGCAGAACGTGTTTTTTCGTTAATCTTACGGTCAATTTCGCCTATTTCACGTTCCTTATCAAGCAATTCAAGCAAGATTTTAGCACGCTTTACAGGTGAAAGTTGCTCTAAAACATACTGTTTATCATCAAAAGGTGCAGGTATGTTAAATGCAATAAAATCAGAAATATAACCTAAATCATCGAGATTATCCACAGTCATAGCGACATCGGGTGCTATACCCTGCAAAACCGAAATGTATTTATGAAACTGCGTTCTAATTCTTCTTATAAGTGTTTCTCTGTATATTTCACGATTAGTAACTGCTTTTTCCTCACACCTTGAAACATCTGCAGTAAAATAATTTTTGCCGGCTCTGAAATTTGTAAACGAAGCTCGGTATAAACCCTCAACAAGAACCTTTACTAAATTATCAGAAACCTTTAATACTTGTTTAACCCTTACAACACATCCAATAGTATATAAATCGTTAACGGTTGGGTCTTCTGCATAAAAGTCCTTCTGTGTAACCACAAAAAGAGTACGATTAGTTTCCATTGCGGCAGCTAACGCATTGGCAGATTTTTTTCTTGCAACATCAAAAGACGCTACGGTTTTTGGAAAAACAACCAACCCACGCAAAGCCAACAATGGCATATTCAATGTGTTTTCTTTAATTTCTGTCATTATAACTCCTTAGATTACCATTTTTCAGTTACAAACAATGCAGTAGCGCATAAAGCGTTATTATCAAATACAAACATAAGTGTATTTTTACCTATTTCGCACTTTATAACACTTCCGTTTTGTGCGCCAAAAATAAAGAATGCATTGTCTGAACTTAATTCTTCTTCAACAAAATCAATTTCGCCTAAAGCCTCTTTTACTGTAAGGCTTATTTCACCAATTTCAAAACCGAAAGCATTATCATAGCTTGCAATGTATGATATGCCCGCTTCTTCTTCATCCTTTAGATAATAGAAGTTATGCTTACCATCATAAACAAGCACAGTTTCTTCACCCTCTTGAACCTCATAATAAGTGTCATTTTCTTCAGCCTGTTTAGAAAGCTCATCCTTTAAAGTTTCAACATCTGCACCTAATTTGTATTCGCATTCAGGTATTTGACCTAGCTTTGCAAAATACTCAATATCAACAGAATTTTCTTTTACCTCTTCCTTTTCCTTGCCACAAGCGGCAAAGCTAAAAACTAAAGCTAGTGATAAAATTAAACAAATGATTTTTTTCATTTTTTTACTCCTTAACTCTGTGTTTATTCAATAAGGTATGACGTAAATCCCAAAGCTTTTCAGAAAGGTCAACGTAATATGTGTGTGGGTTTTCAAATCTTGTAACCTCATCCCACATAGATTCAACCTGTTCCTTACAATGCTTAGCAATATCTAAAACTGCAGGATTTTCATAAACCTGTTTACCGCTTTCAAATATTTTAACCTGTAACTTTTTAGCCACAAAATTTGTTACAACCTTGCGTTTCCAAGTGTGGTCAGGATCAAAAATCTCATACGGTTCAGAACTGTCAATCTTCTCATCGCCCGTAGTAATTACGTCTGCTATAGCCTTGCCGGTTTCACGGTCATAAAGTCGCCACGGAATTTTAACTCCAGGTATTGTAATTTTAGCAGCGTTTTCACTGATTTTAATTTTTGGAATTATCTCACCGCAGTTTTCAACAGCCGAAAGCTTGTAAACACCGCCGAAAACCGCCTCACTTGAAGCAGTAATAAGGCGCTCACCTACACCATACGTATCAACCTGTGCGCCTTGGAAAATCATATCACGTATAAGATATTCATCCAAAGAGTTAGAAACGCATATTTTACAATCTGGATAACCTGCATCGTCAAGCATTTTGCGGGCTTTCTTTGTGATGTATGTAATATCACCACTATCAATTCTAATACCAACAGGACGCTTACCCAAAGGCTTTAAAACCTCGTCAAAAACCTTAATAGCATTAGGAATACCTGATTTCAACACATTGTAAGTGTCAACAAGTAACAGACAACTATCAGGATACTTTTCTGCATAGGTTTTAAATGCGGTATATTCATCATCAAAAAGCTGTACCCAGCTATGAGCCATTGTACCCGATACTTTAACGCCAAAATCCTTAGCGGTAAGCATACAAGAAGTACCGCTACATCCGCCAATAATAGCCGCTCTTGCGCCGTAGTAAGCCGCACCGTAGCCGTGTGCTCTGCGTGCACCAAAT
>JAZREW010000154.1:0-10950 GCA_045661005.1 Acutalibacteraceae bacterium | reverse complement strand
CCATCCATATCGAATATTACGCTAAACATTAAACTTTCTTTCCTTTTCTAATTCTATTATATAATAAGATGATTATGTGTAGTGCTAAGCCTACTGCTATTGCTACAACAAGGTCAAAAATCACAGTAAGTGCAAAGGTTAAAACAAGCACCGCAATATCTGTTATCACCTTGGTTTTAGCAATTTTTACAAACTTGCGCCATTCGCTCATATTATAAGCTACAATAAAAAGTATAGCCGCAATGCAAGGCATGGGTATAAGCTTTGCGGCAGGCATAAGGAATAATAACACCAACAACAAAACTAGAGAATGTACCATACCTGCAACGGGTGTTCTGCCACCGTTTTTTATGTTGGCCGCAGTTCTGGCTATGGCACCCGTAGCGGGTATACCGCCAAAAAATACCGAAGCTATATTACCAATACCCTGTGCAGTAAGCTCGGCATTTGAATTGTGTTTTGCATTAACCATACCGTCTGCCACAACGCAAGAAAGTAAAGATTCTATTGCCGCAAGAATTGCTATTGTAAACGCATTAGGTAAAAGCTCTATTATTTTTGAAACACTTATATCAAATCCTGCAAAATCAACCTTAGGTAAGCCTGATGGTATTTCGTAAAGCTCACCTATAGTAAATACACCTTTATCTAAAACAGGAATAAACCTTACAGCAAGTGCAGAAACAATAACTGCAATTAAAGATGGTGGTATTCTTTTTTCAATTTTAGGATAAAAAATTAAAATAGCTAAGCTTATTAATCCTACCACTACTGCCTGCCATGTAAAAGTATCTATAAACTCAATGTTTGCTTCTAACTTTTCTATCGCTTCAATAGGTTTTATACCGCTTTTGTAAGTAAGACCTAAAAAGTCCTTTATCTGCCCTAAAAATATTGTAACTGCAATACCTGCAGTAAAGCCTACCGTTATAGTGTGCGGTATAAATTTTATAAGTGTGCCGAGCTTAAATATACCCATAAGCACAAGCATTATACCCGCCATAACGGTTGCTATAAACAAACCCTCCATACCCGTTGTGGCAACTATACCTGCCACAACGGTAGCAAACGCCGCCGTAGGACCTGCTATCTGAACATTACTGCCACCAAGAAGTGACACTATAAATCCTGCCGCTATTGCTGTATAAACACCGCATGCAGGCTCAACACCCGATGCCAACGCTAACGCAATTGATAACGGCAACGCAATTATTGCAACAATAATACCTGCAATAATATCGTTAACAAACTGTCCCTTATTATAACCCTTAACAGCCTCAAAAAGCTTAGGTTTTAAATAAAATTCCATTTTAAACTCCTATTTTTTAACACCCTGTTAATGTAACTTTTTTACTATTCTAATGTTGTAATGTACTCTGCGGTTTTATATAAAACCTTTAAAAAGTCAGGCGCCAAAGCCTTTGGTATACGGTCGTAAACCAATTCAAGTGAGAAATCGCCCGTATAACCTACTTCTTTTAAAGCACGCATAAGCTCTTTCCAATCTATTTCGCCCAAAAACGGGAACAAATGCAAATCAAGGTCATATATATTGTCGTGTATATGAGTAGCAATAATCCTTTTTCCAGCTATTCGCATAGCTTCTATATTTTTATATTTGTACTGAGCGCTGGCGTGACCTGTATCCCAACAAATACCAACATGGTCACTATTATATTTATCAACAAGGTCGCATAAATCATCAACAAACGAGCTATAACGCCAGCCCTTTGCTACTTCCTTTTCATCAAACACATTTTCAAACGCTACTTTCATACCGTTTTTAGCAGCAAAGTCTACTAAATCGTAAGAAAGCTTATAATTAAATTCAAGGGCGGTTTTGCGTGAGTAAACCGAACTATAATCATACTCATCGCCATGAACTACAAGTATTTTACTGCCGTACAGCTTTGCGTTTTCTGCATGGCACATAACGTCCTTTTTAAACTCTTCAAAATCCTTTTTAGCGTATCTGTTCATAGGCATATGGCTTTGACCTACCGTAATACCTTTAAGATTTATATACTCTGCAACCTTTTCGGCAACCGCTCTGTCACCTATGCTAAAATCCAAGCACTTAAATCCGGCATCCGAAACCAAGTCAAAAGTTTCAAAAATACTTCTGTCTTCTTCCCACAATGCAGCTTTTTGAAAATGTTGCGGATTAATACCTATGTTCATTACTTCCACACCCAATCTTTTAAAGTTATTTTATCTTGTAAGTATATCATACTATTAAAAATATTTCAATTTAAATTTAAATGCGGTTTAATCAATTATACGCCTTAAAACAAGAAAATTTTCAGTTTTTTATTAGCGTAATTACAATACCTTTGTACTAAAGCATTGAAAGCCTGTAAAACCATTTGCCTTTGCTTTTTCCAGAGTTTCTTTATCAAAAGCGTGAGCAAGATGCAGTTCTATGCCTTTAGCATTAGCATAAATCATAGCATCATGTGATTGCTCGTAAAATCTATCACCACAAACCTCTTCTATTGCCCAAAAAGCACAAAGAATACAGTTGCCTAAAGGAATTATATTATCTACCCTTTCTTTAGTAATTGGAATATTCGGACCAAACACATTAGAAAGCGGTATATTTTTATCTAATTTTCTCATAGCCGCCAAGGTATCAAGACTGAATGAATTTATTATGCATCTTTCTACCATATTATACTTTTTAAGTAGCTCATAGGTCTCGTTAACTAAAACATCTATTTCCTTATCACGCAAAGTAATGTATGCTATTTTTCCGTTTTCGGCGCATATTTTTATAAAGGTTTCAAGGTCGGTTATTTTAGCGTAATAACCCAAGCTTTCAAATGCGGCAGGCATATTAAATTCAATATTTATACATTCTTCAAATGTGAATTTTTCTATTAATTCTGCCCTGCATTCCTCTTCGTATGTTGTAGGCGGATAAAATCTGCCGTTTTCATCAAAAAGGAAACCATCATCATGGCACATAATAAGCTTTTTATCCTTGGTTACTGCCACATCGCCCTTAATTCCGTCAAAACTCGCTTTGCAAGCTGCTTTGAAAAATTCGGCTGAATTTTGCGGCAACTCTATCTCTTCAAGACGGGAATAAGCAATTAATAAAGGTTTATTTTTTGTTTCAAGTTTCATAATTTCACTCATATTCACCCACTCCATTTAATGCCAAAATATGTAGCCAAACCCCATAAGCAGATAAAGCGGTCCGAAACAATAAACCATAAACATTTCGGTATGGGGAACTTTAGTTTGAAAACAATCGGTAACCGCTAAGCATTCAAAGATATACGCCGCCGCTCCGCAAAAATATCCCACAGATTTAATAATATTCTGTACTTCATCCACAAAAAACGCCGCTATAAACAGCACCACAGCGGCACCCACAAAAATATTACGAAGAACAAGTAAAATATAGTCTATTCTAGGGTGTAATCCGTGTGGTAAATCCTGTCTGTCAGGAATTGTAGTATCTACCGTGTGTTTTATTTGCTCAAGAATTTTTGGCATATTGGTCGCTCCCTTAATTTTAAAAATCCGTTTTACAACAAAAGCCCGAAATAAAATTCGGGCTTTTCACTATTCAAATAAAGGTGTAGAAAAATAACGCTCAGCAGTATCCGGCAATACTGTTACAACCGTTTTGCCTTTGCCTAATTTATGGGCAAGACGAATTGCCGCAGCTACATTAGTACCGCTTGATATACCGCAAAGTATACCCTCTTTAGCGGCCAAATCCTTAGAAGCCTGCAAAGCCTCTTCATCCTTTACAATACAAACGTCATTATAAATATTCTGGTTAAGAATTTCTGGTATAATACCGTCACCAATACCCATTTGAACATGGGTGCCTATAGAACCGCCCGAAAGTATAGCGGCATTTTCAGGCTCTACCGCCCAAATAGTAATATTGGGATTTGCATGTTTTAACACTTCGCCAATACCTGTAATAGTGCCGCCTGTGCCAATGCCCGAACAAAAACCGTGAATTTCACCGTTAACCTGTTCTAAAATTTCCTTTGCGGTAGCATTGCGCTGTATTTCAGGATTTGCGGGATTTTCGAACTGTTGCGGTACAAATACATTTGGATTTTCCGCCTTAAGCTTTAAAGCCATCTGCAAGCATTCTTCTATACAAAGACCTATATTGCCCGCATCGTGCACAAGAATAACCTCTGCGCCGTACTGCTTAACAAGCAAACGGCGTTCTTCGCTAACCGAATCGGGCATAATTATCTTTACCTTATAGCCACGCACCGCACCAACCAAAGCAAGACCAATACCCTGATTGCCGCTTGTAGGCTCAACTATAATCGTGTCCTTATTAATAAGACCTTTTTTCTCGGCATCGCAAATCATATTATACGCAGTACGTGTTTTAATTGAGCCGCCTACATTAAGCCCCTCAAATTTCACAAGTACCTCAGCATCATTAGGCCCCGTCATATGATTTAAACGTATCATAGGTGTGTTACCCATAGCCTCTAAAATATTATTACAAATCATTATATATAAAACCTTTCTTAGCCAAACTCAAACTAACATAATAATCTAATACATTATACTAAATACACCAAAAAATGTCAACAAAATAGCTAGCTTTATCCATAAGACAGCGACCACACCCTCAATTCAAACCGCCAAATATGCGAGGTTTAAGTTTTATATATAATAACAAATTGCCGCCAATCTTTTTGCCGCTTCTTTTAATGATGAAATTATTGCATACTCATTTTTTGTATGAATATATCCATACTCAACACCGATTGAGTCCAAAGTGGGAATGCCTTTCTGCGTTGTGTATGCGGCATCAGAACCACCAGCGCCAGAGGTTCTTGCAAGTACGGGCAAATTCACTTTTTCAAAAATTTCATTCACCTTTTCAAGCAATTTAATGTTTTTGTCTGTAAGTTCCATAGCGTCTCTTAACACCTCTAGAACAAGCTCGCAGGTAGTTCCCTCAACATAAGAGGTCTCAGCTACTTTTTGAGCAATGCGTTTTACTTCACAAAGCTCAGAATCATTTGAAAATCTGAAATCTACCATAAAACTACAAGATTCAGGAACCGTATTTATCTTTGTTCCGCCCGAAATTATACCGCAATTTGCTGTGATTCCGTCTTTATCCTTATATTTTTCAAGTTCAATAATTTTGTGTGCCGCCTCGGTTATTGCACTTATACCGTCAAAGCATACACCTGCATGTGCGGCTTTGCCTGTAATTTGGAAGTTGTACTTTGCTATTCCTTTTCTTTTTAATACAACATAACCCTTAGCATTAGGCTCACAATTTAAGAACGCAACTGCATCACGAGCGCATTCACACATGTATTCAACTGTGGTTTTATTACTTTCTGCACTACTTGTTTCTTCATCCGACTGCAAAATCAGCTTTATAGGTCGCTTACGAAATCCTTCTTCGTATAAAGCCGACATCGCCAAAAAAGCCGCCACAATTCCACCCTTACAGTCAGCCACACCGGGACCGTATATTTTTTCATCATCCATTTTCACAACAGGTTCTTCAAAATCGCCTATAGGATGAACCGTATCTAAATGACCTGAAAGACATATCGGCGCCTCTTTCGCATCGGGATTCATAGTTATACAAACGCAGTCGCCCGATATCTTTTGCTCTTGTTTTTCAACAAGCCAGCCTAAAGCCTTTGCCTTTTCTATAATATAGTTGCCAGCCGCATCTACACCCGCTTTATAATCTGTAGGGCTTTCAATAGCGCAAAGCTCTTGCCAAAATTTTATATACTGTTTTTCGTTTTTTTCTATTCTTTCAAGAATTTTTTCACAATCAACCATTTAATCAGCACCATCCCTATACTTAATACAAAATCAAACACATTGATTTTTATATATTTATAAGCCTTAAAACCTGATAAGCTGTGCTTGATAGATTTTTATATGCATTATCAGTATTCAACGCCTCTTCTAATGTTACAACCGTTCGCATAATGGGGAAAAAAGCGTCTATTCCATGGTCGTTACATACCTCTGCATCCTCGGTTACACATCCCGAAAAAGCAATTACTTTTTTACCGTACTTTTTCGCAAGCTTTGCAACACCGATAGGCGCCTTACCCATAACCGTTTGCGAATCCAACCTACCCTCGCCGGTAACAACCAAATCCGCATTTTTTATATATTCTTCAAGATTGGTTTCATCTAAAATAATATTAACACCCGATTCTAAAGTAGCGTTTGTAAAAGTTAAAAAGGCAAATCCAAGTCCGCCCGCCGCACCAACACCGGGATAATTAAGGTCCGCTTTAGAAGATACCGTTTTAGCTATTGTAGCATAGTTTTTAAGCCAACCATCCATTTTTTCAACCATTTCAGGTGTAGCGCCTTTTTGCGGACCAAAAACAGCACTGCAACCATTACCGCCACAAAGCGGATTTGTAACATCACAAGCTATACGGAAGGTACATTCTTTAAGTTCGGCAATCACATTTTCGGTAGATATTGAATGTAAATGTTCTAACCCCTTAGCGCCTAAAGGGATATTTTCGCCCGATTTGTCCAAAAATTCAAACCCTAAAGCATTAAGCATACCAAAACCACCGTCATTTGTGGCGCTGCCTCCTATACCAACTATAAAATGACGGCAGCCTCTTTTTACTGCATCTTTAATCATTTCTCCCACTCCGTAAGTTGTGGTTAAAAGTGGATTGCGTTCTTCGGAAGATAGCAAAGTTATCCCCGCCGCCGATGCCATTTCAATAACGGCAGTAGAATCATCCTGCAAAATGCAATATTTAGCATTTACGGGCTTTAATAGCGGGCCTGATACGGAAATTTCTATAATTTTGCCGCCAAGTCCGTTAAAAAGAGCGTCAACCGTGCCCTCCCCACCGTCAGCCAACGTTCTAACGAAAACCTCAGATGTATTGTCAAGCTTTAAAGCAGCATCCTTTACGGCATTTCCCGCCTGTAAGGATGTAAGGCTCCCTTTAAATGAGTCAATAGCAACTACTAAACGCATCAGCTTGTCTCCTCTTTATTTTAAAAATGGTTTTGGAATATTATACCACAAATCCAGCATAAAATCAAAATTAATAATTAATAAAACCATAATCATTGTTTTTTATATTATACTGCGTAAACTTTTTATTCACATATTCCGCTAATATTTTCCATTTACCTGTATGACCGTGACACCCCTTAACTGTATGTAAAAGCTCGTGAATTATCGTGTTTTTCGCCGCCAGATCATCCACATTATCATCAAGCAGTCTAGCCGATATTTCTATATCAAAAACGCCTGTTTTCACAGTCTTACACTGTCCCCAACGGCTTTTAGCACGGGTGTTAATTTCTATGTTCCGTATCCTACCACAATTAATTCCTATTGAATTCAATTCGGCAATACATTCATCTACCAGTAATTTTAAATCTTTCACATACTCCCTCTTTTCTATAAAAAATTTACCATAAATCAAAATACATAGCCTTTGTTACTGCGTAGCGGTTAGTTTTCGTCTATAATACCATCGATATCCTTTACATCACAAATGTTAAAAGCATACTTTCGATTTTTCTTACTGCTATCGCACAAGTAATAACTTTTGTCAGCATTTTTTAGCATAGCCTTTTTAACAGTAACTTCTCTTTCAGAAGAATCGGTAATCTTACCGTCTTCTGTATAACCTCTGCTTGAAAAGAAAAATATATCTGCATTTATATTCGCTATAAATTTTTCTGCTTCACTTCCAACAAAAGCTATTGAATGCATTAGCAGTAATCCACCGGTGCAATAATTTTTAACGCCAATTTCCACCAATTTTATAGATGTTTTAGGACTATTCGTAACCACAATAATATCGTTGAATTTTTCCAAATGCGGAATAAGATATGATACCGTTGAAGATGCATCAAGAAAAATAACATCACCATCTTTTATAAGCTTTGACGCTTTTTCGGCAATAGCTTTCTTAAAGGAATTATTTTGATCTTCTCGATACATTAATGGAATTTCGGCATCAGAAACTCGTCTTAGCACTACGCCGCCATGAGTTCTCTGTACTTTTCCTTGCTCTGCAAGAATAGTCAAATCTCTTCGAATGGTGGGTTGGCTCACATAAAGTAACTTCGCCAATTTAGTTACGCTAATACTTTTGCTTTTTTCAAGAATTTTCATTATTTCATCTTGTCGTTCTAAATTATACAAGTAAAAATCATCCCTTTTGTTTGATTTCGAATATGTTCTAAACTTTTCTTTTTCGCTGATTATTAATCTCATTTAACGCCGATAATTGCATCCACATTAAAAAAGATAAAACGTTTAGGAGAGTATCATGATAATTACGGTTATAAAGATATTGAAATTGAGGTTGACGGAAATGTCAGCTTTGAAAATGCAAAACTTATGAACGAAGCAGGCGCAAATATTTTCGTTGCAGGAACTTCAAGTATGTTTTCAAAAAACAATTCGATTTCAGAAAATATTGTTAAACTTAGAAAAATCATAAAATAATAATGGTAAGAAAATTTAAAAGACACAAATTTGTTTTGTGTCTTTATTTAATATAGGTATGTTTGTCACTAATATATCACAAGCATAGCAAATTGCATTAAAGAAAGCAAGTCTTTCGACTTGCTTTCTTTTTGTGTTTTATCTCGTAAAATGCGAACACAACATTTTCTTTTTAGGTCATTAGTTCAACTCTAGGTGATAGGTTTTAAATGATCCTCATAATGTAAGCCATCAAAAACCCGGTTTTCTTAATATTATTTACTTTTTATTTTTATTTTCAAGTTTTGTTATAATAGCCAATCCCACCATTACACCTATAACTAACCCAATTGCAGTTGGAATATCCATATCCATACCCCTTTATTTAGTATTTCTCACATAGTCAATTAGCAAAACTGCTATTATAACCATAACAATAATTGTTGTAGCCATATAGTATCCTCATTTTCATGATTTTTACAATAATCCAAAAATCTCAACAGTCATCTTACTAGGTTTTTCATTAACCTCAATAAACTCTTGAAAATCACTTGACTCTCCTGCGTTTATATCATTAATAAAAAAGCCTTCCGAACCGATAAGGTTTCCAGCATTATCATAAATTAAAGCTCTTAATTGTACGGTATGATAGCTAGTCGAATTGTCGTTCTTTATACTTCCTTTTACCACACATTCACCTGCTGAATAACTACATTTTGCTTTTATACGAAAACCTTGATCTGTATTAGAATATTTAATGCCAGAAGAACACATATTTAAACAAAGCACTAACGCAATAGCTATGGCGATAATTACTATAACCGTTTTTTTCATAATTAAGCTCCTTTGTCATATACCGTATCGGGATATTTTTATTATACCAATATGGGATAATAATGTCAAGAGGTGATTTCGTGAGATTAAAAGAAATTCGCAAATCTAAAGGCATTTCACAATTAAAATTAGCTATGGATTTAAACACCAATCAAAATACCATTAGTCGATATGAAACTGGCGAAAGAGAGCCAGGCATAGACGAACTTATAAAAATTGCCGACTACTTTAATGTTTCTGTTGACTATCTTCTAGAAAGAACAAATAATCCTAGTATACAAAAATAAGCCGTGAAATCCACGGCTTTTTACGTAGCATAAAAGCGGAAATAAATCAATGCAGAGCATTTTTATAATTCGTGGCGTTGCCACACCGAACTTATTATCTATTACTTCTTACTTATTACTTTCCAAAAATCCCGCAAGGAATTTTGGCAGAGGTAAGAGTGAAGATGTAAGAAGTAAAAATCCCGCCCACTTTCGTGAACGGGACTTTTGAGTAGTTTGAACTTAGTGGCACGAATGAATTGTGCCTGAAAACCGTTATTTATCTCTTTTACTTAATGCTTCTTCTACAAGTTTTCTAAAATCTTGTTCTTTTGCTTCATCTTCTATATTTTTTATCAAACCTTCTAAAACAATCAAATATTCTCGATTAGATGTAAGTTGTTGTTTATATGTTGGGTTAATTATACCATCCCCTAAATGGCAATCATCTAAAACAACTTTAAGTTCAAGTTCAAGAATATGTTTAAATAATCTCCTCTGTTCCTCTAACAATTCAGAATAACTATAATTTTCGATTTTTTTATAACAACTTGGAGAAATCATCATAATTGTCACCGCCTTGGCTGTATTATAGCATAAAAGCGGCGAAGTCGCAATACTTATGCCTCTTACCTTTTACTTATTACTTACCAAAAATCCCATTCAAAACCTTGTTTGAAGTAAGAGTGAAGTGCTAAGAAGTAAAAAGTAAAATCCCGCCCACTTTCGTGAACGGGATTTTTGGCGCCCCAAACAGGACTTGAACCTGTGACACTGCGGTTAACAGCCGCATGCTCTACCGACTGAGCTATTAGGGCAAAAATGTTGGCATCTACCTATTTTCCCGGGCAGCTTCCCGCCAAGTATCTTCGGCGCAAGCGAGCTTAACTTCCGTGTTCGGGATGGGAACGGGTGGACCCTCGCCGCAATCAACACCAACTTTTCGTGTGTGCCATGAGGCACTATATATCAAATAGGTTTCCCTATCTAATACCATAATATGCAATTTTTTTAAAAATGGTGACCCGTACGGGATTCGAACCCATGTTGCCGGCGTGAGAGGCCGGAGTCTTAGGCCACTTGACCAACGGGCCACGTATACCAAGCTCGTGGTACTTTATATAAAACATCATTTCTGATGATTTAATCAAGGTGGTGCACCATCAGGGACTCGAACCCGGGACACCCTGATTAAGAGTCAGGTGCTCTACCAACTGAGCTAATGGTGCATAAGTTGGGCTCACACCCTGAAAACTGAACAAGTAACGCGTGAGGATTGAAAAATAGGTCAAGCCCTCGGTCTATTAGTACTACCTAGCACACGTATCACTACGCTTACACATGTAGCCTATCAACCCGGTAGTCTTCCGGGGACCTTACTAGCTTATG
>JAZREW010000153.1:0-5962 GCA_045661005.1 Acutalibacteraceae bacterium | reverse complement strand
GACACTTCATGTTGTCTTCCTAAGACCGCTTGGCCTCCGACTTGGTGAAAAGCTTTATCTTCTCCTGTAGTGCCGTGACCTTCTGTAATACTGTCGCCGAGAAAAATAATACTTTTGTTTTCAAGTTTCATATTATGCCTCGTTTTTATTTACAATACGTGATTCGTATTTGCCGTTTTCAAGGTTAATATATCTTACAAAAAGAGAAACCTTATTGTCAGCATTTAAGTTTTTCCAAATTAAATCTGTTAAAGTATCAATATCACAATCAGGAAGCTCAATAGTTTTTGGCTCACCCTCAAAGCTCGGTAGAGGATTACCGTCACATTTATAGGTGTGAATAAATTTAGCTTTACCTGCTATTGGATTACTGTAAGCAAAGGTGTATCTCTGGCAAGAAGCATCATCACCGTCTGCAGATTTTAAAATAGAAAGTGCGTAGTTCATATCACCGTCTTCAAGTCTTATAATACCAGAAATACGAGGTGTAAAGTTTGGAGCATCGTCTTCAAACTCACGAGTTCTTAAAGACTGCTCAAATGTCATCTGCTGATCCATAAGAGAGTAAATTGTATCAGTTTGGTCACCATTAGTAACAATTGTTTTATTACCAAGCACTCTAACAGGTGCATAAATAATAAGGTGGGGGTCGGTCATTTTAGACTCATCAAAAGCTTGAGTGCGAATACCTTCGCCATCCTCAACAAAAATACGATTGCGGCTGTTTTCGCTTCTGCCCATAATGAAATATGCAGTAATAGCTTTTTTGCCGTCTACACTTTTACCTATTAAAATTCCTCTGCCGTGGTAGGCTAATGAATTAAGTTCTTTTTCAATAGTCATAATTTCCATTTATATTTCCTCCAAATTATTAGTTTAACTCGCTACAAACCTTTTCAAGTGCTAGTGGAAGAATTTTCCACTCAGCCTCTTGCATTACTCTTTTTTGCAGAATTTCAGGTGTGTCACCATCTTTAATTTCAACAGCCTTTTGCATAATTATCTTTCCACCGTCGGGAATTTCATTAACAAAATGAACTGTAGCACCTGTAACCTTAACGCCATATTCTAATGCGGCTTCGTGAACATGTAAGCCGTAAAAGCCTTTACCGCAAAAAGAGGGGATAAGTGAGGGGTGCACGTTAATTATTCTGTTTGCGAAATGTGAAGTGAATTTTTCACTTAAAATGCACATGAATCCTGCCAGAACAATAATGTCTGTTTTGTTTTCTTCAAGAATTTTAATTAATTCGCTTTCAAAATCAGCGCCAAGCTCTTTTTTATTACAAACTGCAGTGTTTATGTTTGCTTTTTTAGCACGTTCCAAAGCGAACGCATCAGGATTATTGGAAATAACAAGATTAATTTTTCCCGAATTAATGATTCCGCTATTTTGTGCATCAATCAAAGCTTGCAAATTTGTGCCGCCGCCTGAAACCAAAACTGCTATGTTTTTCATATTAACACCTAAATAATTGTGATTTTTGAATCTGATTTAACAATTTTACCTATAATATAAGCATCTTCGCCATTTTGCTTTAAAATTTCAAGTGCTTTTTCAGCATCTTCTTTAGCTACTACAATGCTCATACCAACGCCCATATTATATGTGTTGTACATATCTCTTTCGGGAATGTTGCCTGTTTTTGCAAGTAATTCGAAAATAGGAAGAACCTTAATACTGTTCTTTATAATTTCAGCACCGTAGCCATCAGGAATGCTTCTAGGAATATTCTCATAGAAGCCGCCGCCGGTAATGTGAGAAATAGCACGTACCTTAACATTATCGAGCAAAGCAAGTACGGGTTTAACATATATTTTAGTTGGGGTAAGCAATGTTTCACCTATTGATTTGCCGCCAAGCTCATCATAGGTTTTATTAAGGTCGCAGTTTTCAACATCAAAAACCTTACGAACAAGTGAAAAACCATTTGAATGAACACCGGAAGAGGGAAGTGCAATTACAACATCGTCTTCTTCCATAGTTGTGTTATCAAGAATTTTTTTCTTATCTACAATACCTACTGCAAAACCGGCAAGGTCATAATCTTCCTCAGGCATCATACCGGGATGCTCAGCAGTTTCACCGCCTATAAGTGCGGCACCTGACTGCACACAACCCTCAGCAACACCGCTTACAATTTCTGCAATTTTTTCAGGTATATTCTTACCGCAAGCAATGTAATCTAAGAAGAATAAGGGTTTTGCGCCAACACAAATAATATCGTTAACGCACATTGCAACAGCGTCAACACCTATTGTGTCGTGTTTATCCATAAGAATAGCTAGCTTAACTTTGGTTCCGCAACCGTCAGTACCTGAAACCAATACAGGTTCTTCCATTCCTGCAACAGGAAGACCAAAGCAACCGCCAAAACCGCCAACATCATCAAGACATCCTGCGTTTTTAGTTCTTGCAATATGCTTTTTCATAAGCTCAACAGCTTTGTAGCCGGCAGTAATATCAACGCCTGCATCTGCATATGATTTTGATTGTGAATTATCCATTATATTAAACCTCCAAAATTATTCTTTTCCATCCCAACAGTAAGTACAAAGCTGACTGCGGTCAATTCCTATAGCCTCAATAATACCCTCTAACGACTGAAATTCAAGTGAGGCAAAATTAAACTTATCAGCTATTACTTTTCTTAAGTTTTTACCTCTTTGGGTATTAGCATCGCTATATTCGTTAATGTATTTAAAACCTTCTTCACCCTCAAGCTCTAAAATAACTCTGCGAGCAATAAGCTCAAGGTCGTTAGTAGCACGAGAAAAGTTTAAATATTTGCATCCGTACATAATCGGTGGGCAAGCTGAACGCATATGAACCGATTTTGCACCGTTAGCATAAAGAAAATCAACCGTTTCTTTTAATTGGGTACCTCTTACGATTGAATCATCAACAAAAAGTAGATTTTTATCGGTTATTAAATCATGTACCGGAATTTGTTTCATTTTAGCAACACGCTGACGTTCTTGCTGACGTGTCGGGGTAAAGCTTCTTGCCCAAGTAGGTGTATATTTTATGAATGCACGAGCAAAATGCTTACCGCTTTCATTAGAGTAACCTATTGCATGTGGGGTTCCTGAATCAGGCACACCGCCAACATAATCAATATCATCAACAATACCGGATTCTTTATCGTTACGTGCCATTATCTGACCGTTGCGGTAGCGCATTACCTCAACGTTAACTCCTTCGTAACAAGAAGTGGGATAACCAAAGTAGCTCCAAAGGAAAGCACATATCTTTTTTTGTGAACCCGGTTTTACAAGCTGTGTTAAACTGTCGGCCGTAATTTCAACTACTTCACCGGGACCTAATTCTTTTTCGTCATCAAAGCCTAATTTTTGGTAAGCGAATGATTCAAAAGAAACGCAGTATCCGTTTTCGCTTTTGCCAACAAGTACAGGAATTCGACCAAGTCGGTCTCTTGCGGCAATAATTGCGCCATCATCTTTTAGAATAAGAATAGAGGCAGTACCGTCAATTGATTCTTGTGCAAACTTAATACCCTCAGCAAAGCTATCTTTCTGGTTGATTAAAGCTGCAACAAGCTCGGTTGAGTTGATTCTGCCACCTGTCATAGCTCCAAAGTGACCGCAGTTATCAGATAAGTATTTGTTGATAAGCTCGTCAGAATTATTAATCAAACCTACAACACAAATCGCATACGTTCCGATATTAGAACGTATAAGCAAGGGTTGTGGGTCAAAATCGCTGATACAGCCAATAGCTGAGTTACCGTGCATTTCTTCAAAAACATTTTCAAATTTTGTTCTAAACGGTGAGTTTTGAATATTATGAATTTCACGCTGTAAACCAACGTCACTGGCGTAAGCCGCCATACCGCCACGGCGTGTGCCTAAGTGAGAATGATAGTCGGTGCCGAAAAAGACATCCGAAATAGCATCATCTTTACAAACAGCTCCAAAAAAGCCACCCATTGTGTAGGACCCTCCTAAGTGAAATTATCAGTTGTTAAATTGTTCTTCTATTTTTTTGTTCTTTTCAAGAACTTTTTCGGAATCTGCTTTACGCTTATTGTCAAGCTTTAGTGCAAGTTCTTCATCGCCAATGCTTAGCATTTCTATACACAACAAAGCGGCATTGACTGCACCGTCAATAGCAACTGTAGCAACAGGAATACCTGAAGGCATCATAACAGTTGAAAGTAGCGCATCAACACCGTCTAATTTTCCGCAATTAATTGGAATACCCACAACAGGTAGGGTAGTATTAGCTGCAATAGCGCCTGCTAAATGCGCTGCCATACCGGCGGCGGCAATAATAGCACCAAACCCATTGCTTCGAGCATTTACACTAAACTCTTTAGCTTCAACGGGAGTTCTATGCGCAGAAAATACATGCACCTCATACGGTACACCAAATTCTTTTAATGTGTCAACAGCTTTAGCAACGGTAGGTAAATCGCTATCGCTACCCATAATAATGCCTACTTTTTTCATAAAATACCTCCAAAAAAATAATAAAAGGCGCACCAACCCCAAAAGGAAATCAGTGTGCCCAGACGGTCGGCTAAAATGTTCTTTGCTCCATGCGGTTTTTCCGCTTATCCGTCAGTCACAAAGAACCTTAAAATATATACACTTATAATAACATATAAGGCGTTTTTTGTCAACGAGTCAAATACTTTTTTATTAAATTATCATAATTATTTTAAAGCCGTTGATTTTTTTGTTGATTTTGTTAATTTTTGGTTGTAAAATTATCTTAAAAGGAGTGTTTTTGTGTTGAATTCCGCAGTTTTTTCTACAGCATTTAAAGATTTAAAATTATTGTGTGATGAATTAGAACCTTTTGCTAAACGCAACAAAATTTCTGCTTTTGCCGCAGTTATGCTAATAGCATTAAATGAGAATGCTGATTTATCAATGTTTTTTAAAGAAGATTATCAAAATGAATTAATTACAAACGGTTTTGCTGAATTGTTTGAAGAAAAGCTTACAATTACGGGAAAAGGGGCAATTTTTGTAAAATCTTTGAACATTGTAGTGCAAAAGTTTGAAAGTAAAAAGTACAAATAATAACAGAATATTTACCAATTATTAATAAATCTTAAAATCTTTTAAACCACTATTGACTTTTCCTGACTTTTGGTATATCATATTGAATACAGAAAATCGGGAAAAATTCCCTTTAGTAAAATATAGGTTAATTGGAGGAAATTGTAATGAACATTAAACCTTTGGCTGATAATGTTGTTTTAAAGGCAACAGAGGCAGAAGAAACCACCAAAAGCGGTATTGTTTTAACATCTGCCGCTAAAGAAAAACCACAGGTTGCTGAGGTTGTAGCTGTAGGCCCCGGTGGTATTGTTGATGGTAAAGAAGTTGAAATGACCGTTAAGGTTGGCGACAAGGTAATTGCCGCAAAATATTCAGGTACTGAAATTAAAATGGATGGTACAGAGTACACCATTATCCGCATTTCAGACATTTTAGCAATTGTTGAATAAGGAGCGTTTTTATTATGGCAAAGAATATTATTTTTGGTGAAGAAGCACGCAAATCCTTACAAACAGGTGTAGATAAGCTTGCAAATGCAGTAAAGGTTACACTTGGTCCTAAGGGTAGAAATGTTGTTTTAGAGAAAAAATACGGTGCACCGCTTATTACTAATGATGGTGTAACTATCGCAAAAGAAATTGAGCTTAGCGACCCATTTGAAAATATGGGTGCACAGCTTGTAAAAGAAGTTTCTGTTAAAACTAACGATGCTGCAGGTGACGGTACTACAACCGCTACTGTTTTGGCTCAGGCTCTCATTAATGAGGGTATGAAGAATGTAGCCGCAGGCGCTAATCCTATGGTTGTTAAAAAGGGTATTAAAACCGCAGTGGATACAGCTATCAAGACTGTTATAGAAAACTCAAAAAAGGTAAGCGGTACAGAGGATATTGCTCGTGTTGCTACTGTTTCTTCCGGTGACGAGGTT
>JAZREW010000152.1:0-12763 GCA_045661005.1 Acutalibacteraceae bacterium | reverse complement strand
CTGCCATGTGAATTTCGCCTCCTTAAATAGTTGGCGGGCAAAACTTACAACGTGCCGTGTATTTCATTCAGGCACATTATAAAACCGGTACTGGCTGGGGTTGCAGTCAATTCCGGACAGCCAATCGCTTGGCCGTTGTACAAAAGGGTCGCAAGTTTCCCTTATGTACTCCTAATGTCTTCGCCCGGTTTAAAATCGGACATACTCCGCAGAAATTTCCCCATTCTGGATGGGCCACCTCCCGCATCAACGCATGTATTTCACGCCATACTTCTACAGCGTACTTACGTATAATAACACATTACAATACAAAATGCAAGCTTTTTTTTACAATTTTTTAAAAAATTTTTATCGCACTTTATGTTGTGTTTTTAACGCCAAATTTCACCTATATATCAGGTTATTTCACTTAAAACCCGCACGCTGTTCAGCGCACGGGTTTTGTTAAAGCTATTATTTAATTTTTACTGTAAGTATCTTTTTAGCAGCTATATCGATATTAGATTTTAACTCATCTACCTTAGCCTCGTTCAAATCACACTTAGCTATCTCTTTAGCCTCAAATCCTGTTTCAATGTTAATAGCCTCAACATTATCATTAGGATTATACATTCTCATTACAATACCGCTATTGTCCTCAGCAGTTTTAACAGCTGTAACGTGAATATTACTGTTATCAATAGAAGCAAGACTGTATTCACGTGGAAGCGTGCCCTTACCTCTGCCCGAAACTGCGGCAGGTGTGTCTGCAAAGTAAGCGGCGGCACAATTTGGTAACTCGGCAATATTATCACCGCAGAACTTAATAGCATATTCTACTGTATGTACACCGGGACACTGAATACCAATATCGTCAAGCTCGGTCTGCTTTTCTTCACTAACCGCAATTTTTGTACGGCAGCAACGAAGAAGTGTTAGAGCCATAGTACCTGCCTCATCCTCAAATACTTCGTATTCATAAAGACCCTTAGGCATTACTGCAAAGCCCTCGTTACCGTCTGTAACAGCGGCAAAGGTTCTAAGCGGTTGCATACCGTAAGCAGTTTCTACCCAGCCTGTACTATCCGGCACGTGAACGTTGCGGCGAACAATATCGTAATGGCTGTCAGAATAAGAATACTCGGTTTTAATATCGGTTGGAAATGCAGCTCTGAGCCAATGGTCTTTAGCAATATTATCAACTGTAAGCTCAACCTTAAGGTCATCAGCATCAGCATTAAGAATATATTTAATTGTAATTGGCAAATCTACCTTTTCGGTATTCTGTACCTTTTCGCAATCCTTAGGAACTGCAAACTTATAAGAAACCTCTACAATACCGCTAAGTGAATTGTTTTGTACTGTGCGAATTTCAGCCTTAACATCCTTAGAATCAAAAATGGTGTCATTTTCAGGGTATACATGTTTCCAAGCGTTACCTGTTTCGCCCTGATCCATAAGGTAGTTAAGCGATTTATAAAGCTTACCTGTGCTTTTCTTGAGAACATCAACAGTACCGTTATCGTTAACAGTAACCTTAAGATAGCTGTTTTCGAGAACGTTGCCATTAACAATAAGGTTGCTGTTATCAGCTTTCTCACCCTTGCGGATTTTAAATACCTTATAACCAAGAGCCGGAACATTTGCAAACTTAGCTACAACCTTAAACTGTGTTGTGTCAAGTATGCAAGGAACTTCCCAAATACTGTCAGCAAAGCTTGAAAGGTCATCGGTTGCAATAATTTCAAAATCGGCATCCTCAATATAAAACTTTTCATAGCCCTTAGGTAATTTAAGTTCAAGATTAGCCATTATATCACGCTTGAATGGCAATGTATTAAATACAGTAAGATTTACTACATCCTTATCATCACCATCAGGTGAAAGATTTGTAGTAATAGCTGCCATAGAATCCTCTGCAAGAATGTCAGAAATATCAATAGCTTTGCGGTAACGGTAATCCATATCTACGCAAACCTCGTCAGGTGCGCCGCCACCGTTAGCATCGTGAGTATGGTTTTCAAGCAAATATCTCCAACCCTTATCAAGATAAAGGTCGTGATGTAAATCTTTAACAAGACTGTTTGCAAGTGCGCTTAAAGGCTCTGCCATGTAACAAAGCGAGGTATACGCCTTAAAGTCCATACGCTTCATATAACCACGTGCGCTGATTGTGCTTGGGAAAAGATATGTCCACATACCTTCCTTAAGATAACTACGGCGCTCACCCTTAAGATGTACCATTTCATCTTTGTTAAGATATTCTTCTGCTTCTTTCCAGAAGTTTTCAAGGTCGGTATGCTCAACCTCATATTTACCGTCAAAAATACGCTTAGTATCCTTAACAACCTGAGATTCAAGCGGATAAGCCACCGAAATATCGTGACCGTTCATAGCAAGGAATATCGGTGTTGTAAAGTGACCATCTTCACGTTCGAGCATATCAGTAACAGCCTTTTCAAGCTCGCTCTCATCATATGTAATTTCAGGAGATTTAAGATCATAGTTTATGCTTTCACCGGGGTTTGAATCTGCTCTACGGAAAGGTGCATCATCATATTCGCCCCAAGTATAAGTTTTATCGAAAACCTTATGGCGTGTAACTGCACGATGTACCTGATAATACCAGTTGTAACGGCAGTAAAGTGCAAAACGGCTAGCAAGAAGTGATGTGCCGTCGGGCGCTTCCCACACATACTCTGCGGGAGCCTCATCATGCGAAATACCACGGTAGAACATCATATAATCAATACCGAAATCTTTAAGAATTTGCGGGTACTGACCGGTTTGTCCCCAAGAAGATGGTGTGTATGCTACTGTAGGATATTTAGCTCCATACTTATCCATAAGCTTTCTGCCGTAAACCATATTACGAACAATAGCCTCATGCGAAATAGAGAACTGTTCAGCCAAAGTGTAGTAAGGGCCAATAACAAGTCTGCCTTCACTTACTAACTTTTTAACACGCTCGGTATTTTCGGGACGCATTTCAAGATAATCGTCAATAAGCAATGTATGACCATCTAATGTGAATGAATGGTATTCGGGATCTTTTTCAAGAATATCAATAACCGTATCCATCATTCTAAGTAGCTTGTATCTTGTCTTTTCAAAAGAACCACGGAATTCACGGTCCCAGTGAGTATTAGATACTATACTAATTTTTTTAACATCAGGGCTTTTCATAATTATACCTTCTCCTTTGTATATTAAAAAATTTATTAATTAAAAAGCAAACCAAACAAATCTACGTAATAATACTATGTCTATTGCATTAACATATCCGTCAAAATTGCAATCATAATTTCCTTGATTAATCTCTAATATCAACGCTTTTTTCATCTTCATAAAATCAATTATATTAATTTCACCGTCTTTATTAGCATCATAGCATTTGCTGTTGCACATATCACAATCACCGTTTGAATGATTGCAAAGATGATCAGGATTATCCTTGTAAGCAATATCGGATAATTGCGGTCCGTTTATATAAGAAATACCACCTACAAACACAATATTGTTAACGATATGTGATTGGTTAAATGTTTTATTCGAAATTACTGTATTAGCGCCAACCAGTAAATAATCTTCGTTTTCATTTCCTGATTGCGGTCTGCCCGCTTGTAAAAAGCCAGGGTCATTCCAAGTTACGTCTACAGCATACCAAACGCCGTACAACTCAACATAGTTCCACATGTGCGCTCCACCGGAATCTCCACTTACCAAAACACAAGGAATGCCAGCCTTGTCACATAATGTTTTAAACGCTCTTGCATATCCTTCACAAACAGGCGCATTTTGACCGCCTAACCCTTGCAAAGCACTAATGCATTCCCAAGCCTGCGGCAGAGCCGTACCTAAATTAGCGTTGTAACCATTTTTAGTTGTAAGCAAATTGTTAAAAAACTTAATTTTTTCGTAAGCTGATTTTTCACTTACTTGAGATACCGCTTCATTTAAAGAGTTATCCCTTACAGAAATATCCGCCGCTATACTATTACTCGTTCCGTACTGTGCATTACGAATATCAAAATCTGTACTCTTTAAAACATAGTAAATATTTTGCTTATATTTTACTGTACCGGTGCCTTTTGAGCTATTATAGCTTATACTGCTACTTGTTCCATAGCTTGTAGCTATTGAATTGCCAAGCCAAAAAACATCGGGATAATCACGGTCAAAACAAGCAAAGGTTTCGTTTATCCACATAGAAGTAATATCAAAATTATTTTCTATATCATCTGCTATAGCATCAGATGCAGCTTTTTTAATTCTACTTTCGGAAGCTCCCGAAGAAAATTTGAAGTCTTTTGAAGCTTCTATAGTTGTTACCATATGAACCTGCATTCCATTTGAAAGGGCAGTCTCAGAAACGGTAGACAATGCACCGCCCGCATTTGAATTGTTAGCAAGCCAAGCGTAAAAATCTTCAGCGTAATCCGGTTTGTTTGCCAAACGGTCAAACCATAAAACTTCATTACTGTCTGTAATGCTTGGTGTTTCCGTAGCCGAAAACAGACTAAAGCTATACATTCCGTCTGTTTCAATAGGGTCCCACACTACCTTCTCAGACGAATAACTGTCAGTAATATAAAATTCTTCATCTGCGGTTACTGCAAAGGCTTGAAACTGACATACCGAAACTACAATAGATAAAATCAGTAATATGCTAACAAAATATTTAGCCGGTTTTTTCATAATTTTCACTCTTCTCTATCAGATTTAATTTTTTAAAATAAACCCTTATAAAGCCCAAGAGCTTTTTCCGTTGCCCTTATCTTTTCTGTCTTGCGCTGCAAGCCATTCTATCACATTGGTTTGTTCGTAGGCAAATATCCAAGAATCGTGACCAACATTATGTAAAACCATAAACGCAGGCTTTCCGCCCTGAGAAATAATATTATCTACAATATCATAGGTGTTAATTATAGGCACTATACCGTCCGAATCGCCATGGAAGGTTCTTATAGGCATATCCTTTAAAATACTGCCACGCCAAGACATAGCACCGCCGCAAACAGGCGCAATAGCTGAAAATTCCTTATCATAAGAAAGGGCAATTTCCCAAGTGCCGTAACCGCCCATACTTATACCTGTAACACTTACTTTGTCAGGGTCTACAGGCTGTTCGGATTTAATCTTATTAATAAGCTCCATAGCGGCATCTACAACCGTATTCCATACGTGACGTTCGTCAGGAACCTGAGGTGCCAAAATAATAGCACGTACCGGCAAGCCGTTATCTATCATTTTAGGAATACCGTGTACCTTTATACGCTGAGGGTCGGTACCACGCTCACCCGCACCATGCAAAAATACTATCATAGGTAGTACTTCGCCCTCTTTTAAATCCTCAGGCACGCCCAAAAGATAGTTCATCTTAATATCAGGCATTTTTTTCGACTCAAAAACATAAAATTCTTGCTTGTAGTTATACATACTAACACGCTCCTAAATTAAATAAGTTTTATATTTTTACAAAATTTATTTGTTTCACAAATAACATCTTCTAAGTTTTCTATACGTTTACCGTTATGGTAAATATTTTTCACCGTAATATTGCTTACATCGGCATCATCACTATAGCCCTCAAAATACAGCTTTAATGGTTGGTGCGAAGTAAGACGAATATTTTCAAACAAAAAGTCACTATTCTTGCCTCTGCGTGTACCACCTGCTGAATATTCAAAATGATATTGCACTCTTAAAACTATTAACCCAGGAAAAAAGTCCTTTTTAGTTGCAATTTCATCATACTTTTTATCATCATAATCTTGGATAATAGGCTGAGGAACAACCTCATCATATTCGACATCTATATTTCTGTAAATAACATCATGTACGTGCGCATAGTCTACATTATCACAATCAAGCACATCGCCTGTAACGTGTATTACATTACAGTCTTCAAACACAATGTTGCATATTTCTTCAGCCCTTGTTTCTGCGCCTATTTCAAGGCATTTGCCCCAGTCGTTCCAGATAGTACAATCCCTTATTACCGTATCTTTAAAAACATCGTAGGCTTTACCGCCCCTGTACATAGCCTTTTTCACATTTTCTTCAACTTCACCTGTGTAATAACAGTCGAATCCTTTCACACAGATACTATCATCAAAAGTCCTCAAAAAACAATGCTCAATAAGAACATTAGTACAGTTATGCATATCAATACCGTCTGAATTATACCGCCAACATCCTATTATTTTAACATTTTTTATTGTGAGGTTATCACATCCAACAGGCCTTATATTGTACACAAGTGAATCTCTGATAGTTATACCATCTATAAGAATATTTGTACAATATTCAAGCTGAACAGTATGCTGGCGCATAGCATTATTCACAGCAGTGCTGTTTCCCTGCTCGCTTGCCTCAAATAAAATCTGCTCTTTATTATGGCTGTTATCAAGAATACCTCTACCCAAAATTTTTATGTTTTTGGCATCCTTAGCCTTAACACAAGCAAACACAACCGCTCCCTCATCAATAAACAAGGTTTGATTTGATTTAAGCTCTATAGTACCCGCTTCGTGAAAACCCTTGCCGTAATATATTACATTATCGTCAGAAAAATCTACATCATACTTCTGAATATCATCAGCAAAAATATGTAAAGCATTTTTTCTGCCGTAGGGCTCTACCGTAAAAAAGGACGGTTTTTCTAAAGTGAATTTAATTACACCATTTTTAATTTCGGGTTTAATTCCAAGACTTAAAGGGCGTATAATTACATCTTCAAAAGGCTCTTTTGGTATAATTTCAAATTCTAGCGCCTCATCAGTAGCTAATGATACGAAGTTAACAAGCTCAGTTTGGTCAAGTGTTCGCTGATGACCAGGCCAACGCCTGTTATACGGAAAGGCTGACACCCTTGCCGTATTTAATTCAGCGGTTACACCATTAATTTTAACTTCATAATTTGCACAAAAGCTTCCCTGATTTAAAACAGGATATAATCTATAGCTCATAAGTCACCTCAGTTAAATTATACTCCCACGCAAAACTTTTACGTTTTTATATAAATTACGAATTAATCCACAACCGCAACAGCAGTTCGTGGGGCAATTTCAATTTGGTTATTATCTATTATAATATTTTCTTTCATATCAGGGTTTGCAAACAACTTTTTACCCTTTATGCCCTCTACAGTAATCTTTACAGCCTTACTTGTATAATTGGCAAAGAATTGCGCACATTCCCCGTCTTCTGCCTTGTATTTGGCAGTAAATACAGGTAATACCGGTTTCATTACACCCTTAACATCAATTTCGTGTAAGGGACAATCTGTTATAACAGAAGGCTTTATCATAGTACCAGAATGCAAATACTTTTTACATTCACCGGTACGCCATTTGTTAAGATGAGCTGTAAACTCTATAGTTTCTTGCTGATTTGGCATAGTATCCTCTTCAAAGCTCTTTTGTCCCCAAGAGGTTTGAATTAAACCGTCGTCATTAATAACAAGCGTAAAGAAATCGCCCGCTATAAACGAATGTGCCAAGCGGAAGGCTACGCCGTCTTTAGAAACCTTAGGGTCTACTATTTCACAAGAAATAACATGGTTACCCATAAAATTATTTAAATATTTATGGTACATAAATGAGTAAAGCGGTACTGGCATACCAAACAGCATATTAAGACCATAACGGTTATCACTAAACAGTAAATCGGGTATAAATGCTTCTGCTGATGCAGATTCGCAACCAAACAATAGCTTTTTATTATCTACCGATTCACGTATTTTTTTCATAATATCACGAAGTTCTCTGCTTGCCCAAGTACCAGGCACAGGTGGATGACCATGGTCTTCAGCATAACAGAAATAAGGTGTTCCGCCGTGGTTTTGGTCAAGCAACTGAATATAATCAAGACCCGATGAAGCCATATTTTTAACTTCGTTTACTAAAGTATCCTTACAAAAGCTTTGAGATGGACATAAATCATATCCACTACGCTGTGCTGTACAAATATCAGAGCGTAGTTCCTTGTTTTTAGGTGGCTGACACATAAAACGAGCAAGATTTTTCTCTTCAAAAACCTTTTCCATGCAGTAATCAGCTATATTGCTGTTTTGTGTCCAACCAAGACCGCTGCAGTATACACCAACACAATGTCCTCTTTTGTGCAATGCATCGATGTATTCTTTTAAAGCATCTTCCCCACCGTAAGGCGGCCACACATAAGGCGGTGCCCAAGGTGCAGTACCTTCCCAATGCATAAGCAATACCATTACTTTAGAGCCCAACTCTTCAGCCAAACGGTCGATATGCGGTAATGCAGCTACATACGGGAAAAGCTTGCTGGGGTTCATAATATCCGTATCGTGTCTGCCACGCACACAGTAGGTTATTACTACGGGTGATTCGCCGTACCAATCAGGTAAATTCTTATTTTCTGTAATAGGTATAAAATCTTGGGGTTTGTTATTTTCAAACCACTCAGAGTAAATCTGTGCAGCATTGTACCAATCACCGTCAAACACACCAAGCACCGTATCATATTCGGTTTTATAGCAGCCGCCGTTTATACCGGGATACACTCTGAGCTTTAGTCTTACGCCATCATTTTCAGGGCAAAAATCCACAAGGTGTGTGTTTTGCTCCCCGTCGTGTGCGGCTATATAAAGACCGCCCACATCTGAGGTTACCGCCATAAAGGGTGCAAACACCATACCGGGACACATACCGTAATTGCCCGCACTCGGATACTCAGGGTCTCTGTATGCCCAATGCTTTTGGCGTTCAGCAACACTATCTACAAGCATACCCTCGTTATAAGGCCAAAGCAGACGTGTATTACCGCCCTTATCCGCAAAATTATCGGGTATTATAACAGCAGGAAACTCTATCCACTCAAGCTGTAAATCGCTTTTAACCTCTGCATTCCAATGAAGAAATGCATCATCCTGTGAATACGAAATTTCAACTGCGGCGGTAAGACCTGCTATTTCAAAATCTGAATACTCTATACGGTAAAAATTATCTTTGCTTTCAACTTTGCAGCTTTTAGCTGTGGTTACATCAACCCAAATAAAATCTTTTTCACCGCAAAAGCGCATTGAAAGTACAGGCGGTTGTTCACCGAATAAAAGACTGCCTTTTTTATTCTGAAAAGTAATAATCTTACCTATATTTTCGTCTAACTCAAAGCTGTAAAAATTATTTTTTATGCTTATCATAAGCTCACCTCAAGAGTATTCTTTAATTGTTTTAATTAAGTGTTATAAAATTTAAAGGTTTTAATTTGGAAAGGCTTTAACTGTACATCTAATGTATTGCCGTTAGCGTCAAGCTCTGCAATTTCCTCTTCAAGCATATTAGTTTCGCAAACCTTTTCAAAGGGGAAAGCCACCTTAAGCTTAGCAGAAGTAGCATTACATTCGCTTTCATAAATACGAACAATAAATCCGTCGCCATCCTCGGCGGGTTTAACAGTTTCAATCACTGCACTGTCAGACTCTATAGAAACAAGAGACTTTGTAAGAGTTGTGCTACCACCGAATACCAACGGCTCATAGTTAAGGTAATAAGCCTGTCTTATAACAGAATCAACCGAGAAACCGTTATTGTGTGGTAAGAATGAATAAGTAAACTTATGTACACCCTCGTCACCTGTTTCGTCTGGTCTGCAACTGCCACGGTGAAGTGTTAGCGCCATAACATTACCCTCTACAGATATACCATACTTGCAATCGTTAAGTATAGCTACACCGTAACGGTTTTCTGAGAAATCTGTCCACTTATGATTGCAAACCTCGAATTTCGCCTGTTCGTAACAGTTGTTTTCGTTGTTTGCACGCTCTACGTAACCGAACTGTGTTTCAAATCTTGCAAAATGAGCGTGAACATTAACAGGGAAGAAAGCCTTAAGAATAGTGTATTTTTCTTTCCAATCAATTTTGCTTTCAAAGTCTATTCTCGGATTTTCAGCATAGAAAACAGTATCCTGAACAAGCTCTGAATTATAACCTATGCTATATGTTCTGCGAATTCTGTATTCTACTGCACCGTCGGTTATAATCTCGGTATTTTTAAGAGTAGCTCTATTATTAAGCTTTAGCTTATAGTCGTAGTTAATGTCCCAGTTATCCCAATAAATAGGTACATCTTCACCATAAACCAAGCTGTTTAGTGGCATAGTGTCGGTTGCAAGCTCACGGTTTGTGCGTAAATCAACAAGACTTTCAAGCTCACCGTTGTTGCTGAACTTAACATTATAAATTGGTGTTCTAAGTTCGTTGCCATCCATAACAAAGGCAGATGCAAACTTCTTCTTTTCACCTGATTGCTTAAGAGTAACTGCCGCAAGAGCCGGAATATTTCCTGCCGCTACTACAGTCTTTTCTACGCCGTCAATATCAACATACTGCTGATACTCATAATCAGCAACATCAATTTTACCGTCTAAAACAACTGCATCGTTTCTATCAAAGCCCAATGTATTGTAAACAGAAATTGCAGAATCGCTATTTTCAGCAAGTAATGATTTAGCTTCGTTGTTTGCAGTTTCAATCAACTCATAATTCTGCTTCATAGCAAGCTTGTTAACACTTTCTATAGATGTGCCGGGCAAAATGTCGTGGAACTGGTTAGTAAGAAGTACATCAAGCAATTCTACACGGTCTACATTAGCTGTTTTACCTAATTTCAAACCGCTATGCACCATAGTTGCCTCAAGATTATGTATTGCAATTTCAGCCTTACGGTTAGAGCGCTTAATATCGTGCATTTGGGTAAGAGTACCTCTGTGAAGATCAAGGTAAAGCTCACCGTCATAAACTGTAAGGTCACGGCTACTCTTTTCAAGTCTCTGCATAAATTCGCTTACTGTGGTATGCTTGCACTCAGGCATGTAAGGCATATCGTTTAAAATTCTTGCAGTTTCAATCATATCAGGGCTAGGACCGCCACCACCGTCACCAAGACCGTAAGAAATTAGCTTAGCATTTGCCTTTTCGGGATTCATAATAGGCGCCGTTTTTACCGTTTTTACATCGGGCCATACGTGTATAAGATTAAAGTGGGTTAAAACCTCGCTGCCATCTATACCACGCCAGATAAATGTATCATGTGGGAATTGGTTGTTTTCATTCCAAGCAAGCTTGGTGGTAAGGAAGTATTTCATACCGCAACCCAACATAATTTGTGGTATGGCGGGTGAATAACCAAATGTATCAGGTTGCCAGAAACAGTCACCTCTGTAACCTAAATTTTCAGCCAAATATCTTTGTCCACGCAAGAACTGTCTAATAAGATACTCGCCGCCGGTCATATTACCGTCACACTCAACCCAAGAGCCGCCGTTAGGCTCCCATCTGCCCTCTGCGGTATATTTCTTTATACCCTCATAAATATCAGGGTAGTGCTTTTTCATCCAATCAACATAAATTGCCGAGCTTTGTACAAATTTATACTCGTCATATCTATCTAAAAGGCTTAACGCATTCGAAAAAGTACGTGCTGCCTTGTGGTGTGTTTCTTCCAATGTCCAAAGCCAAGCAGTATCAAGGTGTGAGTGACCGATAAGACCGAAGAACTGATTATCGCTACCATCTCTCTTACCCTGTGTTAAAAACGCTGTCATAATCTCATTAGCCTTTTTAAGACCTTCGTGCCATTCTTCAGACGGCACACCCTGCGGATACTGCGAAACTGCCGCAAAAACATCTGTAAAGGTGTTCATAGCGTCCCACTTTACAGCGTCCTTTTCGGTCATATTTTCAAAGACCTGTACAACCATATTTAATTTAAGTAAAAATTCGTGTACAACCTCATCGTACTGAACAACATACATACCGTTAAACACACGATTACGGTTAACAGGATATCTCTCACCACAGTCGCCGCCGTTAACCTCGCAAAACTTCAGGTTGCGGCCGCCATAGGCTTCCATTAAAATATCAAAGCTTTCGCCTGCTACAGCACTTGCAGTAATGCGCTGTGCTCTATGCAAACGGTTTTGACGGTTGTTAACCAAATCCTCGCAATAATCGAAAAGACCTATAGGCTTATTGTTAACAAAAACAAGTCCCTCTGCTTCACCCGCACCTGAAAGCAACCACAACGGCTGACCTTCATACTCTTTCGGCACTTTAAGGGTAGAATGGAACCAAGCATAAGCTTCGCCCTCGCCCCATACCATACCATGCTCTGCCTTTTCCCATTTTACATCCTTTGCAGGAAGATCGAAATGAGGCCTTTCGGGTTTTGTATATTCCGTTTCAAGCTCAAACAAGGTTTTAAATAAATAATCATAATAAATTATGTCTAAGCGCTTAATTTTTCTCAAAGTTAGTACTGCATTACTGTCAAACATCTTTAAAATCCCCTATTATATATTGATTTTTTAAAAAAGATAATTATTTTTGATTCATCTGCATTACATAGTAATTGCAATATTCTCTATCGGTTTTACAAATCACCTTTTCACCCGGTAACAGTGAGAAATTATTCGGGTAAACAGTGGCTACTGTGCCATCGTTTGCCTCAGCAACAACCTCATTAAAGAAAGCTATATTATCCGATTTGTTTTCAACCAAAATTTCATTTTTGCTAACAGATTTGGTTACAAGCTCTGCTTTATTTGTAGTTAAAAGCGCACCAAAAGGAGCTTTATCGGTGTTTACAAATACGTATTCATTTGTAAGCTCAGGGTGATTTTCTACAGTAAGTCTTACTAAAACTATTCTTTCAGTAACATCAATACAAATGTTATCAATCTCAGCATATCCATTCACCGAAACTTCAGACCAGCTGTATTTATTAATCTCTTCACCCTTAGC
>JAZREW010000151.1:0-8667 GCA_045661005.1 Acutalibacteraceae bacterium | reverse complement strand
AGCAGGCTTTGGCGCTGACCTTGGCGCTGAAAAGTTCCTTGATATTAAGTGCCGTATGGCAGGTCTTACACCGTCTGCAGTAGTTATGGTAGCTACAGTTCGTGCTCTTAAAATGCATGGTGGACTTGATAAGAAATCTTTAGGTGAAGAGAATATTACAGCTCTTGAAAAAGGTATTCCAAATCTATTACGCCACGTTTCAAACATAAAAAATGTTTACAAGTTACCTTGTGTAGTTGCTGTTAACCGCTTCCCTACTGATACTGACAATGAAATAGATTTCATTATTGAAAAATGTAAGGAACTAGGCGTAAACGTTATTCTTTCAAATGTTTGGGCTGAAGGCGGTAAAGGCGGCGAGGATTTAGCTCGTGAAGTTGTTCGCCTTTGCGAAGAAGAAAAGGGCGACTTTACCTATAGCTATCAGCTTGACGGTACTATTGAAGAAAAGCTTGATGCTATTGTAAAAAATGTATATGGTGGTAACGGCGTTGTTCTTACTGCTAATGCTAAAAAACAAGCTGATAAGCTTACTGAAATGGGATTTGGCAACTGCCCTATCTGTGTTGCAAAAACACAGTACAGCTTCTCAGACGATGCTACCAAGCTTGGCGCACCTGAAAACTTTACCGTTACTGTTAGAAATCTTAAAATTTCTGCAGGCGCAGGCTTTATTGTAGCACTTACAGGTGATATTATGACAATGCCTGGTCTTCCAAAAGCACCCGCAGCAGAACGAATCGATATTGATGAAAACGGTATAATTACAGGTTTGTTCTAATGTTAATTTCAAGAAGGATGTGTAGCAATACACATCCTTCTAATTTTCATTTTTAGTTGTATTAAATCGTATCATTTATGTTGAAATTTGAGATAAAAAGTCTTATAATGGTAATAAGCTATTTGAAAGGATTTTTTTATGCTAAAAAGAATAATTTGCATACTTTTAATCGCTACGTTGTCTTTTCTTACTGTTGGATGTAGCGATACTGAAGATGCTTACATATATTTTGAATTACCAAACACACCAAGTACGCTTGACCCCCAAATTGCTAAAGAAGATTCTGAATTAATAATTATTAAAAATATATTTGAAGGTCTTTTGCGTGTTGACAGTAATGGTGATATAGTTTGCGGCGTTGCTGAAAATTATAATAAAAGCGGTTTAACATACACATTCACATTACGTGAAGATGCTAAGTGGAGCGACGGTGAAAATATAACTGCTAATGATTTTGTATTTGCTCTTAGGCGTGCGGTAAGCCCTGAGGTTGATTCACCCTTTGCGGCCAGACTGTTTGCTATATCGGGCGCTGAAAACATTTATTATAATAACGCTAGTAGTGACACTTTGGGTGTAAAAGCGATTGACAAAAAAACGCTAACTATAACCCTTTGCCGTGAAGATAGTAATTTTGAAAATACGCTTACAACTTCGGTTGCAATGCCATGCAACGAAAATTTCTTTTATTCTACTGCCGGTAAATATGGTTTGTTTGATGAACATATTTTAAGCAACGGCAGTTACAGACTTGCACGTTGGCGAAAAGACCCTTTTGGAATTAGATTGTATCGCAACAAAGAATATTTTGGCGATTTTCATTCAAAAAATGCCGCAGTTTTCTTAACCTGTAATAAGGAAGAAACCGCACTTGAAAAGCTTGAAAAAAATAGCATTGATATGGCTTTTATTGACTCTGCACTACAAACAGAGGCTGAAGAGCTTAACTTAAATGTTGCAAAATTTGAAAATATTTGTTGGATAATGACCTTAAGCAACGATTTTTCACACGAAATGCGTAAATCGTTGAATATGCTTGTTGGTAGTGAGGTTTATTCCAAAAGCTTACCTGTTGGCTACTCGGTTGCAACTTCCCTGTTCCCCTCAATTTTTGGTAAAGAAATTGCCCCTACAGGAATAACCGCCTACGATTCTGAAAATGCCAAAATAATTTATTTAGAAGAAATTTTAAATATGGAGGATAATAAATTCCCAACCGATATTATTCTTTATTATTATGATGACGGTTATATTAAAAACGTAATTACTGATATTGTAGGTCATTGGCAGAGTAATCTTTCGGCTTTTGTAAATATTGAAACAGTTTCTGACTCTGCGGTGCTCGCAAGCCAAGCTACTGAGCAGACCTATAAAATGTGCGTTTTCCCTATTTCTGCTGAAAGTCCCCAAATTGCTGATTATCTTAAAAAATTGGGTTATACTTATAATGGCGAGCCTTTAGAACAAATACAAACCGAGCTTTTGAAAAATAATAATATTATCCCACTTATGTTCCAAAGCACAGATATAGCTTATACCAAAGCATTAACAAATGTTTATACCGAGCTTGGAAACGGATACATAGACTTTTCATTTATTATTAAAGAAAATATATAAAGTTTAAGCACCCTGTAATATAAATTACAAGGTGCTTTTTTTATTCTTTATCATATCTTTCAAGAAATGAATGTGATTCGCCGCTATCGCAATCCCGCCAACCGGGCATCGTTGCCATATTAACATTATGCAAGCTTCTAAAAATATTATCGTCTGCCGCAGGATTTTGCAATTTAATATCTGCAATTAGTTGCTTAATTTCTTTTCGTTTAGAGGCAAGTTCTATATCAGCATTTTTTGCAGTAAGCTTGCAAGCACATTGCAAAAATTTTAAACCGTTATACTCTGCCCAACCAATTATATCTTTTTCTTTCACCTTATATAGCGGTCTTATAAGCTCCATGCCTTCAAAATTTGTGCTATGCAGCTTTGGTAACATAGTTTTTATTTCTGAAGAATACATCATACTCATCATAACTGTTTCGATAACATCATTAAAATGATGCCCCAAAGCGATTTTATTACAGCCAAGCTCTTTCGCTTTACTGTAAAGACAACCACGTCTCATACGGGCACATAAATAACACGGTGCGCCGCCAACACGGTCAGTAACCTCAAAAATATCGCTTTCAAAGATATGAGCATCTAAATTTAAAAGCTTAGTATTATATTCAATAAGTTCACGATTTTCTTTATTGTATCCTGGGTCCATAACCAAATATACCAGTTCAAAAGGCACCTCGCTATGAAGCTGTAGTTGTCTTAAACAACACGCCATAAGTACAGAATCCTTACCGCCCGAAATGCAAACCGCAATTTTATCATTTTCGCTTATAAGCTTATATTCCTGAATAGCTGCAACAAAGTTATTCCATATACTTTTTCTGTATTTTTTAATTATACTTCTTTGTACCTCTTGGTACTTTTCAAGTTCTTTTTTCGACATTTTACGCTCCTGAAAATTTAGTTAAAAAAATCTCCGTTACCATTATACAGGTAACGGAGATTAATTTCAACAATTAAAAATTATTTGCTGTACTTTTCACGACCAACGTAAGAAGTGTGTAAATCATGATGTGCCTTATGACCGCCAAAGCCATCTGTATACCACTCGCTGTAAAGTGTTTTAACTACAGGAGACTCATGTGACTTTCTGATAGCCATAGCTGCATCTTGATCATAAAGAGCCTTTGCACGAACTGCTTTAAGATCAACAGTATCACGAACACTCTGAGGTTGAATTGGCTGACCGCCGCCGTTTACACAACCGCCTGGGCATCCCATGATTTCAACGAATGTCCAACCGTCAGGATTGCCGGCCTTCATTCTATCCATAACAACCTTAGCAGCACCTGCACCGGAAGCTACAGCAACCTTAATATCAGTACCATTGATATTTACAGTAGCCTGCTTTAAGCCCATTGTGCCACGAACAGCAGTAAAGTCAACATCTGTATTGTCTTTACCGGTAAGCCAGTCGTTAGCAGTTCTAAGAGCAGCTTCCATAACACCGCCGGTAGCACCGAATATTACAGCTGCACCTGTATCTTCACCAAGAGGATTATCAAACTCTTCATCAGGAAGATTTGTGAAGTTGAGACCTGCACGCATAATCATACGTGAAAGCTCACGTGTTGTGATAGCAATATCAACATCAGGAACACCTGCAGCTGATTGATCTTCACGACCAATTTCAAACTTCTTAGCAGTACAAGGCATTACAGATACGCTAACGATATCCTTAGGATCAATACCCATCTTGTCAGCATAATAAGTCTTAATAACTGCACCAGCCATCTGCTGTGGTGATTTACAGCTTGAAAGGTGTGCAATCATATCAGGATAGTAGTATTCACAGAACTTAACCCAACCAGGTGAGCAAGAAGTAATCATAGGAAGAACGCCGCCGTTCTTAATACGGTCAACTAACTCGTTAGCCTCTTCAACGATAGTAAGGTCAGCAGCAAAGTCAGTATCGAATACCTTATCAAAACCAAGTCTTCTGAGAGCTGCAACCATCTTGCCCTCAACATTTGAGCCGATTGGCATATCGAAGCATTCGCCAAGAGTTGCACGAATTGAAGGAGCAGCTTGTACTACAACATGCTTTGTAGGATCAGCTAATGCTGCCCAAATCTTATCTGTATCATCCTGCTCAACCAATGCACCTGTAGGACATACAGCAGTACACTGACCGCAAGAAATACAAGGAACTTTTGAAAGACCTACCTCGAAAGGAGTACCAATATTTGTATCAATACCACGGTTGTTAGCACCGATAACGCCAACATACTGCTCGTTACAAGCAGCTACGCAACGACGGCAAAGAATACACTTATTATTGTCTCTTACAAGGTGAGGTGTAGAATTATCAAGCTCAAATTCAGGCTTAAATCCACCAAAAGCAGACTCTTCTACGCCATAGTCACGGCAGAGCTTTTGAAGCTCACAATTTGTTGAACGAACACATGAAAGACACTTCTTATCATGAGTTGAAAGAATAAGCTCAAGAGTAGTTTTTCTTGACTTCTGTACCTTTTCAGTATTTGTAAGAACTTCCATACCGTCTGTGCAAGGATATACGCAAGCGGTAACCATACGGAAACCTCTACCCTCGTTAACCTCAACCATACAGATACGGCAAGCGCCTATTTCGTTCTTTTCTTTCATAAAGCAAAGGGTAGGAATTTCTACACCTGCAATACGAGCAGCATCTAAAACAGTAGAGCCTTTTTCTACACTAACAGCAATACCGTTAATTTTAACATTAATCATATCCATTATAATCAGGCTCCTTTCTTATATTTTCTCAATAGCTTTAAATTTACAGTTACCCATACATACGCCACACTTAACGCACTTTTCAGCATCGATTTCGTAAGAAGGAAGCTTATGACCGGGAGCAACGTAATCGGTCTTAACAATAGCGTTAACAGGACAATTTCTTGCACAAACGCCGCAACCGATACATTTTTCTTTATCAATAGTGAATGTAAGAAGATCTTTACATACGCCTGCAGGACACTTCTTATCAACAACGTGAGCTACATATTCATCACGGAAGAAGTTAAGAGTAGCAAGTACAGGGTTAGGAGCAGTTTGTCCAAGACCGCAAAGTGAGTTCTG
The DNA here is from genome assembly GCA_045661005.1 of Acutalibacteraceae bacterium. Taxonomy (GTDB): domain Bacteria; phylum Bacillota; class Clostridia; order Oscillospirales; family Acutalibacteraceae; genus UBA737. Next base: position 3,203 of record JAZREW010000151.1, on the reverse strand, counting down.
CTTAATGTAATGGCAAAGCTCTTCAAGTCTGTCAATATCTTCAAGAGTACCCTTACCCTTAGTAATATCATCAAGTAACTCAAGCAAACGCTTTGTACCTACACGGCAAGGAGTACACTTACCGCAAGACTCGTCAACGGTAAATTCAAGGAAGAATTTAGCCATGTCAACCATACAAGTGTCTTCGTCCATAACAATAAGACCGCCTGAACCCATCATACAACCGATAGCTGTAAGGTTATCAAAGTCAACCTCTGTATCGATAAGAGACTCAGGAATACAACCACCTGAAGGACCACCTGTTTGAGCAGCCTTGAACTTCTTACCGTTAGGAATACCGCCACCGATGTCATCAATAATGTGACGAAGTGTAGTACCCATAGGAATTTCAACAAGACCTGTGTTGTTGATGTTACCACCAAGTGCGAATACCTTAGTACCCTTAGAACGCTCGGTACCCATAGAAGCAAACCATTCAGCACCACGAAGAATAATCTGTGGAACGTTGGCAAATGTTTCAACGTTGTTTTCAACGGTAGGCTTACCGAAAAGTCCCTTAACAGCCGGATATGGAGGACGAGGTCTTGGCTCACCACGATTACCCTCAATAGAGGTCATAAGAGCAGTTTCCTCACCACAAACGAAAGCACCTGCACCGAGACGGATATAAAGGTTGAAGTCAAATCCTGAATCGAAAATGTTCTTACCTAAAAGACCGTATTCACGAGCATCATCAATAGCCTTCTGCAAACGCTTAACAGCGATAGGATACTCAGCACGAACGTAAACATAACCTTCGGTAGCGCCAATAGCGTAACCTGCAATAGCCATAGCTTCTACTAGACAGTGTGGATCGCCCTCAAGAACTGAACGGTCCATAAATGCACCTGGGTCACCCTCGTCAGCATTACATACAACATACTTCTGGTCTGCCTTGTTAGGAGCACATAAAGACCATTTGAAACCTGTTGGGAAGCCACCGCCGCCACGGCCACGAAGACCTGAATCTGTAATAACCTTAATAACGTCCTCAGGTTTCATTTCTGTAAGAACCTTACCAAGTGCAGCATAACCATCCATAGCAATATATTCATCAATGCTTTCAGGATTAATAACACCGCAGTTACGAAGAACTACACGGTTCTGAGATTTGTAGAAAGTAGTATCACCAAGAGCAACATTAAGCTTTTCTTCTTTAGTTAACTCTTCGCCTGTCTCGCTATATACAAGACGCTCTACCTTTCTACCCTTTAATAGATGTTCTTCAACTATTTCCTTAACATCATCAACCTCTACACGACTGTAGAAAGTTCCATCAGGATAAACGATAACAACAGGACCTAAAGCGCAAAGACCGAAACAACCGGTCTCAACAACCTTAACCTCTTCAGTAAGGCCAAAAGCTTCAATGTTTTCTTCGAAAGCTTTTTGAATCTGAACACTACCTGAAGAAGTACAGCCTGTACCGCCACAAATAAGTACATGTGAACGAACCATAAAACTTTACCTCCAATTAATTTTTAGCAGCTATTGTATAATCAGCAACAATTTTGCCGCCCTTAATATGCTCTTCAATTACACGTTTTGCCTTATCAGCATCCATCTTTACATAGGTAACCTTATCTTTACCTGCTTCAAAGATTTCAACAATAGGCTCATACTGACAAAGACCGATACAACCTGTTTGAGAAACAGTTACCTTATCAGATAAACCATTCTCGTTAACACCCTCAACCATAGCATTGAGTACGGGACGTGCACCTGCAGCAATACCGCAAGTAGCCATACCTACAACAATACGAATATCTGCCGAGCCTTCACGAAGAATAACCTTATCCTTCATCTTTTCTTTAATTGCCTGTAATTCAGCCAATGACTTCATTAATATCTTCCTTTCTTAACTCAATGAATTTAATTTATATATTGTTCTTTGAGATACTCTTCAATCCACTTGATAACTTCGTAACTATTAAGCGGAACATCCTCTAAAACCTCACGAATTTCTAAAGTATTCATACTAACCGTAGTTTCGTTAAACGTATGTATAAATTTGAAATCGCAATCCGGATGACCCTGTATCAAAGTGGTTATACTTGCAACTACATCTCCTAAAGGAGTGAAGTCGATATGATTTTTATAAAAAACCGCAGTAACAACGGTACCGTGTTCTTCCGGATATTCAGAAACATGCTTCGACATAACCTTTAAACTGCCGCCGGTAAGTTCTGCCTCAAGCTTTAAAAGCGGTAAACCCATACCAACCTTACGAGTAGTTCTAGTGGTATAAAAAGGATTTGTAACCGATTCTAAGGTTTCGGCGGTCATACCGCAACCGTTATCTGTTATAGTAAGTGTGAGTTTTTCCAAATCTTCAACAATTGAAATTTCGGTTAACCCAGCGCCTGCCTTAACAGAATTTTCAGCTATATCTAAAATATTTAAAGATAGCTCCTTCATAAGCTCTCCCTCAAAAATTTAAGCAAATATTCTCCCGCATTTTCACTATTTTCAGGAATATCATCAAGCCTTAAAAAATCAAGTCTTTCTTTAATATTCCACAAATAATGTGCATCAGAGCTAATAATAAGTTTATTTTCACTAATGCCTGATTTTTCTGTAAACTCAGGTATTAGTTCCCTGTTATGTAGCTCTGCACAGGTAAATTCAGGTGTTTCAGGAAAAACACCTAAAACAGAAATAACACCATTAGAAGCACGATCAATATGCGCCGGATAACAAATACCACCAAAGCTTTCAACCAATTTTGGTGCATCGTCAAGACTAATATCGGTAGCATTTATAAGCAAGAATTCTTCATTACCTATAATATTATCTTCGCTGTCAACTATTAGCTGATTTCCAAAAATATCTGCTCTGTTAGGTATTTTCATTAAACGATTATATACCTCTTTATCAAAAGCTAAAGCTTTTTCTAAAGTACCAAACAAGCATACAACATGAATATCCTCTGCTGTGGTCAATTCCATACCTGCAACAGGTAAAATACCGTGTCTTTTTGCCGCCTCGAAAAAAGCAGGACAATTTTTACAGGTATTATGGTCTGTAAGAGCCATTAGTTCTAATCCGTTAAGCTCACCCATTCCCACAATACTGTCAGGTGTTGATGAGTCATCGCCACACGGTGACAAACAGGAATGAATATGCAAATCGTAATAATAGTCTCTCATAAAACAGAATTTAAG
>JAZREW010000150.1:0-35868 GCA_045661005.1 Acutalibacteraceae bacterium | reverse complement strand
GCTGTGCTTTTGATTTCATTGTTTCCTTTCATAATTAAACCTCCTTGTACTTTGGTAATGCGGTCGCCAAACCACTACCATTATACTTGGAGGTTTAATTCTTTCCAATATCTCTTTGTGGCTTGGCACTCGCCTCGCCACTTTTTATTGTAGCCCTACTCTTTTTATCTTCCCCCAGTAGAACTGGGGGTTTATTTCCACGTCTAAAGACACCAAAAAAGAAAAGAGTGAATGTTAATACATCCACTCTTTTCTTCTTCCCAATTATTCTATCGGAGTAAACATTTGAATTTCGTCTATTCCCATTCTCTCATTATAAGTAAGTTTAGCTCTCTTTTTTCTTATTAAGAACAAAAAGATAGGGGGTAAAAATTTAAAGAAAATAGATAAAACTGTAAACATAGTAGCGTTTTCATGCTCGAAAATAGCGAACACACGCCATAAAGCAATATAGTAAACTATACTGTAAGCTATTGCAAACGCCAATGTTACAAAATAAAGAATTATTGCAGGAATTAAAGAATAAAACATCTGCAATGTCATAGCAGAATTGGTATCCAAAACATTTTGTGCATTAGAAACTATTTCCACTACTGCAAATATAAGTGCTATCAAAAATCCAATTGCAAAAACAAACTGCAATATATAAAGTACTATAAGCGCTATGCTGAATTTGGCTGAACGTGTACCGTCTTGCTTTACATAATTTTGTCCCACACGACCTAATGAAAAAACTGAAACTACGGGAACGAATGAAATCCACGGATTTTTTAGCTCTAAGGTTTTAGACATTTCATATAATCCAAATCCCTTTAAAACAAATAACACTAAACCTAATAATCCCGAAATGCTGAATATAAAACCGTACAGCACTAAAAATGCGCCTATTTCTTCTAATACTTCTTCAATTAAAATAGTTGCCTGATTCATTTATAGTCTCCCTTTCTAAACAATAAAAAACGAAAGTGATTCAATAACGCATAAAACAATAAATATTATTACAGTTGCCGATGTAAAAAACCATTTGTATTTTTGCTTTTCTGTACAAACTGTTTCGCTTTTTGCTAAACTGTAAAATTCTTCGCTGTTTTGCTTTTGCAAAAGCAAAGCTAGAATTCCAAGCAACAATAAAACTATAAACAACACCAAAATAAATATGTTTTGATATTGTTGCGAAACATCTGCCAAAGCATAGTCACAAAATACCGAAATAGAATTATTAAAAGCGTGAATTGCTACGGCAACCCAAATTGTACCGCTTTTTACAGTTGCAAAGCCTAATACCAAGCCCATTAAAAAGGCAAACGGAATTTGTTCAAAGTTTCCGTGCATAACCCCAAAAAGAATGGCAGATGCAATAATTGCAAAACTATCGCCAAATTTACGTAAAGCACCAAGCACAATACCACGACAGGCAAATTCTTCTACTAACGCAGGTACTGCAACCGTAGAAATTAATGAAAGCATAAATCCAAACACGCCTTTTGGTGATTCGGGATAGCTAACATTGTAATTAAACCCTAAAAAATCAAATATTTGCGATGCCAAGCTTGTAGACATATTTGAAAAAGCACAAAAAGCAAGTCCGAATAAAAACAGGGTTAAAGCCGTATTTTTTTTCGGTTTTTCAAAGCTTATTAAATCGCTTATTCTATATGAAAAAAGCTTAAATATAAGAATAAACGGTACAGTTAGAGAAAATGTTGCAAAAAGTATTTGTAACACCTGTAAAACTGCCGGGTCAGACAAATATTTAGCTATTTCCGGTTCTAAAACGAAAGAAGCCATTGTTACTGCTAAATTAAGCAGTAAAACAACACCCATCATTACTAAAAAAGACCAGCCTGTAGCTAATGCAACAGATTTTATTTTACATCTTTCTTCATAAGTTTCAGGGGTTAAACCATATGGTACATATTTAACATATACCGTTTTAATTGGCTCTGGTTCGGTGTAATTTTCTTGTCTTTCCTCAGAAAACTCAGCAGAAGAAGCATCTTCTGCCAAATTTTCTGCATTTGTATTTTCTTGTTCTATATTTTCTGTTGTGTAAATGTTTTCTTCGGTCATAATTAAACTGTTTTTACAGCCTTTCCACCTCTTTTGAAAAATTTACCGCATTATTCCTCGTCGTTAACCTCTACAGTTTCCTCTTCCTGTTCAGCCACCAAATCCTCTGCCTCAACTGCGCCCGCATCGGCATCAGCCTCTTCAGGTTTTACGGTTTCTTCCTCATCATTATGCTCTGCAAGTGCTACAGAAAGAATCTTTTCGCCGTCTGCTACACGCATAACCCTAACACCCTTTGCAGGTCTTGCAAATGTAGAAATATCACCGCTGAATATACGAATTATTATACCGTTAGAAGCAATCATTATAATGTCATCTTCTTCAGTAACGCTAAGAACAGCGGCAACATCACCATACTTTTCGGTTTTGTAGTTAATAAGACCCTTACCGCCACGAGACTGTAAACGATAATCAGAAACGTTACTTATTCTGCCATAGCCTGTTTCAGTAACGGTGAGCAAACGGGTATCCTCTGCGGTTACTTCCATAGCAACAACACAATCGTCAGGCTTAATTGTAATAGCCCTTACACCGTGAGCGCTTCTACCCATAGCTCTAACCTGAGTTTCATTAAACTGAATTGCCATACCTTTCTTTGTAGCAACAAGCAAATTATCATTGCCGCTTGTTAATTTTACAAATGAAAGTTCTTCGTCTTCATCAATAGAAATAGCAATAATACCGCTCTTTCTTGTGTTTCTAAACTCAGAAAGCTTGGTTCTCTTAATAGTACCCTTGCTTGTTACCATTGTAATGAACTTTTCTTCATCAAGCTCGCTTGCAGGAAGTACAATAGTAATCTTTTCTTCGGGCATTAATGGCAGAATATTAATAATATTCATACCCTTAGAAGTACGGCTACCCTCAGGAATTTCGTATGCTTTTATTCTATACATACGTCCAAGGTTAGAGAATAACATAATATAATCGTGTGAAGAGCAAACAAACATATTCTGTACATTGTCTTCCTCACGAGTGGTCATACCTGTTATACCTCTGCCACCTCTATGCTGAACATTATAGGTTTCAGCAGGCAAACGCTTAATATAACCGTTTTCGGTTTTGGTAATAACACATTCTTCTTCAGGAATAAGGTCTTCAATGTCAACCTCACCCGCAACATCAGAAATTTCTGTACGGCGGTCATCAGAGAATTTATCTCTTAAATTAAGCGCCTCGGTCTTAACTATATCAAGTATACGCTCACGAGAAGCCAAAATTGCCTCGCATTCCTTAATAAAGTCAAGTTTTTCTTGCAATTCATCAAGAATTTTTTGTTTTTCAAGACCTGCAAGCTTACCTAACTGCATTTGAACAATAGCAGTAGTCTGAATATCATCAAGACCAAATCTTTCTGACAAAGCTTCCTTACTTTCAGGAATAGTCTTGCTGGAACGAATAATAGCAATTACTTCATCAATAAAATCAAGAGCAACCTTTAAGCCCTCTAAAATGTGGGCTCTTTCTTCTGCTTTTCGCTTATCGTAAGTAGTTCTGCGGAAGATAATATCATATTGGAAATCTATGCAGTTCTGCAACATTTCCTTTAAGGTTAAAATTTGTGGTTTTCCGTTAACAATTGCAAGCAAAATTGCACCAAAAGTGGTCTGCAAAGCAGTATAACGGTAAATTTTATTAAGAACCACCTGTGGGTTAGCGTCTTTCTTAAGATCAACTATAATTCTAATACCGCCGTCACGCTTTGAAGAATAGTCAACAACATCATCAATACCCTCAATACGCTTTTCTGCGGCTAAATCATAAATATTTTTAACAAGGTCTTGCTTTTTAACCTTGTATGGAATTTCGGTAATAATAATTCTGAATTTGCCGTTTTTGGTTTCTTCAATTTCGGCTTTACCACGTAAAATTATTTTACCTCTACCAGTACCCTAAGAAGCACGAATACCACTTCTGCCCATTATTATACCGCCTGTTGGAAAGTCAGGTCCCTTAATATGCTCACAAAGGTCAGAAAGCTCTGCCTCAGGATTATCTATAAGGCAACACATACAGTCAATAACTTCACCAAGATTGTGTGGCGGAATTTCGGTAGCCATACCAACCGCAATACCAGAAGAACCATTAACTAAAAGCTGTGGAAATCTTACAGGTAAAACCTCGGGTTCTTCCAAACGGTTATCATAGTTAGGATTAAAATCAACAGTTTCTTTCTCAATATCATCAAGCATACTGAGTGAAAGTCTGTTCATTCTGGACTCAGTATAACGGTAAGCAGCAGCAGGGTAACCGTCTATATTACCAAAGTTACCGTGACCGTCAATAAGAGGGTATCTCAAAGAGAAATCCTGCGCCATACGTACCATAGAATCATAAACAGAAGCGTCACCGTGTGGATGATAACGACCGAGTACAGAACCTACCGTGTCAGCACATTTTCTGTATGCCTTATCGGGTGATAATCCGTTTTCGTACATTGTATAAAGTATTCTTCTGTGAACAGGCTTTAATCCGTCACGCACATCAGGGATAGCACGGCCAACGAGTACCGACATTGAATACTGCAACATACTCTGTTTTACTTCATCAACAATTTCTACCGGCTTAATATTAGTTTCTTCACTACTAGGCCAATATACATTTTCTTGTTTTGCCATTTATATCCCCTCCTTATATATCCAAATCTGTTGCGTAAATCGCATTATCTTCAATAAATTTACGTCTGGGTTCAACCTCTTCACCCATCAAAATAGTAAAGGTTTCATCTGCAATTGCAGCGTCAGACATATTTACCTGTAGCATTGTTCTGTGTTCAGGGTCAAGTGTGGTTTCCCATAACTGTTCGGGATTCATTTCACCAAGACCTTTATAACGCTGAACATCAACATTACCGCCAAGCTCTTCAACATATCTTTCTTTTTCTTCATCTGTAAAGGCATCAAAATACTTTTTGCCCTTTGCCACACGATAAAGCGGCGGCTGAGCTAAATAAATATGGCCTGTTTCTATAAGCTGTGGCATATAGCGGAAGAAGAAGGTAAGCAAAAGTGTTCTTATATGGCTACCGTCAACGTCGGCATCGGCCATAATAACAATTTTATCGTATCTTAGCTTATTTATATCAAAGTTTTCACCTATACCTGTGCCAAGTGCTACTATAACAGGGGTAAGCTTATCGTTACCGTAAACCTTATCTTCTCTTGCCTTTTCAACGTTAAGCATTTTACCCCAAAGTGGCAATATTGCCTGGTAGGTACTGTTTCTACCCTCAACAGCACTACCGCCCGCAGAGTCACCCTCTACTATAAATATTTCAGTTTTTGTAGGGTCATCTGAAATACAGTCTTTTAATTTTTCAGGCATACGGGTTTTACCGCCTATACCCGATTTACTTCTTTGTAAATCACGTGCTTTTTGAGCAGCTTCACGTGCATTAGATGCAGCAATAGCCTTATCTATTATAATTTTTGCGTCATCCGGATTTTCTTCTAGGTATTGATAAAGCTTTTCATTAACTAAATCTCTAACAAGTTTACCAACAGAAGTATTACCCAGCTTTGCTTTGGTCTGACTTTCAAACTGTGCATCGGCAAGCTTTACAGAAACAACGGCTACAACACCCTCTAAAATGTCATCACCCTTAAGTCTTGCATTTCCTTCTTTAAGCTTTTTAAAGTCAAAAGCATATTTATTAACAACGTTAGCAAGGCTCTGCCTAAATCCTTGCTCGTGAGTACCACCGTCAACAGTATAAAGGGTATTAGCAAAAGACATTACCTTAGTATCATAAGAGGTAGACCAAATAAGTGCTATTTCTGCAGATTCATCACCCGATGTATCTGAAAAATAAATAACATCTTTATTAATTTTATCTTTCTTTATTCCCTCTAGTATAAATTCAACGTATGATTTAATACCACCATCGTATTTAAAATCATCTGTTCTATCAGCTACATCAGCATCGCTTCTGCAATCTTTTAAAACAATTCGTATACCTGCATTAAGAAAAGCTTGTTCACGAAGTCTTTTAAGCAGGGTATCATAATCGTAACGGGTAGTATCAGTAAAGATACTTGGATCCGGCTTAAATGTAACAGTAGTACCGGTTTCTTTAGTATCACCAATTACCTCTAAATCGGTAACAATGTTACCCTTTTCATATCTTTGGCGATAAATATGGGTACCGTCTTTAACCTCCACCTCTAACCAAGAAGATAAAGCATTAACAACCGAAGCACCAACACCGTGCAAACCACCCGATACTTTATATCCGCCACCGCCGAATTTACCGCCGGCATGCAAAATAGTAAATACAACAGTAACAGTAGGAATACCTTTTTGCGGGTTAATACCTACAGGTATACCACGACCGTTATCAGAAACCTTTATAATACCATCATCAAGAATATCAACACTTATTTTGTCACAATATCCTGCTAACGCCTCGTCAATAGAGTTATCCACAATCTCATACACAAGATGGTGCAAACCTCTCTCACCTGTAGAACCGATATACATACCGGGTCTTTTTCTTACCGCTTCTAACCCCTCTAAAACCTGTATGGAATTTTCATCATAATTTTCAGTTACAGGGGTTACAATTTCGTTATTCATTAAAATAACAATCCTTTCATGCCATAAGGCAAATTTATTTTATGTGTTTATAATAAAATTTTTAAAGTTAATCTTTAAATTTTGAAAAATTATTATATCCACTATATATTGAACGCTTATTAAGCGTTGAAGAAGAAATTTGAGAAATAAAAACAGTTTGTTTTTTATCTTTTTCGGCACAAACCGTAAAAGATTTAGGTAATTCGTAAGAAACATTTACAACCTCACCGTTTTTTTCTGCCTTATTTAAAAAAATGCGTGTGTTTTTTGAAATTGTAGTATTTTCAAGATCAAAAATTCCTATTACATCATTTGAATTAATAACCTTTTCTTGACCTAAATGTATATACATTAGTAAACACAGCCTTCCTTTATTCTAAATACCTTACCTGCCTTTAAATTTTTAATATTAGATTCATCACAGCAGGTTATAAAGGCTTGCATACCCTCAATATGATTAAGTACAAAATTTTGTCTTTCAGGGTCTAGCTCACTCATAACATCATCCAGAAGGAAGATGGGACTTTCGCCGACATTTTTCTTAATAACCTCTGCCTCAGCAAGCTTTAAAGACAATGCAACACTTCTTTTTTGACCTTGCGAACCAAAACTTCTGGCAGTAAATCCATTAATTTTAAATTCTAAATCATCACGGTGAGGACCTTTAGATGTAACACCTGTAAACATATCCTCTTTACGTGATTCTTCTAAAACTTTTCTTAAGTTATTTTCGCAATTGCATAAATAAGAAGTATCAAGAAATTCTTTTCCGTTTGAAATACCTGAATATATATCTGATAAGAAAACATTAATTTTTTCCACATAATTTTTCCTAAAATTAATTATTTTCTCACCATTAACGGCTATTTCTTCTTCAAAAACATCAAGCATAACACAAAGCGAAGAATCATATTTATAATCTTTTATAATTTTGTTTCTTTGTGTTACAGCTCTCATATACTTTTTTAAAACTTCTATATAAGAGGGATAAATTTGACCTATTGCAGTATCTAAAAATTTTCTTCTGGCAGAAGGTCCGTCAGTAACAAGCCTTAAATCTGTTGGTGAAAAAATAATTGCATTAAAATTACCCGCTAAAAGTGCAGCTGATTTTAATTTATTTTCATTAAGAGTAGCTACTCTTTTTTCTTTTATTTCTATTTGTGCTTGTTTTTCTATACCCTCAGCAATAAAATCTAAATTTAAAACTGCCTTTTCACAACCAAATTTTAAAAATTCATTATCTTTAGAACCACGAAAACTTTTAGCACCCGTAAAAAGCCATATTGCTTCTAAAAAATTAGTTTTACCCTGTGCATTTTCACCGCAAATAACATTCATATTGTCACTAGGTGAAAGTATTTCGTTTTCTATATTTCTAAAATTTTTGCAGGCAATATTAACTACCTTCATACTATAACAAATCCGTTATTTTCAAATTCTACCTTATCACCTGTGCGTAACTTTTTACCACGCATTGTGCAAACTTCGCCGTTTACTTTAACTTCACCGTCTTGAATAACAATTTTAGCATGACCGCCGGTAACAACCATATCGGCTAATTTCATAGCAGAATCTAAACGAATAAATTCTTCTTTTATATTAATTTCTTTAAACTGCATTATTTCAACCTCATAGGCATAATCATATATTTAAATTCTTCGCCCTCTATTGGGTCAATTACAACACCCGCATTTGGTCCGTTGAAAAGAATTTGAATATTTTCAGCCTCACACGCCTTTAAAGCCTCTAACAAATAACGGCTGTTAAGACCAATTTCAAAGCTTTCACCCTCAAGCTTTGTATTAAAGGTTTCGGTTGCTCTACCCATAGTGGTAGCACAGGTGAAAACAACATTAAGCTCATTAAAATAACAACGAACAGGGGTTGAAAAAGATTCACTAATAAGTAAAGATACACGTTCAATTGTGTTTATAAGCTCTCTTGTATTAATAACAACTCTTTGTTTATATTCAGCAGGCAAGGTTTTTTTGTAATTTACAAATTCACCCTCTATAAGTCTTGAAATAAAGCTGTAACCGCTTATATTAAAACTTATAAGTCTTTCCCCTACAAAAATATCTATATTTTCTGTTTCTTCGTCTATAAGCTTTACAGCTTCGCCTATAGCCTTACCAGAAACGGTAAAAGAAAGCTCTTTTTCGCAATTGATTTTTTCTTTTCTTATCGCTAGTCTGTAACCGTCAATAGCAACCAACTGCAAAACTGAATTAGAAACAGAAATATTTATACCTGTTAAAATTGGTTTTGCACCCTCATTTTGAGCGGTAGCAAAAAATGTGCTTTTAACCATATTAGATAAAAGCTTGCCTTCAACAGAAAAAAGATTACCGTCAGAAACAGTAGGCATTTCAGGAAAATCAGTTGCAGCCATTCCCATAATATCAAAAGTAGCTTCACCACTTTTAATATTGCAATTAAGCTTACTGTCTGCACTAATTTCTACCTGCAAACCGTTCATTCTTCTTAAAATATCAGCAAGAAGACGTGCGTTAATAACAATATCGCCCTCTTCATCACATTTAGCATATATTTCTTTTTTCATACCCATTTCAAGATTATAAGAAATAAGGGTTATTTTACCCTGTTCTGCAGAAATTAAAATACCTTCTAATACAGGCATAGAAGTTTTAGTTCCAACTGCTCTTTGAAGATGAGAAACAGCCTCTAAAAGTTTTGCACGTTCAACAGAAAAAATCATTATTTTTTCCTCCTAAAAGAAATTTAAATATAACAGTAATAATAAGTACGGTTAAAACGGTGGATAAGTACATCCAGCCCGCATAGAAAAAGCATTTTCGATGTTTATAATAATTTGTATAAAAATTTTATAAGTTTAAGGCAAAAAAGTTATAAACATACAAATTAATAACTATGCGTTTAATTAACGTTGATAGTGTGGATAACTAAAACCCGTTTTCGTTGTTACTTTGCAGATTTTTAATAATATCTTCAACAAGTTCTTTTTGGAAAGGCTTGTCCTGTAAAAATTCTTCTATTTTATTACAGTTGTGAAGAACAGTAGAATGATCTTTACCAAAGCTTTCGCCTATAGCCTTGTATGAAAGGTCTGTAGTTTCACGGGCTATAAACATTGCAACCTGGCGAGCAAGCGCAAGTGATGCTGTTCTTCTGTTAGAAAGAATATCGGTTTCAGAAACGTTATATGTTTTTGCAACCTCTGAAATAATTTTTTCTATTTTAATAGGTTCGGGTTGAGTATCGCTTATAACATCCTTTATAAAACCTTGAACAATAGAAATTGTAGGTGTTTTATTTTGAATGGTTACTAATGCCTGAAGCTTTTTAACAACGCCCTCAAGCTGACGGGTATTAAACTTAATATGCTCTGCAATAAAGAAAGCAAGATTATCGCTAATATCAAATCCCATTTGCTCTGCTTTTTTAATTATAATACCAACTCTGGTTTCAAAATCAGGAACAGTAATGTCAGCATAAAGACCGCTTTCAAGGCGAGAACGTATTCTATCGTCAAAAGTTTTAACCTCTTTAGGCGGACGGTCAAGAGTAACAACTATCTGCTTATTCTTTTGAAGTAATGCATTAAAGGTGTTAAAGAATTCTTCCTGAGTCTGTTCTTTACCTGCGATAAAATGAATATCGTCTATAAGCAAAACATCAACATTGCGGTATTTGTTTCTAAAATCATCAATAGTGCCAAGACCTAATTTACCATCCTGCAAAGCAGTAATAAGCTGGTTAGTAAATTCCTCACCACGAATGTATTCTATTTTCTTGAAAGGAAATTTTTTCTTTATGTGATTTTTAACCGCAAGCATAAGGTGTGTTTTACCAACGCCTGATGGACCGTATATAATGAGCGGATTGTAAATTATATTTGGATTATCAGCAACTGCAAGAGATGCGGCGTGTGCAAAACGGTTTGTAGAGCCAACAATAAAATTTTCAAAGGTGAAGAAATCTTCAAAAGAAAGACCATCACTAAACTGTTCGGCTTTTATAATTTTTTCTTCATCGTCTTCAAAAATTATTCTAACGGCAACATCAATACCCATAACAGCTTTTGCGGCATTTTTAAGCACGTCTGAATAATTTTGTTCTACAACCCCACGCATGTATTCGTTATTAATTGAAACAATCAATTCGCCCGCATCAAGCGAAACAGGTTTTAAATCTTTCAAAAAACAATTAAAAGCAACTTCGGATATTGTGTTTTTGCATTCTTCACAAATTGCAAACCAAATATCATCCAAAGAGTTTATTGGCATTATGTAAACCACCCTTTTATATATAATATAATATTAATAATAATCTAAGATAGTATAACATAAAAACAAAAAGTTTTCAACAATTTTAAGCAATAAAATTGCATAAATTATAAATTATGGTTAATAATTTAATAAAATAAATTTAGAGACAAAAAAGAGCGGGTAAAAAATGATAAAAAGAACCGACTTAGCATTAGAAATTTTTGAAAACGAAAAAGAAAAATTATTAATTAGAAAAAATAAAGAAGTTACGGTAACAGAAATAAAAATAGAAGAAGAAAAAGACGCTGAAAAATACGGCAAACCGTGCGGAAAATATATATCAATAGAATTTCCAAGTGTTGAAAAAATAAGCGATTATAAGGAAATAGAAAAGGAAATAAAAAGGGCAATTTTAACCCTTTTACCAAACGATTTTGAAAAAATATTGGTAGTAGGGCTTGGAAACCGAGAAATTACCTGCGATTCTATAGGTCCTGTTACAGCCGAAAAAATACTTGCAACAAGGCATATTACAAAACAATTTGCAGAAAAAATAGGGCTTGCGGGAATAAAAAGTGTATCGGTTACGGTGCCAAATGTTTTAGGAAAAACGGGCATTGAAGCCACCGATGCAGTAAAAGGAACAGTAAAAACCGTTTTGCCCGATGCCGTAATTGTAATAGATGCTTTATCTTGCACAAGTATAAACAGAATTTTTAGGTCCATTCAGCTTTGTAATTCGGGAATTTCGCCCGGTTCAGGCATTAAAAATTCAAGAAAAGAATTAAGCTATAATTCTTTGGGGGTTCCCGTAATTGCGGTAGGTGTGCCGACTGTTGTGGATGCTATGACGCTTTCAGAAGAAATTTCGGGCAAAAAGGCAAAATTTGAAACAGATTTAATTGTAACGCCGAAAGACGCAGACCTTTTAATACACAGAATAAGCGAAATTTTAGCCAACGCAATAAATGTTTCAATTCAACCTGAAATTGAACCCCAAATAGTGTTACAACTGGTATAAAAAGGTAAACCTATGCATAGTATTTCACAGGGGATGAAACTATGCAAAATACAGGTATAATAAGACTTTTTTTAATTTTTATAATTTGTTTTTCGGTGCTTTTTTATAACGCCGGAAAATTCATAAAATCAGAAAATGAAATACAAAATTCTACCACTTTTTTGAAAAAAGATACCATTGAAGAAACAGAGAAAACCGAAGAAAAAATACAGGCTGAAACAAAGCCAGAAACCGCTTCTCAACCCGAAAAAGCAGAGGAAAATACTTCTCAAAATAATACTTCTGCAGAGTCTAAAACGGTATCTGCTACAGCGGTAAAGGGTAAGATTATAAACAAGTATATATCGCCTTATAATGCGGGTGTTTCTTACAACAAGGTTTATATAAAAAACAGTACAGATTTAGAGATAAATGTAAAAAATTTGCTCGAATCACAGCTTAATTTTAAATTAAAGCAAACAGAAGAACCGCAGGTGCTTATTATGCACACGCACACCACCGAAACCTATATGACAGAGGATACGGGATATTACACAGAAGATTTTGCGTCTCGCTCTACCGATAACAGTAAAAATATGGCTAAAATAGGCGATATTGTAGCCGAAAAATTAAACAGTGCAGGCATTAAAACTATACATGATACTACTCAGCATGATTATCCAAATTATACGGGTAGTTATTCACGTGCGGCAAAAACTATTTGCAGTTATATTGATAAATACCCAAGCATAAAAATAGTGCTTGATTTGCATAGAGATGCGGTGTCTTCGGGTGAAAGTGATAAAGTAAAGCTTACGACCGAAATTAACGGTAAAAAAGCCGCTCAGGTAATGCTTGTAATGGGTAGCCAAAGTGGCACAGTTACTAATTTTCCAAACTGGAAAGAAAATTTAAAATTAGCGGTAAAATTGCAACAAACCATGGAAGAAAAATATCCCACTTTAGCACGCCCTTTAATGCTTATGCCAAAAAATTATAACGAAAGCTTAACAACCGGTTCTTTGCTTTTGGAATTTGGAACAGATGCTAATACTTTAGAGGAGGCAAGCTATTCTGCAACCCTTGTTGGTGATGCGCTTGTAACCCTTTTAAAAACCATAAAGGAATGAGAAAATGAACAAAAATTTCAAATTGTTTTTTAAATCTTTTTATGTAACAAGTATAGTAATTACCTGCGTTCTTATAGCGGTTTTGGGCAGCTTTAAAGCGTATGAAAATATAAGACTTATAGGCTTTGGCGAGTACCG
The DNA here is from genome assembly GCA_045661005.1 of Acutalibacteraceae bacterium. Lineage (GTDB taxonomy): Bacteria > Bacillota > Clostridia > Oscillospirales > Acutalibacteraceae > UBA737. The sequence goes on along the minus strand of JAZREW010000150.1, from coordinate 22,702 downwards.
AAATGCAGTAGAATACGAGAACGGAAAGCTTTCTATTTTTGATTTTGAAATAAATATTTTTTAAAAAATATTGACAAAAAAAGGTATAAATGCTATAATTTTTTTGCAATAGGGAGCTTGATGAAACTCAGGCTGAGAGGAAGTCCGTTTTACTATGACTTCGACCTTTAACCTGATGCGGATAATGCCGCCGTAGGGAAATACGAAAAAGTATTGCCACAGGTAAATTGCCTGTGGCTTTTCTGTTTTCTTAACGCAGCAAACAGTTTTTTATGACTGCAGCATTTAATTCTGTAACCCTTAGGTATTGCAAATATGTTAAAAAAAGGGAGAAAAAAATGAAAAAGAAATCACTCTACAAAATTTGCGAATGTGCAATACTAATTGCATTGTCATTGGCATTAATGCCGTTTGAGATTCCGGGACCCGCTTTTGGTGGGGATATTGACCTTGTTATGATACCGTTGCTTATATTAGCTTACCGTAATGGTGCGATTTTTGGCGTTGCCAGCGGTGCGGTTTTTGGTCTTTTAAAGTGCATAATAGGCGGCGGAATTGGTTGGGGATTACCCTCGGTACTGCTTGATTATGTGCTAGCATACGCCGCTGTAGGCGTTGCAGGCGTGTTCAAGGGTAAACAATGGGGTATAGAGCTTTCGGCGCTTACAGGCTGTCTGGCACGTTTTTTAATACATTTTATAAGCGGTGTAACCCTTTATGCCATTACTGTACCTACAGATATAGCAGGAACGCAGATTGGCAACCCTGTGCTTTATTCAATAGTTTATAATTCATTATATATGCTGCCAAACACAGTAATTGCAATTATCGTAATGGCTCTTTTAAGATACCCGCTAAAAAGACTTGAAAAAATAGGTAGATAAAATTCATCAATATTTTTAAATTTTATTTGTAGGGACAAGCCTCCGGATTGTCCTATAAACTAAAGCCTTACTCGAAAATGAGTAAGGCTTTGTTGTTTATGAAAAAACGTATTAAATTAATTGTTTAAAAGGTATTTTTGTAATCTTATAAGGTCTACAATGTTAATTTCACCGTCGGCATTCGGGTCAAAGGTTTCGTTATTAGAAAATGTTTCTTTAAACAATCCTTTTTTAAGCAATATTAAATCTATAGAATTTACCGAACCGTCGGCATTAACATCGTTGCGAGAATCCATAATTGCTAAATGGTTTTCCTTGCATTCGTAGGTGGCGTTTTTATAATCTGCAAACAGCTGTACCGAAACTATTGAATTTTCTTCAATTTCGTTTGAAACATCACAGGTAAAAACTAAAATATTTTCACGGATGTTATAATTTGTAATTTCGTGTGTTTCGCCGTTTATAGTAAGCTTTGCGGTTATATTTTTATAATTTCCGTTTAACAAATTTTCGGTTGCAACATTTACAAATAGCGTTTGTGCATTTGCAGTTACCACTATATCCGAAATTGTGTTATCGGGCAGGGCGTTTTTAAATTTAACAACAAATTTTTCTGCGGTATCAAAATCGGTGCCGTTTGCATATTCAAAAGAAACAACACCGTTTTCATCGGTCACCGCTTGGTTTACATAAAGCAGGTTTTCGCCGTTTAATGCCTCTTCGCTTGAACGGTTTTTCATAATGTAAAAATTATAAATAGTGTTAGGCGCAAGGTTTTCAAAACAGCTTGTTGTTAAACCTTCGTTAGTTTCTGTTGCGGTTGCATTTAAAAGCATATTAGCCATATTAACAACCGATATTTCAGATGGAAGTGTTATTTGTTGCGGTGTATATCTATTGGTAGAAGTTCCATCACCAAGTCGACCATAGTAATTATATCCCCACAAATAAAGGTCGCCGTTTTTAGTAATAGCGGCGCTGTGGTAGTCGCCTAAACTAACCGATGCCACATTACTCATAATATATTTAGGGGTTAAACTTTTGGTAGTAGTACCGTCACCGAGTTGACCATCCGAATTTCTTCCCCACAAATACAGGTCACCATTTTTAGTAATAGCGGCGCTGTGCTGGTAGCCTAAACTAACAGATGCCACATTACTCATAATATATTTAGGGGTTAAACTATCGGTAGTAGTCCCGTCACCGAGTTGACCATGGTAATTATATCCCCACAAATACAGGTCACCATTTTTAGTAATAGCGGCGCTGTAGTCGTAGCCTAAACTAACCGATGCTACATTACTCATAATATATTTAGGGGTTGAGCTATTGGTAGTAGTACCGTCATCGAGTTGTCCAGAGGCATTACGTCCCCAAGTATAAAGGTCACCATTTTTAGTAATAGCGGCGCTGTGGTAGTCGCCTAAACTAACCGATGCCACATTACTCATAATATATTTAGGGGTTGAGCTATTGGTAGTAGTACCGTCGCCGAGTTGACCATATTTATTATATCCCCACAAATACAGGTCACCATTTGTGGTAATAGCGGCGCTGTGGAAGGTGCCTAAACTAACAGATGCCACATTACCCATAATATATTTAGGGGTTTTACGAGAGGCAGTAGTATCGTCACCGAGTTGACCATAGGAATTTGCTCCCCACAAATAAAGGTCGCCGTTTTTAGTAATAGCGGCGCTGTGGCCGTTGCCCAAACTAATTGGTTTAAAGTTTGAAGCAGAATTCAATTCATCATTATCGGAGCCTTGATTTGAATCAGATAAACTTATATTAACCGTTTTAGAATCATCTTTTATAGTTACCGATTTTTCTATAGTAGGAAAATCGGTTTTAGAAACAGTAATAGTGTATTTACCGTTTGGCAAATAGGTTGAAATTTTACCGTTATCAGTTGTAGTGTAACTGTCACCATTTATCAATACGGTGGCATTTTTTATAGCTTTGCCTGTTTTGTCAGATACTACAACATCTAATTTATAGCTTAAATGCGGGCAGGTGGTTAAACGGAATTCACCATAATCCATCGACCAATAAAAATCTGTAATTTTTATTTTAATTTCGGCAATTTGCCAATCTAATTTCCATTTTTTGTTTTTAAGCAATTTGCCTTCTATTGATAAATCAAATTTTCCGTAAATTTCGCCCTCAATACAAACTGCACAATCGTGTTTTTTTGAAGTACTAATCATGTCTGAAGTATTGCCTTTAAGGGCGGCTTTAGCCTCTACCACTAAATTAGCTTCAATACTTGCATCTGCAATAAACCCTTCTAACACTTTAACCTCGGGCTTAACCTTAAGCCCTAAAAATATAGTAACTTCTGCTTTTATTTCAGCCTCTATTTTAGGTGTAGAGCAAAGGTTTACACCACCAACATCAGAATACCAGCCGTAACCCAACGTGCCTTTAAGCAAAGTGCCTGTAACGCCTACACTACCGCTTGCAGAAAAAACAAATTTAGGGGTTATTTCTGCCTTAATACCCGGCAAGCCAAAGGTAAAAAAGGCAATTGGGGTTTCGTGTTCAAATTTTCCTGTAACCGAAATGCCGCCGGATAAATTATAATCAAACTTAAGTTCAAGATATTTATATTTTGTAGAAATATAAACTTTAGGTGAAAAAACAAATTTTATATTAAAATTACCTTTTACAGAAACGTTTTTGTTGTCGGGTCCTTTTTTCCATAAATCAATTTTAAATTTTGCATCTAAGACTAAAGAGGCATCAAAATCAAACCCTCTTAAACCGTAGGTTGCGGGTTGCTCATAGCCTTCAAAGGTTATACCCTCACCGCAAGAGTTTTCGTCTACACTGTCTTCGGTAATACCTGTGCTACCGTCCATTTTAACGTAATCAAAAACCTCTTCAAGCTCAGCCTCGGCGCCTAAAATAGTTGCAGTTGTGCCGTCTATTGAAATTTCACCAACCGTTATAATAAACAGCTCATTGTTATAATTGCCCGAAAAAGTATCGCCAACATTTAAAGAAAAAACAGTTTCATCAATGTTTTCTAATATGTATATCTGCGAAACCGCATCGGCAAAGGTTATTTTATTTGTTTCGGTTTGTTCTTCTAAAATTAAAACCTCATCCGAAAAAACGGCAAAGTTATTAGTTTTATCGTCATCAAAATTTACAACCTTTTCTTCTTCAAAATCATCGGTTGTTTTGCTTAAAAATTCCTGCATTTCTTGTGTATACATGGGGTTATTATACACAGATGATACGGGTGAAAAATCCTCTGTATCTACAAGATATGCTTTAACATAAAAATATTCTGGCGCATTTTTTTCAAGCGTTACAAAGGTGTATTCATCCTGCGGGGTAACTTCTACATATCCGCTGGTAATAAGCGTTGCACAATCTTCGGTATAAATACCTACAAACAAGGTAGCAGAAACGGCGGTAGAAAGCTCAACATAAGCGCTGTTAAGCTCAACTTCGACCTCGTAAATAACATTACCAGTGCCGTCTGTTTGTTCGGTTAAGGTTTCAAGCTCGTTTGCCAACATAGTACCTACAGAAGTCTCGCCCGTAAGTGCCACTTCGGTAGAAGAAAGGTCAAAATTTTGCGCTGTGTTTTGTGGTGCTTCCTCTTGTGCAAATGCCGTAAAAGGCAGTGCGCTAAAAATCATTACCAAGGTTAAAATAATTGCTAAAAGCTTTTTCATTTCAAAATCCCCTTAAAGTTTAAAATATTTATATTGTTCCTCTGTAATAAAGTCCTCTGGTGTGCTTAACATCAGGCTGGCTGCCGTTTTTATAAGCGTTTAAAACTTCTTGCACCCTGTTTTGCGGTTCTTTTGTAAAATAAAGTAGGGCAAAATCTATATTTTTAAGTTCTGACTTACGGTCGGCAAGCCAGATTGGAACAGAGTTTAACATTTCGCTATATCCGCCACGGCATTTAATTGGAAAATCTACACCCAAACGGTCGGTAATAACACCGTTTTTGTCACATTCCTTACAATTTTTGCCGTTTTTAATGGGGCAATTTCTAAAAAGCATAAGCGGTAAATTACCGTAAGCCACAATGCCGATTTTAAGGTCAGATTGTAGATTTTTTATTTCGTCAAGCGTTAGCTCGGCAGAAACTATTGCCGATTTTATACCAAAGCCTTGTGCTGTTTTTAAAGCTTCTGTGTTGGCAATGTTAAGTCCCGTATCACCAATCGGTGCAATCCCCGCTTTTTTGGCTATTTCAACAGCAGAAATGTTTCCGCAAGCGGCGGCAACAAAGCCTTTTTCTTTAAACAATTTAAGACGGTTTAAAAGCGCATTTTCGTCACTTATAGCACGTGGAATATCCACAATAAAAGGCAATGAATATCTGCTTGCAATGTCAGGATTTTCTTCTATTGGCAAAACAATTGCCGAAAGCTGGGAAATATCTTGTGGTATCTGCTCGGCGTTTTCAAATCTTGCAACAAATTTAAGAGGTTTATTTGAATTTTTTGTGTTTTTTACAGTTGTATATTCGGCTTGCGTTGGTGTGTGATTAATTTTAGCACGCTCACAATCTAAAAGCTCGCAAGCACTGCGGCGCAAAGCATTAAGCTCGCCCGCCGGCACAAAAAGACCATCGTCAAGCTGTAATCCGCCGCCAATATCAAAATAAGGCGTGCCACCAAATTTACTAAGGTTTTTAAGCGCATTTTCATAAGTAAGGGGTTTGTTTTGCGCTATTTGCGGCAATTCACCAAAAGCGGTTACTGAGTTACCATCGTTATCCACAAGCGTAAGCGAAATTGGTTTATCCTTTAAAATTTCTGCCTTTATGCTTATAGGCACACTCTGGCGCTCGTTACGGTAAATTTCGTGCAGAGTAGGAAAAGCAGTATCTGCCAACATAACATCCTCTTTTGTGCGAATGCCAAACATTTCTTTGCCAAGCCTTGCGGTATAATATCCCGCAGTAAAGCCGGAGCGTGAAAATACATTTTTAAGGGTGAGCGCAAGCGCTTCATCAACAAAACCTGTGTCAACCGCCTTTCTGCAGGCGGCAGTAGCAGCGGCAACATACTCGGGGCGTTTCATTCTGCCCTCAATTTTAAAAGAGCCAACACCCATTTCGCAAAGCTCGTTTATATACTCTAAAAGTGATAAATCCTTAAGACTTAAATCGTAGCCTGTGCCGTTTTCTACAGAAAAAGGTAATCTGCAAGGTCCTGCACAAAGACCACGGTTGCCGCTACGTGAACCTAAAAACGCCGAAAGCTGGCATTGTCCCGAAACGCTCATACAAAGCGCACCGTGCACAAAAACCTCTACTACCATATCAAGCTTTCGGGCCTCTTCACAAAGCGCAATAAGCTCTTTTTTAGACATTTCTCTACCCGCTACAACCTGGTAAAAACCTAATTCTTTAAGCGTTTTAAGCGCCGCCGGCGAATGTATTGACATTTGGGTAGATGCGTGTAACTTTAATTTGGGTATTTTTTCGTGTAAAATTCTGGCCAGCCCTAAATCCTGAACAATTATACCGTCAATCCCCATATTATAGGCGCACAAAGCCAAACGGAAAGCGTCTTCAAGCTCGAAATCTTTAATAAGAATATTTAAAGCAAGATAAACACGTACCGCTCGTATATGACAGTATTTAATGGCTTCTTCTAGTTGAGCCAGCGAAAAATTTTGTGCGTTTCTGCGTGCCGAAAAGCTTTCTGCACCAAGGTAAATAGCATCTGCGCCGCTGCGAACAGCGGCGACAAGCATTTCCATATTACCTGCAGGGGCCAAAACCTCGGCTTTTTTTAATTTTTGCATATAGTATCCTTTTAAAAGGTTTATTTAAGGTTAGCAAGACTAACAGGTCCGGTAGATAAAATTGCCCTGCCGCTACCGTCTGTTATGTTGCAGTAACTGCGATGACCGAAATCGTACCAAAGCTCTAGTTTTTTAAGCTCTTCAAGCGACAATTCGGTACGAATAATAACCTCGTTCCTGCGAAGTGTTAAACAACTGATGCGTGCATCGGTTGGTGTTTCATCATCGGGGTGTTTAAATGCAAAACCGCTTGGAACGCCGTTTGCACAAAGGTCGCCGTTAGCGTTATCTATTCTTATCTTTATATTGTAAAAATCAGGTACGCAGGGGTCTTTAAATGCGGTGATTTCGCCAATCGAAGGTTCATCGTAACCGGCGCCTGTTACAAGGTGATCCATAGCGTCTGCCATTCTGCGACCAAAGGTTTTATGACCCGTACTGCTTACATGAATAAGGTCGTCAAGACCTAAATCGTTACAAGCAACGGTGATAACCTTATCAAGAGTCTGTGGCAATTTTCTCTGCATTTCTCTAAAACGGCTCCAAACATACTGAGATTCGGTTGTATATGCGGTTGGGGCTTTGAAATGACCGCTTTGACCTACTACGGTAGGAAGCTCTGCAAGGCCGAACTCTTTGCAAATACCGTCTCTGATGCTTTGTAGCTGTGCGGGATAAACCTCCCAATTTGGATTACCCTCACCCTGACACCAGAACATGCCACGGAAATTGCCACCGGCACGGTGCATGGTTCTGAGAGCAGCATAGTAGAAGTTATCCTCACCCGAAGGCACCCACTTTTCAATTGGTGTACCGCCTACAGCGCAAGGAACAAGTCCCTGTGGCACATCGGTGAGCTCAAGCATTCTGCGTCCCATATAAAGACCGGGGCCAACACCACGGTAGAACATCATTGGTCTGTCAGAAACCTCTACTGTGCAGGTTTCAACTGCAGTATCCCAAAAGTTTTTAATATATGGATCGTCTGAAAGGCTCAAAGGGTGAAGAACCGGAACGGCAGGAACCCATTTTTTATCGTGGCGGTAAGAGCGCACGATTGGGTTGGGGTTGGCGGCATCAGTAAATTGCTCGGCTGTGTTTCTGCCCATACCTTCCATATTAGATTGACCTGCAAGTATCCAAACATCGCCTACATATAACTCGGTAAAGGTTTGAGAACTCTCATCGTCAGAAATTGTAACATCATAGGGTCCGCCTATAAAAAGACCGGAAAATTCCCATAAATCATCTTTTAAATGGGTTAGCTTGCCCATGCTGGATTTTGGCTCGCCTTTAAACTCTGCTCTAAAGCGAACACGGCAAAAATGGCGTTCATCACGCTGTAAAACGGCGCCCGATTGTAAACCTTCAATAATTTTCATATTAACCCCTCCGTAAGGTAAAGATATTCAATGAAATTATACACGAAACAGTAATTTTTGTAAATAAAATATGCTTAAAATTTTATAAAAAGCAAATAAAAATAAATTTTTTAAATTTGTTATTGACATTGTAAAACAGTTTTGATATAATACTTAGGCGCAATAAGTAAATGCGAGTGTGCTGGAACAGGCAGACAGGCACGTTTGAGGGGCGTGTGTCTTTGACGTATGGGTTCAAGTCCCATCACTCGCACCAAAACAAGAGGACAGACCTAAGGGTTTGTCCTCATTCTTTTTTTCCAAACGATAAAGGCGCTTCTAGCCTCGTGAACCCTCATAAATAATGAATTTACACACACTGACACAAAAACATACCAAAAAAATACCAACCCATCGAAGGCCAAACACTAAAGGCCCCCGATGGGTTTCATTTTAATCATTACCCGGCACCTCTAGGGCACTTGGGTGGAAATATGCTTGAAAATAATTAGAAACTAATTCACAATTCTTTCTTATTCATATTCGCGCATTATTTCTTCTGCATTAAAGCCACCAAAACACAAAACAGCTTTTACAAGAAAACCAAAACCTGCTTGACCATACATATCAACGAACACATTTTCTTGAGCAAGTAAACGGTCTGTATAATCATCTGCGAATTCTCTTCTCGCATCAATGTTTTCGCTATCGTCTTGAGAATACTGCTCATAACCAAAGCTTAAATAAACTAAATCAACAAGTGTTTGTACAGTTTCCGAGCCATACTCATGTAACTCTTTAAGAGCAATTATTGCTTGATGGTATGCATATTCCATACCTACTTCTAAACTGTGTTTCGCATCATTGGTTTTTATAACTTCTTTCTTCATTTGTTTTCTCTCCTTATTATTCATCAATTTCTATAATCTCATAATCAGGATCTTCATATGTTTCTTCATCATAATCATAATCTCCCGGATTAGACATGTGTAAAATTTCCGCACCTTATCTACTGCACGAGTTTAAATAAAGTGCATGATCTTCAGTTTCTTAGTCGGCATCAAAACATATTAACCATCAAAAATAATCTTAACCCTTGACATTTAAATCACCTCCTTATATTGATCCATTATTTCTTTTTATAATCTTTTCGCAATGTGCCAATTTTCTTGTCACTGCGTGCATCCCTGCCATTTGGATTTCTTAAAGAACCTGCGGGAAGTCCTCTAGTCTTTTCAAAAGTTCCAACTCTACAGTCGCTTCTCGTTTTTCTAACAGCCATCAATTTTCCTCCTTTGACTTTTTCTCGAACTTATTTTTTACTTCTAATCCTATACTCTTAGCAAAGGTATGATTTTTTATAATCAGCTCTGCTAATCTTATAGACAAAACCTTTTGCTTTGGTGTCATCGGCATTTCTCCTTTGTTTTTCTCTATGGTTATATGATAACTAATCGATGACAATAAATGAATAACAACAAGTGCAATATAACACTATGATTTTTCACACAAACTGCAAAAAAGCACCTAAAAAGACAAAAATAGTGCCATGACCTAAGCCATGGCACTATAATTTATACTTCTTCTTTTATTTTATTGTATTTTTCAATATCTATTTTATTATCTGCAATCATTTCTTCCACCCATAACTGCAAAGTTTCTACTGTAATTGAAATATGCTCAAGTTCTTTTTGAATTTGAACAAAATCTCTTATTTCATCGTCTTCTATAATTCCATCTGCAGTTATTTCAATTAAGCGTTCCTGGTTCTTCTTCATTGAATTTAAAGATGAAAGCATTTCTAAAACGATTTGAGCCAAATCCTTAACCTTTATTTCAGGAACATATTTTTCGCCAATCGGACATTCCTTAGAACAATAGTGATTGCATAAGGTAGGCTCGCCATATATTTCAGCAAGCAACATAACTTCATCTGGAGCAATTGGAAACTTAGCATTTTCAATTCTTTCCAGGCGTTCAGGTTGAATAGGATTATTCATTTCCGATGCCCTATCACAAACCTCATCTCTCGTTAAATTACACTCCTTGCGCATTTGTTTATAAATAGTTTCGGTCATATTGCTTCCTCCTCGGATTATTAATATTACATCGCCATGGTTATTTTAGTATTGAACAACTCGTTTTCCTTCATTTTCTCAATGTTGTTCGTTCCATATCAGCACTTCACTTGCAGTACAACAACATACCATAAAGGTTGCCAGAAGTCCAGAGAAAATTAAAATTATTTCTTGACTTTAAACCTGGCGGATAACGGCTTTAAATTTGGCTTTGATTTATCTTTGCAAGGATAGTTGGGTTTCTTTTTAACATGCTCTTTTTTTATAATCGAAAGTCTTTTTTGGAAATCATCATAATAGTTTAATTGGAACGTTTTGAATTTTTTGAAATTTATAGTTCCTATCACCACATGATCATTATCTCCGCCTTTGATTTTGAAAATATCTTTGCTATCTCTATCGTAAGGACCGGTAACACGAGAATCACCGTAATACGATGTGTTAGACTGAATAACAAAAGCATGCAAATCACGAGCAGTAGAGTCAATAATATTTGAAAAGTATGTTGTATCTGGATTAAAAACAGGTGCAGCAACAAAATCACACTTCCCCTTAAGTAATGCTCGTGCCATAACATCTGTCAGTTCATAACAAACCATCGGAGACAAACGAATGCCTTTCCAATTAAATATTTGATACTCTGCTATGTCGCGATTTTGACAATACAATCCGTTCTTAGCCAGTTCTTCAAACTCAATTGGTGAATAATCATTCTTATCCCTTATGTAAAGAAAAGCATTGTTGTATTTTCTTTTCCCCGTAGTAAACGGCAAAATTGTTGAAATATAGTTATACCGTCTATCTTTATCATCGGCTAAGTATTGCATTCCTGTAATTATGCCAATCTTAGAACGTTTAGCAAATCTAATCAAATCGTAAATCCAATATATTGGAAAACAAAGCTCAGGAAGTACCAAAAACATTGTTTCGTTTTTATCTTTTGGTAGATATTTATATGATTCACGCAATATATTGAAAAATAATTCTTTTTCAGGTAACGTAACATTTGCCCAGCGGTTTATACATGCATTTATACATTTTTCAAAACTGATATTCAAACTGCCCACAGCGATGTTCACCTTAAAAGGAACTTGAATACTGTTAGAGGGAATATTAATTGTTCTTATCAAATAATCTTCAATTTCGGCAGTTTCTTCACTTTTGATTTTAAATGGTATATGCTTTATGTGATTGATTACTGCAAATTTGCTTACCAAACCGTCTTGTTCATATTTGTAATTTTTACTGTTTTTATTCCGCGCATGGTAATGATAAAATAGCAAGAGAAGCAATTCATCATAGTGTATAAACCGAGGTGACCATATAAATTTGAAAGATTCTTCTATCTTTTCGGGATATTCTCCGATATCATCTAAAGACATCTTACAAAAAGATACACCATCTTCGTAGTCGAGATAATTCGCCAGTGGGAACGTAACAAAACTATGGTCAAACATGTTGGCATTCTTATACTTCTGAGTTTGATCTAAAATACTAGGAAAATGTCGTTGGTTTAACGAAAAGTTCAAACACAAAGCAACGTGTAAGCAAACTTCAAGGTGCATCAGCAGATAATCTTTGGACTTCTTGTTGATAGACGAAGTTCTATTGTACATATTTTTGTCAAGAGAAACGGCCTTTAATTCGGCAATCTGCTTTTTTAACATCGTTACAAATAAGCGAAGTTGTTTGTTTTTTTCTGTGATAACCAAAAAGTACATGTAATTCAGCCAATTACTATAAAACTCGACACTTTGGCTTCCTGTAAAAAACTTTTCAATTTGTAGAATATGTAAATCAATCTCTTTTTTAACGCTATTAATGTCAATTTGTGCATATTTTCTCGGTAACATCGAAAAAAATCTTCCAACCTTAAAAGAATCAATACCAACAAATCCTATATCTCTAATCTTTTTCTCTTTTGTAAAATTCTCCACACTATAAGCAACTTCATCGAAATTAGATAAACTAATGTTGCTATCCGGTAGCGGATCCATTTGACTCGGCACAATTTTGATTGTATCATTATATATATCAATAATTGCTTTGGATTCGGTATGATCGATATATAGTAATTTTACTTTGTCGCCTTGCACAGATAAACCTTTGTAATTACTAAAGTTGTACTTATTGCCTTCTTTTTGAAGAACACCTGTTTTTACAAAAATATCATCTAAGATATCAGCTGCTGATTCGCCTTTAGAAACGGTTCGGTCAACAACCATCAGTAAATCGTCTACATATCTTCCGTAGTAAACCATGCCGGACATATGCGAAATATGTTTATCAAAGTCATTAAGATAAATGTTTCCAAGCACCATAGAACTGAATAGTCCTATCGGCAATGGATAATGCTTTTTCTTCATCCAGCTGATATCTCGTCTAAACGGACAAATTTTAGAATAATAAACTGCATATGACTTTTCAATTATGCCAGTTAAATAACGTATGTTTCTCAATAACTCATGGTCATCAAAATAGTCCACTAAATTATCAAAGGAAAACGCCACTGAATAAAAGTAGGATTTAATGTCTAAAGATATTAACACAGAATCTCTTTTAAACCTATATTGTGTTTCTAGAGATTCAAAAGCATTATTTCTCCAATTCGAATACTTATTGAAGTAGGTGTTAAAAAGAACCCTGCTTTCAAAATCGATATTATCATCTGAAAACAACGCAGTTTTATTAATGGTATTCCCATATACATTATAAGACAGAACTTTTTGATCATTATCCATTTTTGCCAAGAACACTGTCCACAATGTATCTAAGATGTGAAGTTCAATGGGCGCGTTAATAAAGAAATTGACAGACTTCATTTTTTTATCACGGGAGATTGTATTTGCAATAATATTTGTCGTTGTAATCGATTCGGCATCAAACTTTTTAGGTATTACATAAAAGTCTACCGTATTAATTAGATCATTCAAATATCCACGAGATTTAACTGGATGACACAGTGCAAATGCCAGTTGTTCAAAAGTAGCATACATCGTGTCGCGATTATCTTCAAAATCCGCGATTTTCTTACGCATTATCAAGAAGTTTTTATTATAGTAATAATAACTTTTTAGTTTTCTATATGCGCCTTGAATCATCATTTTAGTTTCTTCAACGTTCTTAAACATTAAAAACTCCCAATCTTTCACATCTTATCTTAGATAAACAGCATCATATCAATTTGCCATCACAATGATCCACCTCATGTTGAATAATTTGAGCGGGCCAACCAGTGAAGGTTTTGATGCGGGTTTGGAATTCGGCGGTTTGCCATTGAACTTTGATGGTTTGATAGCGTTTGCACGGACGGGGGCCACCAAGCAAAGAAAGACAACCTTCCTCGGTATCATACGGTCCTGATTTTTTGATAATCTCAGGGTTAAACATCGTCATATGTGTACCTTCGTTATCAAACACAATAATCCGCTTGCGCACACCAATCATATTCGCCGCCATGCCAACGCAGCCGTCTTTATTGGCAATAAGCGTATCCAATAAATCCTGCGCCACCTGCAAATCTTCTTTTGTCACTTTTTCCGACTTTCCTGACAGAAATATCGGATCGTGTATTACTTCTTTTATCATATTAAAAATCAAATTCTTTCTTCAATAAATCGATCAAATAAGAAGCTGTTTCTTTATCAAACTGTATTGATTGACTTATTTTACCCGGCTGTTCTCTATTACTACGGCCATACATATCTATTTGGAGATAACGTTCCCCAAACTTATCAAACGAAGAATATGTAGTATATACTTTTTCGTGTATAGTGTTTCGCTCCTTACTAAGTTTTACGATTTTCTCAACATCTATTTGTGCCATATCGTTTTTTCCTCCATTAATATTTTTGTTTGACTAAAGGTGCTTATAGCCTCATAACCTTAGAATGTTTTAATCAACGCATCTAAAAATTTTGTGCTACTTACCAATCTTCTTTTGTCGCCGCCTCCGACCTGACTCCAAGTAAAATTTGGCCACATATTACCTCTTTAATCATTTTTAAGCCTCATATAATGCGTGGTATCATCTGTTCTTTGCGAACAGAATCCTTTAGATTTCTTAACTTTGCTAAAGAAATCGGCCTTTGTCCATTTTTCTGCATTTTTCCGGCGTTATTCCAAACAGGTTTGCCAAGGCCATTATAAACTTCTTCCCACGAACCATCTGAAAATAGCTTAATCACAATTATATAATCTGGCTCAGATGAAATAGAAATACCTTTTACTTGTGTTGCTTTAATTTGAACGTATTTGCCATCCGCAGTTATTGCATCATGAGTTTTTGTTGAGTTTGGCAAAAGTGTTAAGCCGTAATACTCAGCTACTATAACTTCTCCTATGCTACCAACCAGATGTCCGTCGATTGTAAACTTTCGACCGGGATATTCCTTTTCAAGCTCATTGGTAATTCTATATAATTCTTTGATTTTATCTGATAACATTTTATCCCGCCTGTAAAATTGCTATTATTTAATCATTTTCTATATCTAAACTCATCGCGATCTTTGATTTTTCCAAGTCTTACAAGACGTGAAGCTATGCCTGTTGAGGTTCTTTTGAAAGTGTTGCAAATATCTTTTTTAGAGACACCTGCATCGAACATTTCACAAAGATTTTTATCATCTTCATCCGTCCATCGCTTACCTGCATTTTCGGGCATATTCTTTTTAGGCTTTTTGTCCAATATTTCAAGAATTGCATAAAAGGCGCGTACAACGTCACCTTTATTGCAAACGCTATCATTCGGTAAAATCTCACCCGTAGTTGGGTCTATTCCTTCTGCTAAAGCAAATATAATCTCTTTTACTCTATCTATTTCCATGTTTTTGCCCTCAAATTATTGATATTATTTATCCTTCAAATACTTCATAAGCTGCACGGTTGCTTTGCTACGCCCCTGAACACTTGAAAGTCCGTTTTCTTTAAGTTCTTTAAGCGGATACTTGTCCGGGGCGTATTTTTCTATGAGTTTCAATTTCATATAACGGATGTCAGGATCTTTAGCCAACTCTTTATAATAAGGATAGTCCTCGTCCGAACGGTTTCCGTACAAATCGGCGGCTATTACTTCGCATTTATACATAATAGCTTTGTATTTTTCGCCGACATAGATATAAACCGTATCACCAACCGAGGTGTTAGTAGACTGGCTCCATTCAATTACGTCCAAATTATCAAAAGCGGCAACAATATCATAATACTTGGGATTACACGGAATAACCCACACGTCATCAAGCCGAGAGGAAACCTGACGTCCTTCGGCTTTGGCGCGAATATCATTTAACCACTCACCGTTATATTTAAAATAGCGCGGTCCGGCAACACCCCATTTGCTACCGAGCAGTTCGGTAGCAAGAGCAGAAAGAGACAATTTTCTGCCCTGATAGTCCACGGTTTTGTCATCAACAACACTGCACTTTGCACCTGAGTTTGCATTGCCTTGGCTAACAAACGTAATGGTAGCACCCACGGGGATATTACACTTAGAGAAGGTGAACGGCGCCATACGCTCGATGTGTTGTTCTTCAATATCCTGCGCCATTTCTTCACTCTGACGTTCTACCGCAGTCGGCTCATATAGATGAAGCCTGTCCTTGCGACCGCCTAAAACTGCGATGGTTTCAAGGATAGAATACGCCTGTTCGGGAGACATGGCATAGAACTCGCGCACACGCTTTTTGCCGTCCACGTTGTCGATAGAGCGCAGATTAGGATTGAGTTGGTCGATCAGCGCATGAAGTTTCAGATCCGTCAACCTTTCCTCAACTTCATATGTAGCATAAATGCGAAAAGCAAACGGAATGCACTCGCTATTATTCAGTTGTTTCAACCGTGAATTCACATTGTCGGCATAACCGATTTTTACGTATTCCTTAAATGATGGATTTGTCAATATATAAATTACACCCATAATTATACCTCATTATCACTCTATTTCAGAGTAATATTTCGTTTTTATCAACTGTTGCAAGCCGTCTTGCTTTGAAATCAGTTTTAAAATACGTTGTTGATAATTATTTACAATATCGACCAAAAAACGATCGATGTTGTGATTGAAGTCGTAAATTGCTATAAGATCTTCAAATTTACCATCCCTAATGTAATCCTCTAAGCAATGCTTTCTATCGTTATAAAGCTGTTCTATTTCGGAATCATTACATATTCTCGCAATGTTTGTTTTAAATATATCAATAGTTCTACCATCGGGAGATAAAGTTGATTTAATTTTGCTTACGATATGATTAGCTGTATATTTTAAAGCCTGGTTTTCTTTTCTAAGATTACATTCGGAAAAGAGTTTTTGTTTCGCTTTATCTATAGAATCATCTTCGGCACAAAATTCACTTTTTGCAGCTTCAAGAAGTAATAAATCCATTAATACATTTTCAATTTCAACAACTTTTAAAGAATAGATTTTTTCCGCTCTTAGTGCAGAAAGCTGCGCTTCTGTTTTGTAATCCCAATCGATAATTCCTATTGCATAATGAGTAGCGTCGCCAAAAGTTCTATTATAAGTTTTCGTTAAGTGAATTACTTCTTCATGCCCACCTGCAGGAATGATCTTATATTCAGGAAATAATAAAGGATACAAAACGGATTCAACGCTTGTTTCTGTACCCTCGCAATAAAGAATTGGCTTTTCAAGAAACGCATTTAATCGGCTTCCTGTTAATTCTCTAATCGCCTCTAATTTTTCGGTTTCATATAGTACCGCATTCCCATTGATATTTGTTTTCAGCATTTTAACTTGCTCTTGCTCAGCGATATCAATAAAAGTTGGAGAGTGAGAGGCTATAACAATTTGACGATTATTATATTCACTCATTATCGAATAAAGATTCTTCTTTCTTGTTTCATGCAAATGGGCGTCGGGCTCGTCCATAAGAATCAACGTTTTTTCATCGGCAAGAATTTCAAGAACCGTTTTAACAAGTATTAATTTTTTCTCACCCTCGCTAAGTTGTTGAACGGTAATATTGTCGTTGAAAAGAATTTTTATATCTGTGATAATTTTCTGTTGTTTTGGCATATAGGCCTGGGTCAAATTTCGAAAAACCTCTATATCGGTTACGCCTGTTTCTGCTAAAACTATTTCATCATTTTCGTCTGTAATTACATTACCATCTTCATCTAACAGCGCAGAATAAAAAATATCCTTATGTAAACTTTCTACTGTATATTTAACACTGTTTTTGTGGTCCGGATTAATTGAGTCTATAAAAGTTTTTAACAAATCATTAGCTGAATCATAATATCTGAGATTATAAGATATTTCGATTTTAGATACATTAAGAATACCAAGTTCTTTTTTTATAAATGACTTTATACTTTCATTATTTGACAGCAATAGAGTAAGTAATGCAATGTTCCAATAAAATCTATTAATCAGCATCAAACGCATTCGTTCTTGATGACGAAAGCTTTTTATTCTTTTTATATAGGCTTTATAATACGATTCGTAAAATTGGATCCACAATCTGTCTTCTTCGCCACTATATAAGCCGATTATGTTGTTCGGCGCATTTTCGGAAACAAAAGATTCTCTACTTTTAAATTTATTCGCATAGCACCGTAATGTGTTATTTTTTTGTTCAATAACACAGTTAACATCATTCAGATTGTACTCCAATTTATAGTCGCAAGTAAGTTTCCTTCCGTCTTTTTCTTTGAAAAGATCGTGAAAAATACCACTAATTGCCTCCAACACATTGCTTTTACCAGAACCGTTGTTACCGACAAGCATAGTAAGACCGTTTCCAGATGCAAAATCTATAGTGATAGGCGCAAGGTTTTTATAGTTCTGGATATATAGACTTTTAAGCTTCACCAAAAACGGCCTCCTCAAATTCTTTTTTTGCTTGTTTTCGTATATCCGCTGCTTTTATGTGGAGTTCTTTGATTTGATCTCTGGTTGTAGCCACTTTTTTGACTACAGTTTCTTGAGTTAAAACATTAGGATTATCAGAGTGTAACGGTAATTGAGGCAATGTCAACGCTTCTAAAAAATCCGTTCCTACACGTTGCTGACCAGCTGAACCTGTAAAATAGCTCATAGCAACTTCACGTAATCTCTTAGACCTCAAAAAGCAATGTATATACTCAGGGAGGGCGTTTTTGGTTGCTCTAAAAACATGAAACTCTGTGGATCCATATGCATAACCATTTTTTAAATTAGTGGCTACAGCACATTTTCCATTTTGCATACACGGTGTTATTTTTGCCCAAATGACATCCCTTTCTTGAAAAGATGTATACCCTTTACTATTCGTTATTTTACCGTTTTTATGTTCGATGATCTCCCCGTATATGTCGGATACGCATTCCATAGGTATAAACGAAACATCTTCGAAATTATCTGGGTATATTGTTTTAGGGTTAATTTCACAGTAAAACTCCAATGGCATATTTTTATATTCCGTTGACTTAAATAATTCTTGTGGTTTAATGGGGTTACTGTTTATTTTTGCTCCCCAACCGATGAGATTTTTTAATGTCGTAGTTGATATTAATCCGCGCGCGCTTCTGCCTTGTTCTACAATAGGCTTTAGTTGTAATAAATTAGACAAACACAAATCGATCGAATTGTTGAGTTCATCCGCTTTACTTATGGCACTATTTGCAGAACATATTCCTTTGTTATACTTGTCAACTATTTGTTTTTGTTTAGTTGCCGATGGCATAGGTATTTTATAGCTTAAAAATTTGCCTTCCTGTAAATACAAGCGATTACCACTACCATTACTACAATCTTCCCAAGCTTGAACAAATACATTAGAAGATAGCAATAAAATCAAATACTCAATGCTTGCAACAGTAGGATTAACATCATATACCCAAAAGTTCCCTGTGATAATTGCGCCATCAGCTTCAGGAGGAACGATACCAAATGCTCCGTTTCGAGCATCAATTTTTGATACAGCTAATTGACCAGCCTTTACATAGTACTGGTTCTTAGTTTTAATGTCTTTTCCTAAAACTTCATCTCTGACAAAAACTCCACCGCAGTTTGTTTTGATAGTAATACGCTTGTACTTTTTATCATCTTCAACAACCATTTGATCTTTTCGGCGCGTTATAGCTTTACCTATTCTTTTTAACTCAAAAGACGAATTAATTGAGGTGGAACTAAAAAATTGTTTTATGTTCCAATCGATAGTTTGGCTAAATAAAATGGAGGACAACACCGAATTTGTATTTACCACGTTAGTTCAACCTCCTTACCGTCACTAATACGGAAAAGCTTTCCTTCAGAATTTATGGTATACGAAATAACGCTGTTGGATTCTTTCCATAGCTTATTTGTAACTCTATATTCTTTATACTCATTTTGAAGAGTAGGTAATTGATTGCCGGCAGAAGTAGAACCTGTAGAAGTAATTCCTGCATCTTCAACCATTGCAATAGGAATTTCGTAATCGAAGTATTCTTTGGTAAGCGGCTTTGCTTCTTCGATAATGGCCTTTTCAAGATCTCTGAGTTCTTTTTCTGCTGTCCCGATAAGAGCTTTAACCTTAATCTTTTTAGCTTTTTCGGCGGCAATCTTGTCTTGAAGTGTCTTAATTTCACCGATATATTTTTGCCTAACTTCTTTTTCAGCTTTAGTTTTCGCACCTAAATATTGAAGTTCTTCTTCTTCGGTAAAACGCTTAAAGAATACAAGACTGGGCTTTACTGTGGCACCAGCAGCAATAAACACATCCTGAGGAATGGAACAAATCAAGATAATCTTAGCCTTACCTTCAAAGTACTCGCGAATTTTTTGAAGATTGGATGTATTTAGAACACCTTCTGGTAGAACCATACCCATACGACCGCCTTTTTTTAGCAGTCTGAGGCAACGTTCCATAAAGAGCACTTCTGTAAGACCGGACATTGAACCAACATCATACAAAGAAAGTAAAGATTTACCAATATTGTCGTTCACCTGTTTAAGTGCTTTTTCATATGCTTCACCATATTTCGCTTTGTATTTTTCGATCAACGCTTCATCAGTAAATTTATCTGCTTCCGTTATTTTTTGGGATTTATCGATTCTTGCGCCAAAAGGAGGATTAGTTAAAATAACATCAAAACGCTCTTCAAAAATGCCGTTAACATTCAGCAAACCATCGTGATGATGAACGCCACCGTGTCCATCACCATGCATGATCATATTCATTTTTGATGTTCTTGCCATGCGCGGATTAGCATCTGTGCCGTAAATGCAATTACGAGATAAATTATACATACGGCTGCCTTTAACACGTGTATCAAGCTCCTTATTTAATTTTGCCTGAATATCTTCAACGCGTTCATTTATAACCAGTTGTTCTCCCTCGGAAAGATTTTCGTAATTATCTCCTTCTAATTGTTTGCGAAGTTTAGCCTTAGCTTCCTTAATATCTTCTTCTATATGTTCTCGCATATATTCAAATGCTTTAATTAAGAAACCGCCACTTCCACAAGTAGGATCACAAACAGTTTCGTTCTCCTGCGGATCAAGAATATTGGTCATAAAATCAACTATGGTACGAGGCGTGAAATATTGTCCTAATTCGCCTCTGAAAGTTGTACCTAAAAAGTGTTCAAAAGCAATACCTTTAACATCATCCTGTGTATCAGAAAGATTATATGCTTGTAATTTTTCAATGATCTGCTCAAAACTATTCTCACGTATCTTGATGATCTCATTTTCCTCAAAAATTTGATCTTCTTTAAAATCTCTTTTTGTGTCTGCAAACAATGTTTGCATAAATGGTATCGGATTGTTTATTTTATGGTTCTTATTGTATTCATCCTCAACCGCTTTTTGTCTTTCATATTCCTGTAACGTGAAAACTTGTGCTCCTTGACTTCCTCGCTCAAAATTTATTTTCATAAATAAGATTTTACTTATTTCATCAAAAGCAGCTTCCGGAGAAAGTTTATCATTGTTACGAATTATGTTATGGCAAGTTCTTAACATTTTAGTGAATTCATCACGGGTAAATGTTTTAGTCTGCTTTTTTATAAATGCAATTTTCTTTTCATTGGAAATATCGTCGTAATGAGGTATTGTAATAATTTGTGTAAATGCATCTTTTTTGTTGGGGATTTTTTCAATGTCAACAGCATAAAAATTAGTTTCTTTTGAATTATGCAAAACTAAGAACTGAGCCCTCATCTTCGCGGCATATTCGGCCCCTTGATAAAAATCTTCTAACCTAATTTTTACAGTTTCCGACTTGCACTCAATAACAATAAATGCATTGTGATTTTTAGCTTTTTTCTCTTCCGTTTCAAAAATGGCAATATCAGCCCTTGTCGATCTTACTCCACGAGTTTCTAAATCAGGTCTATATTCTTCTACCATCAAATTAAGCGGATAACCAAAATCATTAACAAGTTTGCAAACAAGATTTTGGCGAACCTCTTCTTCCGGTGTGCATACAAGCCATTTTTCTCTAATAAATGAGTATATTTTACCATCTTTTTTGAGTATTTCTAAAGCTTCCATAATAGCCTCCAATTATTACAATTCTTCAGTTTTAAATGTTGTATAACCTTCGTAGTAGTAGCTGTGGTCGATGCCTTTCATATAGACCTCACGGCTATTGATGTCATCGGTCAGAGCCGACTTTAAGATGTGCTTGATTTCGATATCTTTAATTGGACTGCGTTCCATGGCGAGAAGGTAATCTTCTTTATCAATCTTACTCCAGTCAACAACCATTCCGATTTCTTTTTTCAATATGCAATCGAGCCAGATGCGTGTGCTTCTGCCGTTACCTTCACGGAAAGGGTGGGCAATATTCATTTCCACGTACTTCTCTATAATTTCATCGAAGGTAGATTGAGGCATCTTATCGATGTTTCCAAGAGCTACTTCAAGGTACATCAGAGGAGCGAAACGGAAGTTGCCTTTTGAGATATTGACGGTACGCATTTCACCGGCAAAGTCATAAATATCTTCAAAGAGATATTTGTGGATTGCTTTGAGTGATGCGAATTTACCCGCCTCGAATTTATCAAGCATACCGTTTTCAAACAGTTCGATTGCTTTCTTTTTACTGATCTTTTCCTCGGCCTCGTCAAGTTCGGGAGCTGAGGTGATTCCTAATTTATTTTCAAGCATAGTTACACCTCACTTCGTTTCTTCGGGGATGAATTCCATAATATCATCCACACCGCAATTTAAGGCAGCACAAATTTTGCCAAGAGTTTCGACAGTAACATTTTCACCTTTACTCATTTTGGTGATAGTATAGTTACTGATATCCGCAACTTTGGCGAGGTCTTTTTTCTTCATGTCGTGGTCAATCAAAAGCTTCCATAGTTTCTTGTAACTAACAGCCATAAGTACACCTCATAAAAAAGATTATAATATAACAAATACATTATAGCATAATCGTTGTAGATGTGCAAGGTAAAATAAAGCGATAACTACATTTAATTTTGATAAAACTTTATGACTGATTAAAATAATAAGTTTCCTTCTTTTCGTTCGTAAATCAATTTGGAAGGATAGAATTAGACTTATTAATTTCGAAGTATATCACACGATATCTCTTTTTTAATTTTTTAGATAAGAATCTTTTTATTTCTAACATTATTTTAATTAAATCTACGG
>JAZREW010000149.1:0-9225 GCA_045661005.1 Acutalibacteraceae bacterium | reverse complement strand
CACCCACAGAGATTCTACCTTTGCTCAGCTAAAATGGGCACAGGAAAAGCTGAATGTGGCAGAATATTGGAACAATACGGTTTCACCACTTGAAATGGTATATAAACCTACGGGGCAAAAGATTATTTTCAGAGGGTTTGATGATGTTTTAAAATTAGCATCTACAACGGTTTCAAAAGGGCATCTGAACTATGTTTGGATAGAGGAAGCTTTTGAAATAAGTGACGAAGCCGATTTTGATAAATTAGACCTTTCTGTACCACGAGGAAAAA
This sequence comes from Acutalibacteraceae bacterium, assembly GCA_045661005.1. GTDB lineage: Bacteria > Bacillota > Clostridia > Oscillospirales > Acutalibacteraceae > UBA737. The sequence continues at coordinate 8,953 of JAZREW010000149.1, read as the reverse complement.
TACCTGCACCACTTTACAAGCAAACTACCATTACCTTTAATCCGTGGAGTGAGGGGCATTGGCTTAAAAAACGTTTTTTTGATGCAAAATCTGAAGATGTGGACACCTTTTCAACCAACTATCTTATAAACGAGTTTTTAGATAAAACCGATAAGCTTGTTTTTGAGCGTATGAAGAAGAGTAATCCACGTAAGTATGAGGTTGCAGGTCTTGGAAATTGGGGGATTTCTGAGGGGCTTGTTTTTGAAAATTGGTCGGTTGGCAAACGTGAGATTGAGCAAGAGGATAAGTATAAATGGAAAAGCTTTTTTGGGCTGGACTATGGATATACGAATGATCCTACTGCTTTTATAGCTTTTATGGCTAATCCAATAGACCGAGAAATTTACATTTACGGTGAATTTTACGAGCGACGGATGCTAAATTCGGATATTGCAGAACGAATTAAGGCGATGGGGTTTAGTAAAGAAAGAATACGAGCAGATTGTGCAGAGCCAAAATCAAATGATGATTTGAGGCGTCTTGGAATAGGAAGAATTACACCTTCTGTAAAGGGCAGAGACAGTATTTTAAACGGAATTTCTGCAATAAGCGAATACAGTATTACTGTTAATCCTGATTGTGTGAATATGATACGTGAGCTTTCTACCTACATATATGATGAAAGGTGCAATGAACGTGGACAGCGTTTGCCTAAGGACACTGATAATCATTTGTGCGATGCACTGCGATATGCTTTTGAAGATGTTAAGTTTTTTCATCCTAAAAAGTATGAAAGTATTACAAGAGCTTCAGGTTCTATAACCGGCACTGATTTGAAGGGAGGCTGGGATTTTTAATGGCGATAGTATATTTAATAATTGCTGTTATAGCCTTTTATTTTGGTTTTAGTATTGGAAAAAACAAAAAATATAATATAAAAAAATCCAAGGTAAAGGTTCCTGAAAAAGCCGAAATCAATTTAATTAGTGAATATGAGAATTTTTTAAATTACGATGGCAGTGAGCAGTAGTGATTTAAGGAAAGGGAATTGTATGACAGAAAAAGAACTGACCGTACCACAGGTTACAGAAGAAAATATTGCAGACACAAACACGGAAACCACACCGAGTGATGCAGAAAATGAAATTATTATTCCCATAAAGTTTAATAAGGAAGTAAAAGAGCTTACCGTTTCACAAGCGGCACAATTGGCTCAAAAGGGATTAAAGTATGATTTAATATGGGAAGATTATGAGAGATTAAAAAAATTAGCTAAGCTTTCCCAAAAAAGTGTACCTGAATTTTTAACTTGGCTTGAGGAAGAAAACAGAAACATTAAGCGTAAGGAATTATACGAAAAATGTGGCGGCGATGAGGCTTTAGCTGAGCACATAATCGAGTTAGAAGAAAAAAATTCGGATATTAACACTTCTTCTCTTGCGGAAGTACAGCAGTATTTTCCCGAAATTAAATCAAAAGAAGATTTACCAAATGAGGTTGTTCTTTCGGCAGAGCTGAAAGGAACCCTTTTGTTAGATGAATATTTAAGATATATTTTAGCACAAAAAAAGCACTTAGAAAAAATTGAAAAAATTCAAAAAAATATTAATAGTGCAAGCATAGGCTCGCAAAGTAACCGCAAAAATGCGGTTACACCCGAGGCGGCAGAATTTTTAAAGGGACTATGGAAATAAATTTTAAAAGGAGATTTTAATATGTCAATTAATTCTATAGAGAATGTAACAAAATATTCAAACGAGCTTGATAAAATGTTTGAACAAAAAAGTGCTGTAGGCTTTTTTGCTGATAATGCACTTGCTACAAAATTTGTAGGCGCAAAAACAGTTATTATACCTGATATTGATTTTCAGGGTTTAGCAAATTATGACCGTGACAACGGTTTTGCACGTGGTGCAATTAATGTGTCTAATACATCTTACACCATGACAATGGACAGAGCACGTTCTTTACAGATTGACCGTGAGGATATGTCTGAGACAGGTGTTGCAAATTTAGCTGGTAAAATTTTGGGCGAATATGTACGCACTAAGGTAGTACCCGAGTGCGACGCATATGTGCTTTCAAAGCTTGCTAATGTGGCAGTTACCCGTTCTAACTTAATTGAGGGTGATGCAACAAAGCCTTTCGAAGCGCTTTGCTCACTTATTAACGAAGTGCAGTCTGTAGTGGGTTATGATGAGGAACTAGTAGCATTTGTAGATAGCCATATGTTTGCTGCATTACAGAATTCAGCAGAAATTTCTAAGCTTATAACCGTTACTGAATTTAAGCAGGGAGAGGTTAATTTAAAGGTTAAGTCTATAAATGGCGTGGCTATTATCCCCGTAGTTTCAGAAAGAATGAAAACCGGTTATTCTTTTAACAGCGAAAATGCAGGTGGATTTGAACCTGAATCTAATGCTAGCGAAATTTATATGCTTGTATGTCCAAAGTCGGGAGCACACTTGGTTAAGAAGACCGAAAATATGCGTATATTCACTCCTGAGCAGAACATTGATGCAGATGCTTACAAGTTTGATTACCGTATTTACTATGATGTGTTCGTTAAGAAGAGCGGTTTAGATGCTATTTGGGCTTGGGTTTCTCCGGCTGTTACACTTTTGGCTGATGCAACACCTATTTCTGACGGCGGTGTAACAACACTTAGTGTTGATGCCGAAAGCGCAGGAGAGCTTAGCTACCAGTGGTTTGCCTGTGAAAATGCAAACAAAAAGGGCGCAATTAAAATAGCGGGCGCTACAGAAAACAGCTATGAGGTAGACGGTGATTTAGAGGCAGGTACATATTATTATTTTGTAAGAGTTACTGTTGACGGCATGGCAAGCACAGATTCAGAAGTATTTACTGTAACTGTAGATTAATATTGTATAAAGTAAGGCTCGGCCCAACGGGTCGGGCTTTACAAAATATTTAAAGGAGGCAAATGTGGTGAAATATACACCTTCTTATATTTTTGAAGAATTTACAAAAGGTACTAACCATAAAGCAAGCATAGGCACAAAAGGTCTTTTTGAACAAAGCCGTATAAATGAACGCTTTTTTATAGGCGACCAATGGCATGGCGCTAAGTGTGGTAATGACCGTCCGCTTGTCAGGCATAATGTTATAAAGCGTATAGGCAACTATAAAATGTCGCAATTGTTATCAAATCAGCCACAAATAATTTTTTCCGCTGAGGGTATACCTACTGTCGAGAAAGAGGAAAATATAAGTTTTGAAGATAAAGCGGCATTTACCGGTGCGGTTTCAAACAGAGAAATAAATTACATTATGTCTGCATTTAATAATTATTACAATGTCACCTCAGAAAGAGTTGGACTTGGCGAGCTTAACGAAAAAATGTTAAGAAATGCATATATTAGCGGCACTTCGGTATTGTACAGTTATTGGGATAGCACCTTAGAAACAGGACTTTATGCTGATGATGACAGAAAAATTAGTATTAACGGTGATATAAGCTGTGAGGTTTTAGATATAGAGGATGTAGTGTTTGGAGACCCTTATATTGAAACCGTGCAAAATCAGCCGTATATTATTATATCAAGCGTTAAAGATAGCGAGTCTGTATTGCGTGAGGCAAGACTTCACGGTGCGGATTTGAATACATTGAATAAAATTGCCGAATGTGAAACAGACGGTAAAATAACCGTGCTTACTAAGCTATATAAGGAATATAAAAGCGGTAAAGGTTATACAATTAAAGGGGTAAAGGTTACAGAAAATGCATATGTTAGAAAAGAATTTGACACTATGCTTAGTATGTATCCGATTTCGCTTTTCTGCTGGGAAAGAAAAAATAATTCCATTTATGGTGAAAGTGAGATTACATTTTTAATTCCTAATCAAATAGCCATTAACAGAATGATTACCGCTAACGTATGGTCGGCAATGACTACAGGAATGCCGATAATGGTTGTTAACGGTGATACGGTTACTGATAAAATTACAAATGACCCCGGTCAGATTATAAAGGTTTTTGGCAGTAATGAAGATGTTGCGGGAGCGGTTAAGTATATATCGCCACCGACTTTTACAAAGGATTTCGACAATAGCATAAATACATTGATAGAAAACACTTTAACACAAAGTGGTGCTAACGAAGTGGCGCTTGGAGACAGCAGGGCAGACAACGCTACTGCGCTTATTACTATGCGTGATGCGGCATTAATGCCATTGCAGATTATTAAGAATAGGTTCTATGTTTTTTTAGAGGATACAGCACGTATATGGTCTGATTTTTGGATTAATTATTACGGCATACGTAGTATAAAGCTGAAAGATAAATCGGGTAGCCGTTATATAAGCTTTAACGGCGAGCGTTACAAAGGTCTTGCAGTTTGCGCTAAGGTTGAAATAAGTGATGATTTTGTTTATAACAACCGTGAAAAAACCGATATGCTTATTACCCTTTACGAAAAAGGAATAATTAACCGAAAACAGTTGCTTATGCGTTTGCCCGGTGGTATTGTGACCGGAACCGAAGAACTTTTAAAGGACACAGAGGAGGAAAGCGATGAACGGGTATGATATTTACAAAAAATCATTATCTAGACTAGGTAGTGACAGCGGTGACGAAATAACACTAAACAATACTGATTTTTTATATGTTTTAGAATGTATTAATCAAATAGCAGAAGATTTAAAAGTAAAACCCATAAATGAGCTTTCGGAAGAAATGTCGCAAAACCCACAAACAATTGAGGCTATTTGTTGTGGAGTAACCATGTTGTTAGCGTTGAATGCGGGCGAATCCCAAAAGAACCAGATATATACTGCAATTTACAACGCAAAAAGGGCGGCTTTACTCTGTAAAACTTTTTGCATAGAGGATACTTTGCCTGTTGCGGAGGGTGGAGATTAAAGTGAAATATGCTTCTTTAAAGAGTGAAACTGTAAAGGTTTTTGAAATACCCGCTTGTAACAAGGGTGTAGATTTGATTAATTCACCTGAAAGCATAGAAGACGGATGTTTGGCAAGCTGTAAAAATGTATGTTTTAAAGACGGTAGGTTGGTTCGACGACAAGGAATCAGCGCTAAAGAAACAATAGCATCAGATATATTTGAATTTTCAAAGGCGGGTAAATACCGGCTTACCGATACTACTGTTTTTTATGAAAATGAATATTATAAAATAGCAACAGCTGATGTTGAATATGAAGATTCGGGTTATTTTGTTTATGTTTATTTAATTGGTGACGGCGGCAAGGTTAAAAACATAGGTTATATGCATTTTCAAAGGTCTTCTGAAGATACCTTTCATATACCCTATAAATGTTTGTTTTATGTTGGTAATCCGGTTTCGGGCGGGGGAATTTTCGCTCTTGTTTCATTGTATAACAGGGAAAACACCTCGCAAACTACAGAAAAAATTTACGAGATAGGCACAGATTTCAATTCTTGGTTTCAAAATTACAATTATTATATTCCTACAGTTTATATAAACGGCAGGGGTAATTCTTACGAGCTTGCGAAAGCTGCCTCGGTTGTAAGCACGGCGGCGCCTACTGTTTTAGAACCGCTTAATGTACTTGATGGTGCATTTTACTGTTATTATACGTCTGACGGATATTCTTACGATTTTAAGTTACCTTTTATGAATTTGGCTGAAGAAAGTATTATATGCAGAATATATAGGGACCCATCAAGCTATGCTGAATGTATTATTTATGCTGATACTGATTATGGTGATACTATACTGATGGGTGTGAATATAAGAATTAGGGTAGACCGCCAAAAAGGTATAGTTAATTTTTCTAAAGGGGATAGCAACTATGCGGTTCCGCAAATGGCTAACTATAGTGAAAACAACATAAGAATATTGGCAAAAAAAGAAATAAAAGACGGGTTTAAATCTATTGTTTCTGCAGATAACTGTGCAGCTAGCGGTGAAAGAATTTTTTTGGCCTCTGGCAACAAAATATATTCTGCTACCTATGATAGACCGTTGTATTTTCCACAAAGTTTTAGCAATAGTGTTGGCTCTCCTTATGAGCCTATTACAGCATTAGTACCTGTAGATGATGAAATTTATGCTTTTAAAGAAAATAAAATTTATTCTGTTAAAGCTTCAAGAGGAAAGAATTTAAACAAAATTTCATTGCTTATTGATAATGAAACCTATTTTTATAAAGAAGACACTTATGATGTAACTTGTGTTGATAGCGAATTTGGAAGCAGAAAAAAAGAAAATATTGCAGTTGTTAACGGTGAACTGATATTTTTGGCTGACACAGGTGGCGTTTTTTCTGTTTCTTCAAATAAAATAAAAAATATTTCTAAAAAAATCAAATCGTTTTTTGATGAATTGAGTGAATCGGAAAAACAGATGTTGCTTTGTGGCGTTGCAAATGGATTTTATATCATTTCTGTAGGTAACAAGGCAATGATAACCGATTGCAAAGATGGGATAACCAGTAACGCATGGTATTACTTTGAGTTTCCAAATGAATTGAACATTATAGGTATTGATTCTAAAAATAACTTATTATTATGCCTAAACAAAGAAAATGTTTGTTTTACAGCTATTTTTGATGGGCAAGAGGATAATATAATAGTTGGCGATATTAGCAATGGGAAAATGCAAAGCAACGAAATAGAAGCGGAATTTAAAACTAAAAGCTTTGATTTTGGCAGTTTAAGCGGCAAAAAGAAGGTCTCTAGGATTTACCTACAGCTTGATGCTAAGGATAATGTTTTGCTAAAGGTAGGCGACGATGAGACTTTTGCCGATTTTGAAATTACTAACGCTGACTTTTTATACAAAAAAAGAAAATGTGTAAAGCTTATAACAAACCTAAAGGGTTTAAGAAATATTTCACTACAGTTAAAAACGAATTTTGATTTTGCTTTAGAAAAAGGCGAGATTTACTATAATGATTGTAGTTCGTCAAAACGCTAATAGAAAAGGCACTTTAGTGAAATTAAATTAAAATTTAAATAGAATTTATTTTATAAAGTAAGAGGAGACATTCAATGAAAAGATTTTTAAGTTTATTAATGATAGTTTTTTTATTGTGTTCTTGCAATACGGTTAATACTGCAAAAAGAAATTCTGATACTGTGGTTGATACGGGTGTATGGATTACCTATAACGAGATAAACAATATGCTTTCAGCGCCAAGCGGATTCGAAAATGAAGTGGCGCTAATAGCAGAAAACTGCAAAAATATGAAAATTAAAAATGTTTACATACATGTTCGCTCGCATTGTGATTCATTGTTTGAATCGGATTATTTTCCGCTTGTAAAAACTGTAAGAGAAAAAGGCTTTGACACTTTTGAAATTTTGTTAGAAGCTTTTCATAAAGTTGGAATAGCTGTGCATGCCTGGATTAATCCTTACAGGGTTTCAACGTCTACAAATGATGTAAATAGTTTAGATGTTAACAGTCCGGCTTACAAATGGCTTAATGATGACAATAGTGAAAATGATATAAACATTTGCTATTCTAATGGGATATATCTTAATCCTGCATCAGCACAGGTACAAAAGCTAGTAATTGATGGTATAAAGGAAATTATAGAAAAATATGATGTAGATGGCATACATTTTGATGATTATTTTTATCCTACAGTTGATACTGCTTTTGATGAGATAAGCTATAATAAATATTGCGAAGCAACAGAGAAACCTTTAGCTTTAGCTGATTGGCGCAGAGCAAATGTAAATGCGCTTATAAGTGGGTGTTATAGTGCGATAAAGAGTGAAAATGAAGATATTATTTTTTCGGTTAGTCCTGCGGCGTCTATTGATAAAAATTATAACGAATTGTTTGCAGATGTAAGGCTATGGGTAAAAAACGGGTATATAGATTGCATAATACCGCAGTTGTATTTCGGGTTCGATTATCCGCAAAGCGAGTATAAATTTGAAAATCTTTTAAACAATTGGAAAAAAGTAGCAGAGCTTAACAGCGATGTCAGTATGTTTCTGGGTCTTGCAGGTTATAAAATAGGTACTGATTCTTTGTACGATAAAGAAGAATGGCAAACTAAGGATGATATTATAGCAAAGCAGGCGGAAGTTTGCTATACGGACGCTTTAATAAATGGGTATGTTATATTTTCTTATTCCTCACTTTTTTCAAGCGTAGAATTAAATACACGTCAAAGAGAGAATTTGTTTAAAATTATGGAAAAGTATGAATTATTAAATGAGGAAAGCTTATGAGCAACACGGTTATTGTAGCATTGATATCCTTTGCGGGAACCCTTGTAGGTACTGCAGGCGGAATTATAGCATCGGGCAAGCTTACACAGTACAGGCTTGAACAGCTTGAAAAAAAGGTTGATGCACAAAGTAAAGCTTATTCCAGACTTCCGCTTATAGAAGAACGGGTAAGTAGTATGAATAAAAGAATTCAAATATTAGAGGGTAACCACATGTTTGAATTGGGATTAAAGGATTACAACACGCCATTTTAGAATAAAAAACGGACTGTATCGCATTTGGCAATACAGTCCGTTTAAAAATAGAAATTTAATTAATAATTTTCTTTTCTCATTTCAAAATAGCTTTGTGGATGTGCGCAAACAGGGCAAATTTGAGGAGCTTTTTTGCCAACTACCAAGTGTCCGCAATTGCGGCATTCCCACATAATCTCTTCCGATTTTTCAAATACCTTTTGCATTTCAACGTTGCTAAGCAACTTGCGATATCTTTCTTCGTGAGATTTTTCAATAGCAGCTACCATACGGAATTTAGCAGCGATTTCTGTGAAGCCTTCTTCCTCTGCTTCTTTAGCGAATGTAGCGTACATATCGGTCCACTCATAGTTTTCGCCATCAGCCGCAGCCTTTAAATTGGTTTTTGTATCGCTAATGCCGTTTAAATACTTAAACCACATCTTAGCGTGTTCTTTCTCGTTGTTAGCGGTATCAAGGAAAATTGCAGAAAGCTGCTCGTAGCCTTCTTTTTTAGCAACGCTTGCAAAGTAAGTGTACTTATTAC
>JAZREW010000148.1:0-7657 GCA_045661005.1 Acutalibacteraceae bacterium | reverse complement strand
GTCGATATCATCTACCCAGATATCACCTCTTGAGGCACGAACCTTAAGCACTACGCTTACTGTTTCTTTGCCAACAAGAAAGTTCTGAATTTCGTCACTAGAACATTTAATGAAGCTAGAATCGAAACGTTCAAATTCTTCCGGTCTACCCTTTGAGTGAATGTAAACCTGTTTAAAGTCTAAGCCCGTAGCGTTATATTCACCTGCGGGAACCATATTGAAGCTTACTGAACCCATAAAGTTGGAGCTTGTTTTAATCCAAGCGGTCCAGCAATAATCCTCCTTCGGGTCGATTTCAGCTACAGTAGTAGCCGGAACATCCATTTTAAGGAATAGTTCCTTGTAACCACCAGCACTTTGGAAAGAGAATTTAGCCGACTTGCTACCACGATTGTATACAGTCGAATCCTTTTCCCAAGAAGATTTGGCAGGTACTGAATGGTCGGACCAACCATTGTATTCGAAGCCACCGTCGGACTGTTCATCGTGGAATAAGCCGTAGTAAAGGCTATCGGCAAATACATCGATAGCAAACAATCCGTCCACAAACAGCAAGGAAAAGACCAATAAAACACTCATTAAAGTTGCAATTAGTTTTTTCATAAGGGTTACCTCCGTTTTTAAAAAACTACTACTATAAATCAAAGAATATTATTAACTTCATTTTACCACTATACTTTCCAAAAATCAACAATTGTTATCTTTTTAAAAAATGATTTTTCAATATAAAAAGGCGGTCAAATAATTGACCGCCAAAAGTAAATTACATTTTTTCAATTGTTTCCATAATATAATCGCCAAGCTGTGAGCAGGTTGCACCGTCACTTCTACCTGTTATTACATATTTAGGTTCAACCTCGGTACAAATATGAAGAGCTTTATCAAGCTTATTGGCATAATCAATAAAACCAATATGGCGAAGCATCATTTCGCTTGCCTTTAGCATGCTTGTTGGGTTAGCATACATACCTCTGCCCTCTTCCATCATTCTGGGTGCAGAACCATGAATAGCCTCGAACATTGAGTATACATCACCAAGGTTAGCACTACCTGCAGTATCAACACCACCCTGTAACTGAGCAGCTTCATCGGTAATAATATCACCGTAAAGATTAGGAAGAAGTATTACCTGGAACTTTGAGCGTACTCTTGGATTTACAAGGTTAGCTGTCATAATATCAATGTACCAGTCTTCAGCCTCGATGCCCGGATATTCCTTTGCAACCTCATGGCAAAGCTCAGAGAACTTACCATCGGTCTTCTTCATAATATTTGCTTTAGTTACAATAGCAACATTTGTTTTGCCGTTGTTCTTAGCATATTCAAATGCGGCACGTGCAATACGTTTTGTACCCTCATTAGTAGTAACCTTAAAGTCGAAAGCCAAAGTATCGGGAATTTCTACACCACGTGAACCAAGTACATATTCACCCTCGGTATTTTCACGGAAGAATGTCCAATCAATATCATCCTCAGGCACAGCTACAGGACGAACATTAGCATAAAGGTCGAGCTCACGACGCATTGCAACATTTGCGCTCTCTAAAGTACCGCCCTTAAGTGTTGTTGTAGGTGCTTTAAGTATAACATTACAAGCCTTGATTTCAGCCAAAACATCATCGGGAATAGCCTTGTTATGTGCAATTCTGTTTTCAATGGTAAGACCTTCAATAGTACGAATTTCTACCTTGCCGGCAGCTATTTCGTCTTTTAATATAAACTCTAAAACTCTAACAGATTCAGCAGAAATTATAGGGCCTATACCATCGCCGCCGCAAACACCAATGATGATTTTATCAAGCTTGGTGTAATCGGTGTATTTCTTATCCTGCTCCATCTTTCTCTGTCTTGCAATTTGTTCCTCTAAAATTGAGCGAAATTGCTCAACCGCAGCATTTACATAATTTTCCATAAGTTTTATTCTCCTTTTTTAGTATAGCTTAAAAGTCCGCCGGCTTTAAGTATTGATTTTTGTCTTTCAGTAAATGAACATACAAGCTCAAAGCTTTCGCCTGTTGTGTCATTATTTAAGGTAATTTCACCACTATCCATACCCTCGAAAACATTAGAAAGTGTAAGCTTATCGCCTTGATTAAGCTTATCATAATCATCAGGATTTTTAAATGTAAGCGGCATAATACCAGCATTAATAAGGTTAGCTACGTGAATACGTGCAAAGCTCTTAGTAATTACTGCACGAACACCTAAATACATAGGCACAAGCGCAGCATGCTCACGTGAAGAGCCCTGACCGTAGTTACTACCACCCACAATAATACTTTCGCCCAAAGCCTTTGCTCGCTCAGGGAAAGTGGTATCACACACGCCAAAGCAGAACTGTGATAAATGCGGAATGTTAGAACGATAAGGTAATATTTTAGCACCAGCTGGCATAATATGGTCGGTAGTAATATTATCGCCAACCTTAAGCACTAGCTCAGCAGAAAGTGTATCGCTCTGTGGCTTTTCCTGTGGGAATGGCTTAATATTAGGACCACGCATAACTTCAAGACTTTCAGCCTCTTCAGGACTTGCAGGCTCGATAACTGCACTGTCATCAATTACATATTTTTCGGGCATTTTAATTTCAGGCATATCACCCAAAAGTCTTGGATCTGTAATATAACCTGTAATAGCCGCAGCTACTGCGGTTTCAGGAGATACCAGATAAACACCGGCATCAGCAGTACCGCTTCTGCCTAAGAAATTACGGTTAAATGTTCTAAGTGAAACACCAGCAGAGTTTGGTGAAAAACCCATACCGATACAAGGACCGCAAGCGCATTCAAGAAGTCTTGCACCCGAAGCCAATATATCGGTCAATGCTCCGCAATCGGCAAGCATTTTAAGTACCTGCTTAGAACCTGGTGAAATAGAAAGGCTAACAGATGGGTCAATAACCTTGCCCTTTAGAAGAGCAGCAACCTTTAACATATCTAAAAGTGAAGAGTTAGTACAAGAACCTATACAAACCTGATCAACCTTTGTACCTTTTAAGGATTCAACTGTTACAATATTATCAGGGCTGTGTGGGCAAGCTATTAATGGCTTTAATTCTGAAAGATTTATATCTATAATCTTATCGTAAACTGCATCCTCATCACTTGAAAGCTCTACGTAATCTTCACCTCTGCCCTCTGCCTCTAAGAAAGCCTTAGTAATTTCGTCAGATGGGAAAATTGAGGTAGTAGCACCAAGCTCGGTACCCATATTTGTGATGGTAGCACGCTCAGGCACAGAAAGTGTTTTAATACCCTCGCCGCCCCATTCAATTATAGCGCCTACGCCGCCTTTAACAGAAAGAATACGCAATATTTCAAGGCTAATGTCCTTAGCAGTAACAAAGGGATTAAGCTTGCCTGTAAGGTTAACCTTATACATTTTAGGCATTGTAATATAATATGCGCCGCCACCCATAGCAACAGCAACATCAAGACCTCCCGCACCCATTGCAAGCATACCAATACCGCCGCCTGTTGGTGTGTGGCTATCAGAACCGATTAATGTTTTACCCGGTTTGCCAAAGCGCTCAAGATGAACTTGGTGGCAAATACCGTTACCGGGACGTGAAAAATATATACCGTGCTTCTTACAAACAGACTGAATATATCTGTGGTCATCGGCATTCTCAAAACCCGATTGTAAGGTATTATGGTCGATATAAGCTACACTCTTTTCGGTTTTAACACGGTCAAGACGCATTGTTTCAAACTCTAGATATGCCATAGTACCTGTGGCATCTTGTGTTAAGGTTTGGTCTATTTTAAGAGCGACCTCGCTACCTACGGTCATATCACCCCGCAAAAGGTGTGCTTTAATAATTTTTTGTGCAATTGTATAACCCATTTTCTTAATCCTTTCTTATATGCTCATAAGCATTATTAACATGTTCGCCCGCATATTTTGAAGCCAAACCTGCGTCCCCCGCTGCTATAGCCTCAAAAATCTTACGATGTTCTTCTACCGAGGCTACTGCACGGCTTTTGCTTTCTACCGCAGCCTTACGGTATTTTTGTATTTTTTTATGAAGCGGAACTAATGTATCATAAAAAGACATACTTCCACTTAATTTATAAAGTATTCTATGGAATTTATTATCCATATGCTTTATGTGTTCTGCATCACGCTTTTCAAGATAAAACTCTTGTAGCTCTAGTGTTTCTCTAAGCTCTGCTAATTGTTCTTCGGTGCGGTTTTCTGCCGCAAGCGATGCTACAAGACATTCGAGTTTTTCTCTTATTAAGAAAATATCCTTTAAATCCTTTTCAGTAATACCAATTACAACCGAACCTTTGCCTGATTCTTCAATAATATGCTCCTGTTCAAGGCGGCGCAACGCCTCTCTTATAGGAGTGCGGCTAACGCCAAGCTCGGTGCTTAGCTTACTTTCGGTTAAAATATCGCCACGATTATATTTACCGCTTAAAATGTCATTTTCCAAATGTTCAAAAACCTGATCAGCAAGCGATACCGTTTTATGTTCTAACATAATTTTTCCCTCTACTTAAAGTTTTTTAAAACGACCACCGGAAAGCTCTTCGATTTTTGTTTCCAGCTCCATATTTGAAAGAGCGGTCTGTCTGCCGTCCTCGTATTCCTCATCTATCCATTCTTTCATAGCAATAATAAGCGGATCTTTTTTATCTAAAGCATCAGCACCGGAAAGACGATAGTTGTTATTAATCCAATATGCAATACCTGCAAGACCGCTGGTTTTACCAATAGACACAGATGCAGGCTTATTAAGTAGCTTTTCGGTATTGAAAATGTTGTAGATTTCTTCATCCTTTAAAAGACCGTCTGCATGTATACCTGCTCTGGTTACATTAAAGTTTCTGCCAACAAAAGGAGTCATTACAGGAATATCGTATCCCATTTCTTTTTTAAAGTATTCGGCAATTTCGGTAATAACCGAGGTGTCCATACCGTCAAGGGAGCCTCTGAGGGAAGCATATTCCATAATCATAGCCTCAAGCGGAACATTACCTGTTCTCTCACCAATACCAAGTAGTGAGCAGTTAACTGCACAAGCTCCGTACAACCATGCTGTAGAAGCATTTGCAACCGCCTTATAGAAGTCATTATGACCATGCCATTCAAGCATTTCGCTTGGAACATCCGAATAATGTTGTAAACCGTATATAATACCAGGCACACTTCTAGGTAATGCTACCTCACTATAAGGAACACCGTAACCCATAGTATCGCAAGCACGAATTCTTACAGGAATACCCGCATCCTTAGACATTTTCATAAGCTCGTTTACAAAAGGAACTACAAATCCATAGAAATCTGCTCTTGTAATATCTTCTAAATGGCAACGTGGCATAACGCCTGCTTCAAAAGCCTCAGCCACAGCGGCCAGATACCCATCCATTGCTTGCTTTCTTGTTTTCTTAAGCTTTTTAAAAATATGATAATCACTACAAGAAACAAGAATACCTGTTTCTCTAACGCCCAGGTCTTTAACAAGCTTAAAGTCTTCCTTACTTGCTCTTATCCAGGTAGTAATTTCAGGGAATTTCAAACCTAAAGCCTGGCATTGCTCTAGCGCTTCTCTATCCTTTTTACTGTAAACAAAAAATTCTGTTTGACGAATAACGCCGTAAGGACCACCAAGTTTAGACATTAACTTATAAAGGTCTACTATCTGCTTTACCGAATAAGGCTCAACAGATTGCTGACCGTCTCTTAAAGAAGTATCAGTAATCCAAATATCGTGCGGCATATTCATAGGAACTCTTCTATGGTTAAATGCCACCTTTGGAACATCATCATAAGTATACAAATCTCTATACAAATTAGGTTCTTCAATATCCTGCAAAGAATATTTATACATAGACTGTTCTAAAAGGTTAGTTTTGTTTGATATTTCGAGCATAGCAATCACCTCTCGTATAATTGTATACAATTATACTTGTTTTTTTATTAATTGTCAATACTTATCATTTAAAAAAATTAGGCAGAACAAAAATGTTCTGCCTAAATAAATTTTAAGAAATTTTAGCACTTTTTGTGATAACTTCAATAGCTTTTTCGGTAGCGGCTAAATCTTCAAAATAATACTCACCATAGTAATCCTTAACGGCTTGCTCTGTAACTGAGCTATTACCTATTTTTTCAAGCTCAGCCTTAACCTGCTTGTTTATATCGCTTTCTTTAATTTCAATTTTTTCAGCATCTAAGATACCGTACATAATCATTTGAGAATCCATCATAATTTTAATCTGTTCATCAATAACAGTTTTCTTGAATTCTTCTTCGGTTTGACCCATAGAATCAAGATATGTTGGTAAATCGGTACCATATTGTGAACTCAAAGTAGTTTCAATCATCTTTTTGAAAGCTGTATATAATGTTTCAATATCCTTTTCGGGATATTTATTAATTTTAGAAGATTCAATTATTTTATCTAACAAATAGTTTTCAACGGCTCTATTCTTAACATCTTCCAAATATGCTTCTACGGTTTCAAATTCCAACTTAGAATAATATTCTTCAGGTTTTTGAACAACCTTCTTTTGAGCAGAGTTAACCTTTACAGTAAACACAACATCTGCACCAGCCAATTCTTCGTTGCCGTAGTTTTCTGGGAAAGTTAAATCAAGATCAACAGTTTTGCCTATTTCAACACCAATAAGTCCCTCTTCAAAACCATCAATAAATGTTCCTGAACCGATTTCTAAATCATAGCCATCAGCAGTACCGCCTTCAAAAGCTACACCGTCTTTCTTGCCAACATAATCAATATTCGCAACATCCCCGTCTTCAATCTTACCAGAGCTTGTTTCTTCACGGGTGAAAAATTCATTTGAATTAACATCAGAATCAATAACTTCATCATAGTATGTTGCAAATTTGTCAGATGAAGTATCCACCTTAATACCTTTATATTCGCCCAAATCCACATAATCAGAAAGCTCAACATTATATAAAATTCTGTTTTTGCTTACTTCTTTTTCTTTTTTACCGCAACCTGCAAAGCACATTACAATAATGCAAACCAATAAACCTAAACTAATTAACTTTTTCATATTTCCTGATCCCTTTCATTACTAAGCTCACCGTTAGATGCAGCTTTTAAATATGCGTTTATAAACCCGTCAAGGTCACCGTCCATCACAGCATTGATGTTGCCCGATTCAAAGCCTGTTCTATGGTCTTTAGCTAAAGTGTATGGCATAAACACGTATGAACGTATTTGAGAACCCCATGCTATTTCTTTTTGAACGCCCTTAATATCATCAATTTTTTCAAGATGCTCACGTTCTTTAATTTCAAGCAATTTAGATTTCAACATACGTAAAGCCATATCTTTATTCTGGAACTGACTCCTCTCGTTTTGACAAGCCACCACTATACCTGTAGGTAAGTGAGTAAGACGTACTGCAGAAGAAGTTTTATTAATATGCTGACCACCAGCGCCGGAAGAACGGAAAACATCCATTTTTATATCTTCTTCTCTTATCTCAATATTCATATCCTCGGTTATTTCGGGCATAACCTCGAGTGAAGCGAATGAAGTATGTCTTCTACCCGAAGAATCAAACGGAGATACTCTAACCAAACGGTGTACACCCGATTCACTCTTTAAATATCCATAAGCATTTTCGCCTTGAATTAACAAGGTAGCATTTTTAAGACCCGCCTCATCACC
>JAZREW010000147.1:0-3419 GCA_045661005.1 Acutalibacteraceae bacterium | reverse complement strand
GTCCACCAACCACTAAAAGAATCCTTATCGGGTCTTGCGTGTGTGTGGGCGCCTATAAGTGTTACTCCCGGACCGTGCACTTTACGGTAATAATCAATTGTAAAATCGCTGTTTCTTGTACAACCAAGCAACGCCACTCTGCCGAAATGCGCCATACAGTCAAGTATTCCGTCAAGTCCGGCGCCTATACCCGTAACCTCAATACCAACGTTTGCGCCACCGTTTGTTATCTCTTTAACGGTTTTTGCAAAATCAGGTGCAAACGGGTCAAGCGCAAAATCTGCACCTAGATTCAATGCTTTTTCTCGCTTTTCAGAATCAGGATCTACTGCAATTATAGGTGCGGCGCCACCGACTTTAAGTAATTGTACCGCAAACAATCCTAAAATACCCATACCCATAACTATTGCCGATTCGCCGATTTCTAAGCAGCATTTTCTTACAGCCGCCAGCGGAAAAGTAGCAATATGCGCCAATGCGCCATCAGAAAAAGATATGCTATCATCAAGCTTATGAACATTTTTGGCATTTATATTTAACACTTCGCTATGGGTAGACCAGGAAAGTGCAACACGGTCGCCAACAGCAAAATTTTCAACATTTTCGCCCACCTTAATTATAATACCTGCCGAGCTGTAACCAACATATCTTGGAAAACAAGCTTCTGTTTCAGGACAACACCAAGAAACCGTTCTACTACCCATTAAATTTGCTCTTTCGGTTCCGCTGCTTATAGTAGAACGTACCAATTTAACCCGAACCTCATCACTTGCCGGCTCACTTACTTCATAATTTAATAATTCTGCCACCTTAGGTTTTGTAAATATAATTCTTTTGTAAACCATTTAAATCACCTCGCATACATTATACTTCTTGACAAAAACGCCTACAATACAATATACTGTAGAAAATAAGGTAAATTTATCTACAAATTAAAGGTGATTTGAATTGAATGAAACAAATTTCTTTAAAAGTTTTAACTTTAATATTTTAAAATTCAACAAATATCATTTAACCGATAATACTAAAACGCCTATTAGTTACCATTATTTTGGTTGCATTATAAAAGGTTCGGCAAAAATTAAAACTCAAGAAACAGAGTTACTGTTACGGCCTAATGAAATTTTTTACTTGCCAAAAGGGCTTAAATATCAGTCTCAATGGTTCGGCGAAAACGAAGGTGAAGTTATCTTTTATTCCTTCGGTTTTAAAATTTCACCAATAAACAAACCTTTTGTTTTACAAAAAATAAGCTGTAACAATACCGCAAAAGAATTATTCAAAGATTTATGTGCAGATATTTTCAATAAAGAAAAATCCATAGGTCTTCTTTACCACTTTTTCGGTGAAGCTGCCGACTGTATGCAACAAGCTAAAAAAGAACATATCAACCCAACAGTAGAAAAGGCTATTGAATGTATAAATCAAAACCCTAATATAAAAATTTCTCAATTAGCCAAAGCCTGTGATATAAGTGAATCGGGAATTTATCTGTTATTCAAAAAGTATACCGGTAAAACGCCAAATGATATTAGACTTGAAATTTTATGCGATAAAGCCGTAACATTACTTACAACCACTAATAAAACCATACAGGAAATAAGCGATACCTTGGGTTTTAGCTCAACCTCATATTTCAGAAAAATTTTTAAAACGCATACGGGCAAAGCCCCACTTCAAATACGAAAAGAATCTGCTTTTTAATTTACATCTTCTTTCTACAACCGTCTATTTGAATATTCTGTCCCGAAATATAAGAAGCCTTTTCACTTGCAAGGAAACAAATTAAATCTGCATTTTCACGGTCTGTTCCTGTTCTTCCCATATAACACATATCGGTTTCTTTGTAATAGTCAATATCCAAATCAGCGGCAGGACTAACCGTACCCGGTGCTACTGAATTTACTGTTATGTTATATTCTGTTACTTCTTTTGCAAGCGCACTTGTAAATGCTATTACCGCACCTTTTGTTGCAGAATAATGCGACATACGTGCATTACCGTAAACACCCGCAACAGATGCCACATTAATAATTCTGCCGTACTTGTTTTCTACCATTGATTCAATAACTGCCTTGGTAAAATAAACTGTTCCCATTACGTTAATATCAATGTATTTTTTCCAAAGCGCAATATCGGCTTCACGGAATGTAGCGGCATCACGCCACAAAGCCGCATTATTAACTAAAATGTCAATTTTACCGAAACAATCAAGTGACTTTTCAACCACGCTTAAAACGGCTTCGTTATCAGAAACATCACAAACAAAGCTCTTTACACCAGCTGTAATATTTTTAATTTCTTGCTCTGTTTTATTTAATGTTTCTTCATTTATATCAACCAATATAACATTAGCGTTTTCCTTTGCAAATTGAATTGCACAAGCTCTGCCTATTCCAACAGCGGCACCTGTTATTAAAACTGTTTTACCTTTAAACATAATCAAAACACCTCAAAATAAATATTGCATTTCTTTTTTTACATTTGCTTACGCAAGCCGTCTACAAGATAGTTTTGGCCCGAAATATAGCTCGCTTCATCACTTGCTAAGAAAATCACGGGATTAGCACATTCTTCGGGCGTACCGGCTCTGCCTATAAAACAAAAATCATCCATTGAATGATTATCGCCTGTAGTATCTATACTTCCAGGTGATACACAGTTTACGGTAATTCCCTTATCTGACACAAGCTTTGCTACAGCCTTTGTAAAAGCTATAACCGCTCCCTTTGTCATAGAATAATCCACAAAATAATTAATTCCGTATACACCTGCTACCGAGCCGATATTTACAATACGTCCGTAACCCTTTTCTATCATATGAGGTAAAACTGCGTGAGTAGGATACATTGTACCTAGTATGTTTACATCTATACTCTTTTTCCAGGCAGATGAATCGCCGTTTAAAAAATCGTTTATTACAGGAATGCCCGCATTGTTTATTAAAATATGTATCTGACCAAATTCTTTTATGCTTTCAGCAATTGCATTTCTTATTGCACTTTCATCTGATACATCCACAATCGCTGTTTTTACCTTTACACCCAAATTTTCAATTTCGGTGGCCGTATTTACAAGATTTTCTTCATTAATATCAAGAATTATCAGGTTTGCAGCCTTCTGTGCAAGACCTAAAGCTATGGCTTTACCTATACCTCTGCCCGCACCTGTTACTATTGCATTTTTACCTTTAAAACTCATAAAACCCTCTCCTTAAAAATCCAAATGGTCTCTTATAATTTTTATATTTTGTAAAAGTGGCTGTGTAGGTGTTGAAAGATGGTCGTGCTCGTAAACACAAAGAGCCATACAACAGCCAAGCTTTATGCCAAGCCTTCTGTGTAGTGTACTCTCGCCACCCGAGAGAAACAAAAACGGTGCGCCAAGCTCACGTTTTAAAAGGTCTGTAATACGCAGAT
>JAZREW010000146.1:0-4188 GCA_045661005.1 Acutalibacteraceae bacterium | reverse complement strand
ATGATGGTAACACCTCTTATAAGGTAACTACAGGCGGAAAAGATTCGGGTGTTAACTTCCATAAAGTTATTAACACCGAAGGTCTTGATTTAAATACAAAATATGTATTACGCTTTAAGTATAAGGCTGTAGACTTTAATGGTCAGTATTTGCTTTATGTAATTAACAACGGCGGTGTAACATATTACTTTAACCGATATGCATCTGCTCTTGAGCAGACAACTCTTACTTCAACTGTTGGTTGGGTAACACAGGAAACTGCTTCATTCTCAATAGCAGGCTCTCAATTCGAGTTCAAATTTGCGCTTAGAAACAACAGTGGTACTAACGCTACAATTTGGTTCGATCGTTTTGAGCTTGTTCCTGTAGATGAAGCCGAGCGCAACGGTAAGGTTACTGCTTCTTACGATTCAGAAAACAGCCGTGTTCTTGTAACCGCTACACCTGATGAGGGTTACGATGTGCTCAAGTTTAAGGCTTACGGTCAGCAGCACAACGGCCAGGCTATTTCAGAGGCTAAGAGCGGATTGGTTTCAAAGGATGTAACCACAAGAGCTGAAACCTATGCCGTTACCTTTGTAGATGCAGCAGATGGTACTACCGCTTTGGATGTATTCTATAAGAATGCAGATTTCCATCATTATAAGGCTTGGTTCACACCTGTTGATGAGTCTCCAAAGCTGGCAGAAGAAAACCCGCTTGTTTACAACGCAGGTTTCGAGTCTGGTATGCCTTCATTGTGGACTACTGACGGTCAGGGCAGTCTTGACGATGTTGTAAGATACGATGGTAATTACTCATACAAGATTGACTTTAAATCTTCTAAGGTTACAGGTAATACATTTGTTTTAAGCTTAACTAAAGAAGCAATGGCTGATCTCGACGTTTCTAAGAACTATAAGCTTCGTTTATTTATAAAGAGCGATGGCACTTACAAAGGTTCTTTGAACTTTGACCCCAGAGCTAATATTGTTGGTGCAGATGGTAAAACTGCCGAATACTTCTATTATGACTGGACTTGGGGCGGAGCTTACAGAATATACACACAGAGCGAAATTCCTACCACATGGACTCAGTATGAGTCACAAGCATTCCCAATTCTTGGCGATTCAATGAACTTTGTGTTTATGTTCGATAATGCTGTTGCCGCTAACGATGCTGACCTTTGGGTTGACCGTATAGAGCTTATTCCTGTTGAAACAGAAAAGAACTATACTATTACAACTGCTTACGATACAGTGTTAGGTAAGCTTGTTGCAACTGTTAAGGCTAAAGATGGTTATACTGTTGATGGTCTTAAGATTTACGGTTCACAGGATAAGAGCACACATGAGGTAGAAGGTACTACAGAGCTTATTGCAAGAAATTCTGTAGATGAGGCTAAGTTTGCTTTAGATTTCGGAACAGCTAATAGATACTTCGAGTATCAGAAATTTGAAATTTTTGAAGCCGCAGTTTCGGCTATACCTGCCGCTGATGATGCTTCACTTGTAATGGGTGACGCTACAGGCAACGGAGAGGTAGATGTACTTGACCTTGTACGCTTCAAGAATTTCGAGCTTGGAAATACTGTTGAAATTAAGTATGTAAATGTTTGGTATGACCGTGAAGATAAGGTTATCGGTGCTACCGACTTTGCAGCTTTGAGAAAGCAGATTTGGAATAATTTCTAATCTTAGATTTTAACTTCCAATAAAATAAGTCCTGAGGCTTTGCTTCACACAAAGCCTCAGGCAAAAATGGATTTTATCCTCATAAAATATGCATACATAATATGTATAATGATTATAATTTGTAATTAATAATTAAACCTCATTTAATTATTAATTATGCATTAAAATCAAGTGCATTTGAAAATCGGAGGTATAAATTTATGAAAAAACTAATGGTTACAATGCTTAGTATAATTATTATGTTCTCTCTGCTTTTTGTAGACGGTTCATTTATGCTTAATGTATTCGGTGCGCAGGATTATTATGGATTATTCTATGACACAACATCCGATGGTGGTTTTGAATATAACGGTTGGTCAGACCATAATATACCAAGTGGTGCAACTTGGGAGAAGGACACTACCGAAAAAAATCGAGGTAGTAAATCTGCAAAGTTTACTTTTCCCACTGGTGCATATAAAAATTTATACATTAAAATGGACGTTCCCACAACTACAGTAGCAGAAATTGATGCGGTAGAAGATTATTGCTGGACTGCATACATAAAAACAAGTGATAATTTTAAGGGCTCGGTTAGTCTTAAAATGGTAGAGCAAGGCAAATATAATGCTACCGGTCTTAAAAATAATGCAAATCAAGATGATGTTCAGGTTTATACCGATTCCTCAAATGCTTCTAGTTGGACCCGTTTTGATACAAGCTCTAAAAAATATAGTGCGGCTACTTTACAAAGCTTTTTGGTAGGAAAGCAAACAGTAAGCGTAGTTTTGCACATTAAGGGCACAAGAGGTTCTATCTGGGTAGATGATATCGACTTTAAGCAGGTAGCAATGCTTAACGAGGATGAAGAAGTTGAACGTGAAGATAACTCGGGTTCTAAAGGCGGCGAGTATAATGGTATGTTTGACGATACCGACTCTGACGGCGGTTTTGAAAACAAATCGTGGCTTCGCGCAGACGAATCTGATGTGAAGTTCGTTTACGATAACTATGTTTTTAATACAGGAAAGCGTTCTGCAGGTTTCTATTTTGAAAGCGGTAAGCAGGAAACTGCTATAATTTATTCTAACTTTTTAAATTTAGAAGAAATAAAAGAAAATCAAGCACATGTATGGTTGGCAGGTATAAAAACAACTGCAGATTTTGATGGTACTGTAAGCTTAAAGCTTGCTGCACCAAGCAAATATAACGCAAGTGGTATATTGAATTCGGTTTATACTGATACTTGCACTATTTATGATGCTTCCAAAGATAATGCCTCAGCAAGTTGGAAGTCGTTTGTGGATAGCGAGGTGTACTACTCGCCCGCAGTACTTACTGAGCTTTTGTATAATAATTCAGAAGTTCTTGAAACAGGCAAAATTGCTCTTGTTCTTGTTGTTACAGGATCTAAGGGTAAGGTTTGGGTAGATGATATAGACTTTAAACAGCGTTCTTACGCTTTGGGCGATGACGATTCTGTAGTTGCAGGTACATATACAGGTCTTTTCGACAGCGAAGATAAAAGCAACGGCGGTTTTGAGTATGGTATTTGGGATACAGTAGCTTCGGTTACTAATATTACGGGCGATACCAAAGCAGTTATTGATACAAATATTGTTAACAACGGCAGTCGTGCGCTTATGATGAACTTTGCAAACGGCGTTTCTGAAACATTTGCTTTTAAAGCTCATTTTACTGATATCTCTGAAATAGGTCGTGATACTGACCATTTCTGGAAAGCTTACATTAAGGTGGCATCCGCATTTGACGGTAAGGTTACTCTTAAAATTGCTGCACATAACGATTTAAATGCCATTTTGCTTAGTGCTGAAAACAAAAATGAAATCGTTCTTTATGATAGTGAGAAGAACGGCAGCCCTCTTTCCTATTCAGCACTTACAAGCGTTAAAGACCGTTATACTGCGGATGCTCTTGAAAATTTTATGCAAACATCAGTTGTTGCAAATAACGGTATTGATATTGTGCTTACAGTAACGGGTACTACAGGTATGGTTTGGGTAGACGATATAGACTTACTTGATTACGGCGTAATTTCCGGTCAGTTAAATCTTGAAGACCCCGATACCGCTTATGCTGTAGAAGAAGATGATTATGTTGGTATCTTCGATGCTCAAAGCTCAAACGGTGGTTTTGAGTACGGTGTATGGTCATTAGCACAGAATTATACTGATGCTGAGCCTACAACCAACTACTTAACCGATGTTGATGTAAAGAAAACAGGTAAGCGTTCACTTAACATTAACTTTAGCGGCGCTAAAGAAGAAACAATTACTCTTAAGATGACAAGCTACGAGTTAGCTCAGATTCTTGACAGTAAGGATTATGCACTTTCTTCATTTATTAAAACAACTACCGACTTTAACGGTACTGTTACATTCCGTATAGCAAGAACAGGCGATTATAATACTGCTCTTGGCAACAAGAACGTAACAATGCTTAGCGGTAATATCTATTCTTACTTCACTTTAAACAATACAGAGACCTTCTCTGCAACAGAAATAGCTGCATTCAA
>JAZREW010000145.1:0-6111 GCA_045661005.1 Acutalibacteraceae bacterium | reverse complement strand
ATGTTATCACGGGTACCGATAACTTCAGAAATAGTACAAGTACCGTTATCTATAAGGTCTTTAGCGTTACCTAGATAAACGTCAGTACCGTGCGAAAGACCCGAAATCTGCAAAAGGTCAGAAAAGTTCTTGGGTTTACAGTCAACAAGCATTCCTCTAACAAAAGCTGTACCAAATTCGGGTATACAATATGTACCTGTTTGCGACTCAATATCCTCTGGCGTTACGCCAAGCGCCTCGGTAGAGGTGAACAAGCTATAAACCTTAGGGTCACTCATCGAAACATCACTTACAGGAATACCCGAATACTCTTCAAGGTATTTATATGTAGTAGGTATAACGTGACCCAATTCATCAAGCTTTAAGATAGTATCGTGTATAGAATGGAAGTCGAAGTGAGTAGTTACAACGTCTGAGTTAACATCGTCAGCCGGATGTTGTACCGGACAAAAATCATAAATGGTTTTATCTCTTGGCACAACAATCATACCCGCCGGGTGCTGACCTGTAGTTTGTTTAATCTGTGCCTTTTCAACAAGCTTCGCCAAACGATTAAGCTCGGCATTGCTAAGGGTTATGCCTTTTTTCTCGGCATAAGCTTTAGAAAAACCGAAAGCAGTTTTTTCTGCCACAGTAGAAATAGTACCCGCTTTAAATACGTTTTCGCTACCGAAAAGCGTTTCAGTATATTTTTGTACCTGAGTTTGAAATTCGTTTGAGAAGTTGAGGTCTATATCAGGCACCTTATCGCCCTTGAATCCCAAGAAGGTTTCAAAAGGTATATCGTGACCGTCTCTGTTAAGCGGTGCCCCGCATTTTGGACAATTCTTTTCAGGCAAGTCAAATCCTGAACCTACACTACCGTCATTAAAAAACTCGCTATAACAACATTCAGGACAAACATAGTGCGGAGCTAGCGGGTTAACCTCTGAAATACCCGCCATTGTAGCAACAAAGGAAGAACCTACCGAACCTCGAGAACCTACAAGATATCCGTTTTCTTCGCTATAGGCCACTAGCTTTTGCGCCGAAATATACATTATAGAGAATCCGTTATTAATAATAGAATTAAGCTCTTTTTCAAGTCTTTTTTCTACTATTTCGGGTACATTTTCGCCATAGGTTTTGTGGGCGTTATCCCAACAAATTTGTCGCAACAAATCGTCAGACCCCTCAATTACAGGGGGATAGTTACCGTCTGGCACGGGGATAACATCACCATCAACCATATCTGCAATCTTATTTGGGTTATCAATTACAAACTCCTTAGCACGCTCGCCGAAATAATCAAAATCCTTAAGCATTTCGGTTGTGCTTTTAAGATATAGCGGTGCCTGATTATCAAAATCGTCAAATCCCTGACCCGCCATAAGTATTTTACGTATAATCTCATCATCTTTTTTAAGAAAATGAACATCACCCGTAGCAACAACAGGCTTTGAAAGCTTATCTGCAAGCTCTACTACCTTGCGGTTGAAATTCTTCAAAACCTCATCGCTTGTAACATGGCGAAAACGGTTTGGTATTACAACACCTGTCTTTTCATTCTTCTTATCAGGGCGTGAAGATTCACGCACCATAAACTCATTATTACCCAAAGGTTGAATTTCAAGGTAATCGTAATAATCGGCAATTCTAAGCAATTCTTCATCGCTTTTACCGTCAATTATAGCCGCAAAAAGTTCACCCTGCTCACAAGCAGAGCCGATTATCAGCCCTTCACGCAAAGAATCTAATTTACTTCTAAGCGTAAGCGGACGACCTTTAAAATCATTAAGATGCGCTTCAGAAATAAGCTTATAAAGATTTTTTAGTCCTGCAAGATTTTTAACTAAAATAATTTGATGGTATCTCTTTATCTGCTTTGCGGTAAGCTTGCTTATATCCTCGTTTACATCATCCACAAAGTATGCTTCTACACCGTAGATCACCTTAAAATCGCCGCCGCCTTTGCGGATTTTTTTAACAGCAGATGCCGCCGCAGGATATGCCTGAACAACACCGTGGTCGGTAATAGCTATTGCCTTATGTCCCCAATTATACGCCTGATTTACAATATCACCCGCCGATGATACCGCATCCTTAGCAGACATATTTGTATGACAATGAAGCTCAACTCGCTTTTCACCGTCATAATCATCTGTTTCAACATATTTTTGCAATAAAGCCATAGCTTTTGGCTTTACTATAAATTCTTTTTTATAGTTATCAAATTCGTATGTACCGTTTACAAGTATAAATGCGCCTTTTTTAACAGGTGCTACATCACCCATTCGTTTAGGGTCAACAAACATAGTAGCTGTTAGCGAATTGGTATGGTCGCTGAAAGAAAAGGTGAAAATATTGGTTTCGCCACGCTTGGTGTTGATAGTGCGTGTTTCAGTATCAAACACTTCACCCCAACAACAAATTTCAGTATCATCACCTGTAACCGATATCATAGGCTTTGTATTTGTTTCAATTCTTCTACCGTAAAACAGTTTAGGATTATCAAGATAAGCTAATCCGTTTTGCGGTTTATCTTCACGCTGTTCAAACTTAATTTCTTCCCTTTTAGGCTCCGGCGCTTTTGCGGTTTCTTTGCTTTTCTCTTGTTTTACTACAGGAGCTTCAGGTGGTGGCAATTCAATAGCCACATCATCAAGCTGACCATCAAACCTTAAGGTTATCTGTCTGCCAAAACGGTTATTTAACAAACCAAAAAACTGCTTTTCAAAATCAAGCTCACATATTTTCTTATAACCGCCGTGCTTTAGGGTTATTGTAACATCGTCTTCCTGCAAATCATATTGGGCACCTGCAAAATAACCATTAAGTGCCGCATTTTTAATTTTCAACTCTGCTACTGCATCAGAACAAGCCTCTGCAGAAAGCGCATACGGTGAAAAGGTGAATTCAAACGTCGATTTTGTAAGCTTTAAAATACTATTCAATTCATTTTGTATATTAAGCTGCATAGCTTTATTTATATAGCACTCTGCCGCTATTTGCACACTAAGGGTGCGGTTTTCTATATCAAGCTCGCATTTTTCAATGCTAGCCTCGCCAACCGCTATATTAATATCGTTATTCAGATACATACCAAATACATCTGAAAACCGTGCTTTTGCCATTCTTTACAACTCCGTTATATTACAATTTTTCTATTTCTTCCATTAAAACATCAAGTAACTCATTTTCAGGTAATTTGCGAATAATTTCACCCTTTTTAAAAATTACACCGCATTTTTTACCGCCAGCTATGCCTATATCTGCTGCCGAGGCTTCACCAGGACCATTAACAACACAGCCCATAATTGCAACCGTTATATCTTTATTTACATTACTCAGCCTTTTTTCAGCCTCTTTAGCTATACCTATAAGGTCAATTTCTGTTCTGCCGCAGGTGGGACAAGAAACAAGTCTTACTCCGCCTTTTCTTAAATCAATAGCTTTAAGCAGTTTTATACCTGCCTCAACCTCTTTAACAGGGTCATCTGTAAGAGAAATTCGTATAGTATTGCCTATACCTCTAAGCAACAAACCACCTATTCCTGCCGCCGATTTTATAACACCCATATTTTCGGTACCGGCTTCGGTAACACCTAAATGCAACGGATACCTACACTTTTCTGCCGCTAATTCATAAGCCTTATACATTGTAGCCGTATCAGAAGATTTTAGCGATAACACAATATCTGTAAAATCGAACTTTTCAAGTAATGAGATATGATACAAACCGCTTTCCACCATAGCCTCAGGTGTGGCGGCACCGTATTTTGCTAAAATGTTCTTTTCAAGTGAGCCCGAATTTACACCTATTCTTATAGGAATATTTTTATTTCGGCAAGCATCAGCCACCAGCTTCACTTTATCGTTGTCCCCTATATTGCCGGGGTTAATTCGCACCTTATCAATACCCGCCGCAACACTTTCAAGTGCTAAGCGATAATCAAAGTGAATGTCCGCTACAAGCGGAATAGAAATATTTTTCTTTAATGCTTCTACTGTTTTTATTGCCTCTTTATCAGGTACGGTAACACGCACAATATCACAGCCTGCCGCCTGTAAGCGCTTTGCCTGCTCTACATTAGCATCAACATCGTGGGCCGGTGCGCAAAGCATAGACTGCACGCTTATCAGTGCGCCGCCACCTATTTCTACATTACCTGCTTTAACCTTTACTGTTTTATCATTAGTAAACATTTTTTCACTATCCTATAATCAAACTTACTATATCCTTTGCGGCTATAATAATCATAAATCCTATTAAAATTATAAATCCTACTGCATGCACTATAGACTCATATTTCTGCGGTACAGGCTTTCTTGCTATCATTTCAAAAAGTATAAACAACAATCTGCCACCGTCAAGTGCGGGTACGGGTAACAAATTAAAAATACCAAGGTTTATTGTAATAAGCGCCATAATAGGCAATAAATTTGTAAGACTTTGCTTTGCCGCATTACTTATAGCAACAGTAACGCCTACAGGACCCGAAACGGTGCTTATACCGTATTTTCCGCTTAATAAATCTATTAAACTGCGCCATATTACCGCACAGTAAGAAATAGCAGTTTTAACCGTTTCTTTTATATAAGAGCCTACAGTTTTCTTTATACCGTAAACCGAAAAATCTACGGTAAGATAACTAATACCATCCTCTTCTACCGAATCAAAGGTAACGTCTTTTAAAAGTTGTTCTTTACCGTCACGCTTAACGGTTATATCTAATTTACCGTCATCTACATTGGTAAAGGCGTAGCTTAAATCGTAGGTTGTAAATATTTTTCTGCCGTCTACCTCTAAAATTTTATCATCAACCATAAGACCTGTTTGCTCGCTCATGGCATTTTCTTTAAATTCTGCCACAACGGTTGAGGTAAAAGCCTTTGCAGGTGCTAATATTACCGCCACAATTATAAGACCTAAAGCCAAATTAAAAAGCGCACCCATAACAACTATTATAAATCTGCGCCAAGGTGCTTTATTGCAAAAAGCCTTATCGTCCTTGCTTTCTTCATCCTCACCCTCCATAGCACAATAACCGCCTAAAGGTACAAGGTTAAAGGAATATTTGGTTTCGCCCCACTGCTTTGAAAAAAGCTTAGGACCAAAGCCTACGGCGAACTCATTAACACGCACACCCATTAGCTTTGCCGCTATAAAATGACCAAACTCATGAATTATTATAAGAACCAAAAATACTGCTATGGCTATTAAATACGGCCATAAATTATTCCAAAAAGTTAAAATTTTTACCACCACTTAAAATTTATTAAAAAGCTTAACAGCTTGTTCTCACAAGCTCTCTTGCCTCTTTGTCGGCAAACAAAATATCTTCTAAAGTAAACTCTTTTTTATTATTAACATCCATTAACGCTTTTTCAACAAGTTCAGCTATTTGTAAGAACTTAATCTTTCCATCTAAGAAAAGTTTTACCGCCTCTTCATTAGCACCGTTTACCGCAGTAGGCGCAAGACCGCCTTTATTTATAGCCTCAATACATAACGGCAAACAACGGAAGGTATCAGTATCGGGCTTTTCAAAGGTAAGGGTACCAATATCTGTAAGACTTAAACGTTCAAAAGCATATTCACTTCTTTGTGGGTATGTTAGCGCATACTGAATGGGCAAGCGCATATCAGGAGTACCAAGCTGTGCTATAACCGCACCGTCCGAAAGCTCTACTCCCGAATGCACAATACTTTGTCTATGCACTACAACCTCTATATCTTTTGCTTTTACACCAAAAAGATGCACAGCCTCTATAACCTCTAAGCCTTTATTCATAAGCGAGGCTGAATCTATAGTAATTTTAGCGCCCATAGACCAATTTGGATGATTAAGCGCTTCCTTTACGGTCACGTTTTCAAGGTCCGCTCTTTTTTTACCGTAAAAAGGTCCGCCGGATGCAGTTAAAATTATTTTTTTTATGCTTTTTTCAGGCGCACCTTGTATAGACTGAAAAATTGCAGAATGTTCACTATCAACAGGTAGAATTTTTACATTTTTTTCTTTTGCAGCCTTATTAACCAAATCGCCGCCTGTAACTAAGGTTTCTTTATTAGCAAGCGCTATATTTTTACCCGCATTTATTGCCGCAAGTGTAGGTCTAAGACCCGCAATT
>JAZREW010000144.1:0-2753 GCA_045661005.1 Acutalibacteraceae bacterium | reverse complement strand
CCTCCGACTTTGCAATAGCATCCTTAAGTTTGCTGTTTTCGTTAGGGTTTGCGCCGCCCGTTTTAACTATAACTGCAATTTCTCTACCAATCTTGGTAAAGATTTTAGCTTTTGCGGCATCGGTTTTTTCTTTTTTACGCTTAATATTGTTCCATTTAGAATGTCCAGACATACATTTCAAATCCTTTTAAAAAAATTAAATTTCACACAAAAGTGATTTTATCATAATTCGGGGTTTTGTTCAAGTGCTTTTTCACAAATTCTTTTTATATCCTCAAAAGAGGAAATTGTTCCGCACTCTCGCCTTAAAGCCGCCGCACCGTGAAGGCCTTGCATATACCAAGCGGTATGCTTTCTTGCCTCTAAAATAGCGTTGTGCGGGTCTTTGTATTTGTGCATAAGCGTAATTTGTTCTAAAAGCACATGGAATTTATGCTCAAGGGTGGGTGGGGTATAGCTTTTTTTATTGAGATATGCATTTATTTCTTCAAAAACAAATGGGTTTCCTTGAGCGGCTCTGCCCACCATAACAAAATCACATCCGGTAGCGGAATACATATGCTCGGCTGAAACACCGTCAGCAACATCACCATTTGCAATAACGGGTATTTTAACCGCTTTTACTACTTCGGTTATGGTTTTATAGTCAATTCCCGGTGCGTACATTTGCGTTCTGGTTCTTCCGTGTATGGTTATGGCTTTAGCACCTGCGGCTTCGCACATTTTTGCAAGCTCGGGCGCATTTATATTGTCGGCATCCCAGCCGGTACGCATTTTAACCGTTACGGGTATATTAACGGCTTTTACTACGCTTTCTACTATTTTTTGTGCAAGCTCAGGGGTTTTCATAAGTGCACTTCCGCCACCGTTTCCTGCCACCTTTGGTGCAGGACACCCCATGTTTATATCAATAAAATCAGGATGAAAATCCAATGCTTTTATTGCGGCTTCTGCCATGGTTTCAGGCTCACGCCCGAAAAGCTGAGATGCAACAGGACGCTCGGCGTCGCTACAAGAAAGCAAAGCGGCGGATTTTTTGTCCCCCAAAGCCACACCTTTAGAGCTTGTAAGCTCGCCCACGCAAAATGCGGCACCGTGGCGAATACATATTTCCCTCATAGCACGATCGGCAACACCTGCCATTGGTGCCAGAGCGGCAAAACCGTTAATTTCAATATTTCCAATCTTCATAAACCCGATTATACCGCAATATTTAAAAACTGTCAAATTTTTTGAAAAATATGATGACATTAGCGTATATATGTGTTATAATATTATAGATTATAATATATTAACATATTGATTTTGGAGTTGAGCGTTTGAAGCTTCTTGCTATTGACGGAAACAGTATTATAAACCGTGCCTTTTACGGCATTAAATTACTGTCTACTAAAGACGGGGTTTATACCAATGCGGTTTATGGATTTATTAATATTTTAAATAAGCTTTGCGAAAAGGAAAATCCTGATGGTGTTGCGGTAGCTTTTGATATTAAAGCACCTACATTCAGGCACGAAAAATATGCCGAATACAAGGCAGGCAGAAAAGGTATGCCTGATGAGCTTCGTTCACAAATGCCTATTCTTAAAGAATGGCTTACGCTTGCAGGGTATACCTGTGTTGAGTGTAAGGGTTTTGAGGCTGACGATATTTTGGGCACACTAGCCGCCACTTGCGAGCAAGGCGGTAACGAATGTGTTATCTCTACTGGTGACAGGGATTCTTTGCAACTTATTTCTGACAATACAAGAGTTTTGCTGGCCGCTACTAAGATGGGGCATCCCGAAATTATTGATTACACAAAAGAGGCTCTTTTTGAAAAATACGGTCTTACCCCTGAGCAGATGATAGAGCTAAAAGCACTTATGGGGGACTCTTCGGATAATATTCCCGGTGTTGCAGGCGTTGGCGAAAAAACCGCCACCGACCTTATAACAAAGTTTGGCAATATAGACTATATTTACGAAAATCTTGAAACGCTTGATATTAAAGAGGGTGTGCGTGCAAAGCTTTTGGCGGGCAAAGAAAGCGCATATTTAAGCCGAGAGCTTGGCACTATTTGTAAAACTGCCCCTATTGATACTGAGATAGAGGCTTACAAAACAAAACCGTGTGATACTTCAGCTTTAGCCTCACTTATGACCAAGCTTGAATTTTTTAAGCTTATGGAAAAGATGGGTATTAAACCCGAAGTGCAGCAACTTTCAATAGATACAGAGCAAACCGAAACAAAAACGGTTACTGTAGGCACGTTTTCGGGAAACTTGGCAGACGAAACAGACGTTTTTGCTTTGTGTGGCGAGTTTGCGGTAAAAAGCGGCGATACAGTTTTCAAGTGTAGTGAAAAAGAATTTGTAAGTATACTTGAAAACGCAAATGTTAAAAAAAGAGTTTACGATTATAAAAATCTTTATAAGAAATATAACGGTATTTGCAACGTGAGCTTTGATGCAATGCTTGCGGGTTATCTTTGTAACCCCGCATCATCTTCTTACGAATATGAAAGATTGGTACAGGAATACGGTGCCGTGCTTCCGCAAATTGAGGGTGAAGCAGATGAGCTTATTAAATCTGTTTGTCTTTTTGCAGACACGTGTGATAAGCTTAAAGCAGAGCTTGAAAAGACAAATCAGCTTGATTTGCTTGAAACGATTGAAATAGCTTTAGCTAAGGTTTTAGGCGATATGGAGCTTAAAGGCTTTTCGGCAGATAAAAAAGGATTAGAAGAGTTATCAACAGAGCTTGGTGAAAGA
>JAZREW010000143.1:0-3328 GCA_045661005.1 Acutalibacteraceae bacterium | reverse complement strand
CCTTAGATTTGATAGCGTAAACCGCTTAATGTTCAAATTTAAGGTAGACACAAGCGTAATTACAGATATTTCAAAGCTTACAATAAAAATAACTGTAGGCGATGAAACAAAGATAGTTACAAGTGAAGATTTTGAAGCTGCAGGCGACAACTCTTACATAGTTTATACAGATGAAATTTTTGCAACCGAGTTTGACGATGTATTCACAGTAACCGCATGTGTTGACGGTGTAGAGGGTGCAAACGTTAAGTACAGCGTTAATTCTTACGTATACGCTATATGCAATAGTGCAACCGCTAGTGAAAAAATGATAGAGCTTGCAAAAGCCACCTATAATTACGGTCTTTCAGCAAAAGCTTATTTAAATAAATGAGGTATAAAGAAATGAAAAATTTAACAACAGAAATTGAAATTATTGAATTTGCAAAAGATATAATCACAACAAGCACGGAAGATATTCAACCGCAACCACCAATCGGCGGTGGAAATGGAGAATGGGATGAAAACTAAAATTAAGGGTTTAATTGCAATTCTATTTTGCGTCATTTTGGTTATTAGCGTAGGACTTACCGCATCGGCTGAAGATCCAAATTCTACTGATTTGGTAGTTATAAAAAGGGCATTATTCGAACAAATTGAATATGATCCGTTATGGTTAGATATTAATAGCGACGGTGAGTGCGACATCTTAGACCTAGTTCATATGAAAAAGTATTTAATGGGCGTTTATGAAGAAATAGTTCCAATAAAGTATATCGATGTGACCTTTGTTGACGGTTCTGACACCGTTGTTCAAAGACTGTATCAGGAAAAATGTGTACTGCCTGAAATTAACTCAGATAATCTATACTGGCGTGTGGGAACTCAATATTATAACCCCAAAAACACAATTACCTTAAAAGCCGATACAGTTTTTACCGCTGTTAAGTCTAAAAAGGATGTTGATTTCCCTATAATTGATTTTTAAACTAAAAGAACAGGACCTCTGCTAAAGCGGAGGTCCTAATTTTATCTTGATGTGTTATAAAGTTAAGATGAATTAATCATCTAAAACAATTGAGCCGCCTTGTTTCATTTTGCGGCGCATAGATGCAAAATCAATAGTTTGTACCGTTTTGTTGCTGGTTAGTGCTTCAAAAGCCGCTACGCCTGCCGCTTCACCTGTTTGGTTAAGCGAAATCATAACTCTTGCCGCCGCCAAAGCGCCTTTGTCGGTATCAATAGCACGCCCGCAAATAAGCAGATTAGGAATGTTTTCAGGCAACATAGAGCGATACGGCAATTGCCAATATGTAGGCATTTTTTCGGATTTTTCACGCCAATTAACAACCTTGTTAGGCTTACCTTTTTCAACAATTTCTTCTGTGCCGTCCAAAAATCTGTAAGCTGTTTGTTTATGCTGGTGATGAATATCTACGGGGTAGGCACAGTATGCAATAGCATCGTCAAAATGTCTACCATAACAAATATCATCCATTGTGGTTTGATAACTGCATTTTAACTGTCTGGTTTCACGAATACCTATTGTTGAAGATAAAGCTATTAGCGCTAAATCTTTAGCGGCAGGATCTTTTTCCCACAATACCTCAAGCATTCTTCTTATTTGAGCTCTACCTGTGATTTCGGCGTTTGTTAATGTATCAGCATCAGAACAATCAACACTAATATTACTTTTAAACCAATTGCGAACATTTGGAACGTCAGTAAGCATATCATCCCAACCGGGGCGGCAACCAATATATTCTTGATTTGCGCTCAAAATTTCAAGCGGGTTGCTTAAATTATCCCAGCCATAAACTCTTGCCGCTGTGGTTGCAGGTTGAAGTGTTTCGTGTCTGTAAACCTCCATACCCATATCTGCGCCCAAAAATCCATCCGCAGAAGCATCAATAAACTGTTTGGCTAGAATAACACCACGACCCGACCTGTTTTCAACAATTACACCGCAAAGCTCACCGTTTTCTAAATAAGGCGAAGTATACATTGTGTGCAAATAGGGAATAACGCCTGCTTCTAAAATCATTTTATCAAGTTCAATTTTAAGTTCTTCAGTATTTAAATGATAGTTTGCATAAGTACTTTTACGGAAAATATGTTTTTGGTCATCAGGCGGAAGTAGTATTTTTATTCCGTGTGGAATTTTTTTAAGCCTTTCAATTGTTTCTTCGGTTAATCCGCTTATAATTTGCTTATTAAAAGTCATATCGCAAAGGGTGTGCCATACGCATACAAAACCGTTTGTTGCCACACCGCCAAAAGCGTTAGAGGCTTCAATAATAGCAACCTTTGCGCCAAGACGGGCTGCTCTGATTGCAGCAAAAACACCTGTACAACCGCCGCCAACCACAACTATATCCACTTCATTTATAACAGGCGTTTCTCTTGACGGTTCTATTATAAAACTCATGTTCAATTTCCTTTCTCAGTCAAGTATTGCATTTTGTTGCTTAAGGTTTTCTTGTAAAGCTACAACATCTAAATCCGCAGGGCGCACATTTTCTTTGGCGCACATAGCCGCCGCACTACCTACTGCCTGACCCATAGCCATACAAATATGTTGTACACGTATTGCGCCCAGCGCCTCGTGGGTAGCAGATACACATCTACCTGAAACTAGAAGATTATCGCAATCATTTGGTACTAAGCAACGATAGGGAATATCGTAATGAGTGCCTGCCGGCAGTTTTTCGAGAGTGAATGAAGCGTCAGTAGGGCCGTGAATATCAATCTGATAGCAACCTTGCGCCACCACGTCATCAAATTGACGTTGGGTGCGAATATCTTCAACCGTCATAGTATAAAGACCTTTTATGCGGCGGCTTTCACGTCTGCCTACCTTTTGTGAACTTTCAATCAAATAACAGTTTTCAAATCCGGGTATATATTTTTTCAGAACTTCTACGCCCTCTTTAACCTGAAGTCGACCTATATAGGAATCCTCAAACAAACGGCGTGGGTCAAGCTTGGGGTCGGCAAAAATGCGACCATAATTTACGCCAACAACACCCGGCAGCCAGGGGATATTATACATAGAACCGATAGTCTTTTTAGGGATGAAATCAAGACCGTCTTCGTTAGCTTTTTCAATGTAAGAACGGAATCCGTTACCGTTAACATAACTGCGGCCGTCTTCAGTAGACCATTCTTCAAATCGGTTTAATTTTTTTATTGTGTCAAAATCAACACCGCCCACAAAAAACATTAAAGTGTACGGCTGAATGGCGCCATCTTCTTCTCTGCCTATTTCATAGGGTACACCTGCAAGCATGGCAAGATGTCCATCACCGGTGGCATCAATAAATTGTTTGGCTTCTAATGCAATCGGTCC
>JAZREW010000142.1:0-3178 GCA_045661005.1 Acutalibacteraceae bacterium | reverse complement strand
ACTCGCTATTAGATTTACCACCAACTAAAGTTATTACGGTAACCAAAACTACCACAAACGCTAATGCCGCCACTAAAACAGATTTTCTTATGCGAATAACCTTGTAAACGCCCTTGCGCTTTACACTTTTTGAAGATTCTTTTTTAGGTTCTGAATCTCCGCTTTTAGCAGTTACGGCATTTCTTTCTTTATTAAGTTGTTTTTCAAGACTTTCAAAATATTCGCCGTAGCCTTTTTGCCACGAATTTTCAGACATCAAAATTCTCCATTCAAATATAAAGTTTATTTAAAATCTACGCCCTGCTCCGCCACCGCCGAAGGATCCGCCGCCGCCGGAAAATCCACCGCCAGAGAAGCCGCCACCGGAAAATCCGCCGCCTCTTGGAAAGCGTGGACCGCCGAAGAAAAGAACGCCAATACCAAATCTTCTATAAAGGGCTAAATATATTGCTACTAGTACAATCATAATAACCCAAGATACTGCGACACTTCCGCCCTCTGTTTCAGAAGTGACTGTGCTTTGCTGAATATTATCTATAGAAACATAACCGTTTTCAGCAGTTAACCCATATTCAATGTATATCTCGTTAACTACTGCCGAAGAAATAGCATAAATACCGCTTGAAAAATCATTATTTTTCAAATACTCTAAGCCGTAAACATCAATAATTCTTCCTGTTTTACTGTCAGGCAATGCGCCCTCTAATCCATAACCTACAGAAACGTATATTTCACGGTCATTAATAGAAAGCAAAATAACCACACCGTTATCCTGTTCTTCATCACCAACGCCCCACTCTCTGCCCAGCTCTAAAGCATATTCCCATGCTTCTTTACCGTTTAAATCGTCAACCGTTACAACTACTACCTGTGCGGTTGTTTTTTCGGCTAAGGCTACAGCGTTAGATAACATTTTTTGCTCGTCATCATCGGTTATAACATTTGCAAAATCATTAACATAAAATTCGTTAGTAGCTGTAGGGTATCCGCTTTGCTCTGCACATCCGCAAAGACACACAAGCAATATCACTACAACTGCCGCAACACTTAAAATCTTTTTCATAATCTTTAATCAAAGTTCACCTGAGGTACATTCTCCGCACCGCTTTGAGCCTCAAAATAATCGTACGAATCAAAACCGAAAATACCGGCTAAAATGCTTCTTGGGAATTTCTTTATTTCAGCATTAAACTCTCTTGCGTCCTCGTTATAATCCTTACGTGCAGTTGCAATACGGTTTTCTGTACCCGAAAGCTCATCCTGCAAAGCGGTAAACTGCTCGTTAGCTTTAAGGTCGGGATACGCTTCTGTTACTGCGTTAACCCAAATATCAAGCGCACTGTCAAGTCTGTTTGCAGCGTCAATCTGCTCATTAACAGTTCCTGCACTCTGTAAAGCGTTACGAGCTTCGGTTACTGCTGTAAGTGTGCTTTGCTCGTATTCTGTATAACCCTTAACCGTATTTACAAGATTTGGTATTAAATCCATACGGCGTTGTAACTGAACAGAAATTTGAGACCAGGATTCCTCAACCTCTTCTCTCTCTTCTATAAGATTGTTATAAGAACCTATAACCGAACCAATT
This sequence comes from Acutalibacteraceae bacterium, assembly GCA_045661005.1. Classification (GTDB taxonomy): domain Bacteria; phylum Bacillota; class Clostridia; order Oscillospirales; family Acutalibacteraceae; genus UBA737. Next base: position 1,593 of record JAZREW010000142.1, on the reverse strand, counting down.
AATAAAACAACTGCTGCTATAATTGCTAAAATCACTATCGTTCTCTTTTTCATAATTAACACTCCCTAAATAAATCATAAGAATTTTTGTATTTTGGCGGCTAAATTCATTCCGTATATCGCAAAGCCTATATCGTTCGGATGCAACCAACCGTCATCATAAAAGTCCGCTATTTTTGGGGTTAAATTTTCACCCTCTATAACGGTTATGCCCTGATTTTCTGCCTCTTGCTTTAATAAATTGCAACAATCGGCAAAACTGTAAGGCGGAGCTTTTCTGTCAATATCAGCACGCCAGATAGGTGTTACAAAAAATATTTTTTTATCTTCGTAGCGTTTTGCAACCCGCTCTAAAAATGCCGAGCATCTTTTGCGAATATCATCAAAATCACCGCAAAAGCTCCAATCGTTAGTACCGTAAGCTATAACTACAATATCTGCATCATAGGTTATATCCATATCAAAAGTGTCAGCACAAAAAGTGGCACCGCCTATTCCTTGAATAATACTGTCAGCATCGAAAATTCTTGTAACATTCCAAGCATAGCTTAGCGAATCCCACCTAGAATTCCAGCCCTGTGTTATAGAGTCACCCATAAACAAAATTTTTCGGTCATACTTGCATGGCTCGATTAAAGCACCGTCATCAAGCTCCACACGCTTTAATCCACCCTTGAAATGATTTGGAAAAACAAGTGTAATACGGTGTTTCTTACCGTCAAGCACGATTTCTTTTTCAAGGCTTTCAAAATCATCCTGCACAAAAGCATGGGTCAGCGCACTATCAATATAGACCTCATATTTAGCCTTGGCTTCAATTTCAAATATGAATTTTGATGAATCAGTATAAAAATCCAGTCTTACACCGCTAGTTGATTCGGCACGGTAACCCAGCTCTTTATCAATTTTGTACCAAGCATCAATCTGTTTTTGTGTGCAACGAACAAAACGAAATACACCATCTTCCTCACGAACCTCTAAAGCACCTGTTGTTATACTTTTAATTTGAGCCAATGTCAAAATCATAGTATCACCCTAACGCACAAATTATAAATCATTATACTACACTTTCGCACAGATTTCCAGCATTATATATAAAATATAGAAATTTTTATCTTTAATGTTTTTCTTTTTTATAATAAACTGTTGATTTTTAGCTTTAAAAAGGGTATTATATAACTAAGGAAAATTTTATAAAAAAGGCGGATTTTAAAAAGTGTTAGAACTTAAAAATATTTCGTTTTCTGCCCAAAGCGAAAATGGCGAAAAAGAAATACTTAAAAATATAAATCTAAAGTTAGATAACGGATTTTCTGTAATAACCGGTCCTAACGGTAGCGGAAAATCTACTTTAGCAAAAATTATAGCAGGTATTATGACCCCTACTTCGGGTCAAATATTGCTTGACGGGGAAGACATTACAAACCTTTCTATAACCGAGCGTGCTAAAAAAGGCGTAAGCTTTGCTTTTCAACAACCCGTGCGTTTTAAAGGCATTACCGTGCACGACCTTATAAGTCTTGCAGCAGGTAAAGAAATTTCTATAAGCGAAGCTTGCAATTATCTTTCAGAGGTTGGTCTTTGTGCGAGAGAT
>JAZREW010000141.1:0-9015 GCA_045661005.1 Acutalibacteraceae bacterium | reverse complement strand
AGTTGATTTTACCGTAAAGCGGAATATCGCTATCACGCTTAGGCTCTCTTGCGGGAGCGTTGACTACGGTCTGCTTAGGACGTGAAGTTTGTGGACGACCGGAACGACGTCTGTTATCATTAGCTCTTGGAGGCTTTACTTCAGCACCCTCTAAAGAAATCACAACACGTCTGCCTGAACCGTCACCAAAAGAATTAGAAACAACACCGTCGATTTTCTGTACAGCGGTATGAATAATTCTACGCTCGTAAGGGTTCATAGGTTCTAAAGTACGACTTCTGCGTGTTTTAAGTACTTGTGCAGAAATGCGGTTTGCAAGGTTAATAAGGGTTTCTTCTCTTCTCTCACGGTAGTTGCCAACATTAACAGAAATTCTGTAGCGACCTTCACTGCTATTGTTAGCCGCAAGGCTTGCTAGGTATTGCAATGCATCTAATGTTTCGCCACGACGGCCTATAATGATGTTTAAATCGTCGCCATCAAGAGTAATAAGGGCACCGCCTTCACGCTGAGAAACCTTAATTGAAGTATTTTCGCAGCCAACAGCAGCGAGAACAGGCTTTATATAAGCTATAGCCTTGCCTGCGGGTGAATTTACAGGAATTTCCTTCGCATCTACAGGCTCGCCAAATTCTGCGTTTTCACGTACAGCTTTTTCAACTGCAGGCTTTTCTGCAACAACAGTAGCTTTTGGAGCTGCAGTTTTTTCTTCTGCCTTTTTAACAGGTTTTTCTTTAACGGTTTTTGCCTTTGGTGTGTTTTTCTTATTGCTCTTTTCTTTTTTATCGGGTATCTCTACAAATGCACGTACTTGAGCATCCGAACCACCAAATAAACCGAGCAATTTTTTCTTCTGCATTGCTATTACTTCAAATTGTACATCGTCAAGCTCAGAAGCTCCAAGCTTAATAATAGCGTTTTCTTTAGCTTCGTCTATATTTGCACCGAAGCCAATTGCTTCCTTAATCAAGGTTAATCCTCCTTCATTGTCTCTTTAGACAGTTTACTAATCTGTCCTGCTTCGAAATCACATTGTTTAACAAGTTCTTTTGTTCTTTCACGTGATAACATTTTGTGTGGGCCGTAAAATGTTTGAACGCCTACCTGAATGATACCACCGATAAGTGAAGAACATGCCCAATAGAACGAAACGCCTCCGGGCAAACCAAAGCCTATAAATAGGGAAATGAGTGGCATTGTAAGTAACATGCCTGCCATATTTGGAGCTTCGGGATTGATTTTCTTTTGCATTTTCATTGAAAGCAAGCTGGAAAGTATTTGTGCGCCGAATGCTAATACGGGCATAAACCAAATAGGCTTAGCATCATGGAAAATATCAAAAGAGAATTTAGGTGTTTGTGTTAAATCAATACCGAAAAAGCTGAAATTAATGCTGTTAAGCTTTTCGGCTATTTGTGGAAATTCTTTTGCAATGCTACCGTTTTTAACTGCTTCTATTATAAGCAATTCGTTGCTTCTTGCAGCTGCGGCAGAGGAAGTGGCAATTGCTTCTTTGGCAGTATTGATAACATCTGCATCGATGTGCATAAGATAAGTAAGCGGACTTAAAATGAGGTAGTAAATGCTCATCATAAGTACAAGACGCAAAATCATAGGAAGACAACCACCGGACATTGAGACGCCCTCTTCCTGATAAAGCTTTTGCATTGCTTCGCTATACTTCTGTCTATCATCACCGTAACGCTTTTTAAGTTCATCAAGCTTAGGTTTTATACGTGTTTGCTGAACAGAAGATTTCTGACTTTTAATGCTTAATGGAATTAAAGCTATATTAATTAAAAGTGTGAAAACAAATACCGCTGCAGCAAAATTGCCACCTAAAAGACCGGCTATAGATTCCAAAACCCAGCCGAGCGGTTTATTTATAATATTAAATAAGGTTTGCATATACGCACCATCCATCTAAGGTGTTTTTATTTCTCTTTTTGGCTTTTTTTTGGTACGGGGTCATACCCGCCCTTACAAAACGGATTGCAACGCAATATTCTATAAAACGCCAAACAAAGCCCCTTTATACAGCCGTGAATACGAATAGCTTCAATAGCATATTCCGAACAAGTGGGAGTAAATCGGCAACAAGGTATTTTAAGGGGCGAAAGGTTTTTTTGATAAAATTTTATGAGCGAAATAAAAAAATTACTCATTTTCTGATAATACATACAGTTCGGCAGTTTTAAGCAATTTTACAAGAGATTGCAAAACCACCGTACTTTTTACAGATAAAATACGTGTTCTTGCTACAATAATAAAATCGTAGCCATTACAGATATTTGGTACACATTCGCTAAAAGCGGCACGAATCAGCCGTTTGGCACGGTTTCTTGCTACGGCTTTGCCTATCTTTTTACCTGCGGTTATACCAAGCCTTACATTCTCTCTTCGGTTTTTCATATAATAAACCGCAATATAAGGCGAAACCAATGATTTTCCTCTGGTGTAGATTCTTCTGAAATCACGGTTTTCTTTGATCTTAATAATACTGTTCATAATAAAAATTCCACTTTATTAAGTTGTACTAATAAAAGGAAAAGCCACATAGAGTGTGGCTTTAATATGTGAGTTGCTTTCTTCCTTTAGCTCTGCGACGAGCAAGTACTTTACGGCCGTTAGCTGTTGCCATTCTCTTTAAAAAGCCATGCTCTTTTTTGCGATGAAGCTTCTTCGGCTGATATGTTCTTTTCATGTTAAATCCTCCTTACAAAGTGCAGTTTTATGATGTCGATAAATCGGCTTGTCGAAGCCATTTTACTGCTTCGACAAATGATAACCATTATAGACATAACCTATCGACTATAGATTATACCTCAAACTATGCGTATATGTCAATAAAAAAATGAAAAAATCACTTAAAATATTTGTATTACGGTATTATATACTTGATTTGTTACCACAAAATAGTATAATAACTATGTATTACAATATATTTTAGGATGTGTTTAAGTTGAAAATAGCAGTAATTACAGGTGCTTCTTCAGGCCTTGGTGAGCAGTTTGCTCTTGAAGTAGACCGCAATCGTGCTGAGATTGACGAAATATGGCTTATTGCAAGACGTGAAGACCGCTTGCAAGCGCTTTCACAAAAGCTTTCGAAAAATACAAAAATTTTAGCTATTGATATTACCGATAATACCGAACTTGAAAGTTATTCACAGCTTTTAAAGCAATGTAATGCAGATGTAAAGTTGCTTATAAACAATGCGGGTTTTGGCAGATTAGGCGATTTTTACGACATTTCTGCTCAGGATAACGGGGCGATGGTACGCCTTAACTGTGAGGCGTTAACGGTTATGACCGCTGTAACATTACCCTTTATGAATGAAAATTCGGAAATAATTAATTCTTGCTCTATAGCATCTTTTGCGCCTAACACACGTATGGCGGTTTATTCTTCTACCAAGGCGTATGTTATGAGTTTTTCAAGAGCACTTAGAAGTGAGCTTAAAGCACGTAAAATCAATGTGCTTGCCGCTTGTCCAGGACCTATGGATACCGAGTTTTTATCACTTGCGGGCATTTCAAAGGGTAAAAGCCGCACGTTTGATACCTTGCCACGTGTAAAACCTGATGTTATGGCGAAAAAATCGCTTGTAGCATCTAGCAAAAACAAAGCGGTTTATACGAATAGGGTATTTTATAAGTTTTACAGAATTTTAGCAAAGATATTACCTCATAGTCTGGTTATGAAAATGGCAGGTACATAATTTGTAAAATTGGAAATATTTTATTGAATACTTATATTTTTTGTGATACAATTAACGTGATATATATTTAATCGTATTTAATTGGAGGAAAATTATGAAAAAGGTTCTTTCTTTTGACTTTGGCGCTTCTAGCGGACGTGCTATGCTTTCTACTTTTGAGAATGGCAAAATTGCGGCAGAGGAAATTCATCGTTTTAGTAATGATACCGTAATAGTAAACGGTACTATGTATTGGGACGTTTTGCGTCTTTTCTTTGAAATTAAAACAAGTATTACAAAGGCTGTAAATAACGGCGGTTTTGACGCTATAGGCATTGATACCTGGGGTGTGGATTTCGGCCTTATCGATAAGCGTGGCAAGCTTATAGGCAATCCTGTACATTATCGTGATATGCGTACTGAGGGGGTTCCTGAAAAAGTATTTGAAAAGGTTTCAAAGGAAGAAATTTATAGTCGCACAGGCACCCAGTTTATGCGAATTAACACTCTTTATCAGCTTATGTATTTAAAAGAAAATGAGCCTGAGGTTTTAAATAGTGCTGAAAAGTTCCTTTTAATGCCTGACCTTTTTGCTTATATGCTTACAGGCGAAATGCACGCAGAAGCTAGTATAGCTTCCACTACAAATCTTTATAATCCTTATACTCGTGATTGGGATTATGAGCTCATTGCTAAGCTTGGCTTGCCGGAAAGTATTTTCCCGCCCGTTTTAAAAGCAGGTAACACTTACGGTATGTTAACAGATGAAATTTGCGAAGAGCTTGGTTGTGAAAAGGTTCCTGTCATTGCAGTTTGCGGACACGACACAGCTTCTGCAGTAGTGGCAACACCTTCTGAAAAGAATGATTTTGTTTACATTAGCTGTGGAACATGGAGTCTTTTCGGAATAGAGCTTGAAGAGCCAATTATAAATGACGAAATTTCTTCACTAAACTTCACTAACGAGGGTGGATTTAACGATACTGTACGTTTCCTTAAAAATATTATGGGACTTTGGCTTATACAAGAATCACGCCGTCAATGGAAGCGTGAGGGTGAGGAAGTAGGCTTTGACGTTCTTGAGAAAGAAGCGCTTGCTTGTGAACCTTTCAAGTGCTTTGTAGATGTTGATGACCCAAGCTTTGAAACTGCAGGTAATCTACCACGCAGAGTAAAAGAGTTCTGTGAAAGAACAGGTCAGTATGTACCGCAAACACGTGGCGAAATTATGCGTTGTATTTATCAAAGTATTGCAATGAAATATAAATACACATTTAACAAGCTTAATATTATAGGCGATAATCGTTACACAAGAATTAATATGTTGGGTGGCGGCATTAAGGATAAGCTACTTTGTCAGTTAACAGCAAGCGCTTGCAATGCTGAGGTTTTGGCAGGTCCTACCGAAGCTACCGTTATGGGTAATATTGCCGTGGCTTATTATGCACTTGGCGAGATTGATAGTTTTGCTGATATAAGAAAGGTGATTTCTAACTCAACCGATATTAAGCACTACACACCGGACGACAGTGAGGCTTGGGATAAGGCTTACGAGAATTATCTTAAAATAATGAACTAATATTTAAGAAAAGCAGAGATTAACCTCTGCTTTTTCTTTTACAATAATATTGAAAGTTGCATAAAAAAATAGTATAATCTAGTTAATGAATTTCAAAAAAGAGGTGTGTTTATGTATAATATAGAGCTAGGTAAAACAGGACTTTTGGTTCCAACTGTTGCGGTGGGATGTATGCGAATAAGCAATATGACCGAAAAAGAGGCTTCGGCTTTTGTTGATACCTGCTTATCAAATGGTGCCAATTTTTTTGACCACGCTGATATTTACGGCGGTGGCGAAAGTGAAAAGGTGTTTGGCAAGGCGATTTCGTCTATGCGTGAAAAGGTTATTATCCAAACCAAATGCGGTATAGTAAGCGGTAAAATGTTTGATTTTTCTTATGAGCATATTATGGAATCTGTGAATGGTAGCCTTAAAAGATTAGGTACAGATTACATAGATGTATTACTGCTTCACAGACCTGATGCGTTAGTAGAGCCCGAGGAAGTAGCAAGGGCTTTCAGCGAACTTAAAGCCTCTGGCAAGGTTCGTAATTTTGGTGTTTCAAATCAAAATCCGTACCAAATGCAGTTGCTACAAAATTATCTTGATATACCGATTTGTGCAAATCAGCTTCAGTTTTCTATTATGCACGCACCCATGATACATTCGGGTATAAACGTTAATATGTATAACGATTCTGCTATTGACCGTGATGGCGGTGTGCTTGATTATTGCAGATTAAATAACATAACCATTCAGCCGTGGTCACCTATGCAATACGGATTTTTTGAGGGTTGTTTTGTAGACAATGAAAAATTCCCTGAACTTAATAGTGCTTTAGAACGTATTGCAGAAAAATATTCGGTTAACAAAACAACGATTGCTATTGCGTGGATATTGCGACATCCTGCTAAAATGCAACCTATAACAGGAACTACAAACCCAAACAGATTGAAAGATTCGTTTAAAGCTACAGAAATTAAATTAACACGTGAAGAATGGTACGAAATATATAAGTCGGCAGGTAATATTTTACCTTAGTCGATTTTAAATCGGGAGAATTTAAAATGAAAAATTTTATTGTTACTGACTATGGCGTTGTTATTGATAGTAACGCCTTGCAAACCGAAAAAATACAAAATGTGCTTGATTTATGTAAAAATTCAGGCGGTAGGGTAGTGTTTCCAAAGGGTAAGTATTATACTGCTTCTTTGTATGTTTATTCTAATACAGAAATATATCTTGAGAGCGGTGCTGTTATAATTGGTAGTGATGAAATTTCTGATTATTCTGAATTTGCCATACCCGAAAATGTAGAGCCTTATCACGATTATATAGTGTTAAAGCCACAGATAGATAAGTACAATATTAAATGCGAGGGGTACACTCTTTCTTTGTTTACCTCTATTAACGAAAAAAACATTTCGTACATTGGCGAGAAAGACAGTCTTATAGACGGCGTGCATTGTTTTAATGCTAAAGGTGACCAGGATTATCGTGGTCCGCACACTATATGGATGACTGCTTGCGAAAATATAACAGTTAAGGGCATAAATATTACACGTTCGGGTAATTTTGCGCTTCAAATAGACGGTAGTAGTAATGTTTTAATCGAAAACATCAATGTTACCCGTGGGGAAGACGGTGTTCATCTTAACTGCTCACATAATGTGCTAATAAAAAACTCTGCTTTTGAAACAGGGGATGACTGCATAGCAGGTTTAAATGTTATAGACCTTACAGTAGACGGTTGTTTTATATCTTCTGCTTGCGATGATTTTCGCTTAGGCGGTAAAAATATTCTTATTAAAAATAGCAGAATAGAGGGGCCGTGCAAGTATCCGCACAGGGTTACTACCTTTAAGGGTAAAAATTGCGATTTGCCCGATAGCGAGGGTAGGCGTAACACAAATGTGTTCTTTTGCTATTTTGCTTCTGATGCGTATCCAATGGATTCTGAAAATATAGTGATTGAAAATTGCGAAATAAGCACGGTAGACCGTTTGCTTTATGATTCGAATGACTTTTCGGTGTTCCAATCGGGCGGTGTTTTAAAAGAAATAACCTTTAAAAATGTTAAGCTGGTAAACCTTGCATTGCCAAGCGTTTATGATAAAGGTACAAGCCTTAATTTCAGTAACGTTACGCTAAACAATGAGGTTATAAACAAGATTTTTTAAATTTGGGTGAAAAAATGTTTAAGTATAATTATGAAACACGTTACGGCGATTATAAGGATTTTGAAACTGTAAAGCCTGCGGCTTTGATGGATATTGTTCAGGATGTAGCTATTAAGCATTCTGATGAATGTGGGTATGGTCTTAATAAGATGCGTGATTTAGGGTTAGCTTGGCTTATACAAGGCGTAAAATTGCATTTAGAAAAGCCGATTAAATCACTTTGCGAAATAGAAGCCTATACCGCTGTGAAAAGTATGCAAGCCGCAACAAGTGTGCGAGGATGTATTATAAAACAAAACGGTGAAATTGTGGGAAAAACCGTTGCAAACTGGTTTTTGTTTGATTGTAATCGCTTAAGACCTTGCAGAATACCGCAAGAAATTTGCAGTGCTTTTGAAATTCACGATTTTGAAGATGATTTTTTTGAATATACAAAACCTGAAACGTATGAGGAGGAAGCGCTTTACACATTAAGAATTTCTAATAAAGAAATAGACACAAATAAGCATTTAAATAACCAAAAAAGTGCCGAGCTACTTATGGATGCATTACCTTTTGAATTTTTCTTTACAGATATGACATTGCTTTATAAAAAACCGGCATATTTAGGTGATGAGCTTGAGCTTTGCTTAAAAGAAATAGAAAATGGTTATTATGTGCATTTGCAAACAAAAGAAAAAGAAATATGCGTTGCAGGCACATTTGAAAAGAAATAAATTATGAGTTTAAATATTCGCAGGGGGTTTATAAAGCAGTAACCTTCCTGCGAAATTTTTATTTTTAAAGCAAAATTGATTAATTGTAATTTTTGTTTATAGAAATAATTGTAGGGGATGGTGTTTACAACATCCCGAAAGCAAAGAATTAGGGCTTGACCTTGTGTGCGCCCGAAAAAATCAAAAAATTCAAAAGCCCTCCTTGTGTAAAGGAGGGTGGCAGCCGAAGGCTGACGGGAGGATTGTTGTTATTCGGACAATCCTTCAGTCAAAACTTTAGTTTTGACAGCTCCCTTTACACAAGGGAGCCTTTGGTTAAGATGCATCTTTTTATTGTTTGTTTTATTTAGGAACGGCACACAGGCTATTCCCTACAAAATTGTAATTTAGATTGTTAAAAAATTATCAATACTTGCAATTGGTGGTAAAAGGTAGTAAAATGACTATATATACTCAATTTTTGGGGCAATGGAAATGAAAAAAATATTGGCGGTATTACTTTCGGTAATATTAATTTGTAGTGTTTTGCCTTTGGGCGCCCTAACCGCTAGTGCAGCAACAAGTGGCATAACAGGCGATTGCACATGGACACTTGATGGCACAGTGCTTACAATTTCCGGTAATGGCGATATGGGTTATTATAGTTCATCACAATGGGGTAGTTCATCACCATGGGGCACGTCAATTACCAAGGTTGTAATTGAAAATGGTGTAACCAGTATAGGTGATTATGCATTTGAAGATTGCAGTTCGTTAACATCGGTAACAATACCGGATAGCGTTACAAGCATAGGATATTCTGCATTTGAAAATTGCAGTTCGTTAACATCAATAGCAATCCCTGATAACGTTACAAGA
>JAZREW010000140.1:0-5357 GCA_045661005.1 Acutalibacteraceae bacterium | reverse complement strand
ATTCATGCTTATGGTGACTCATTAAAAATTCACCTCAACATATTTAATCAATAGGTTAAACAATGCTTTTGTTGCTTGTTCACGTATATAATTTCGATTTTTAGGTTTAATGTTAAGTAATTCAACTTTTGTACCGTTTTTTCCGGAAACAGAAATATAAACATAGCCTGCCGGATGCCCCTCACTAGAATCTGGACCCGCAACACCTGTAACGGCTAATCCAATATCAGATTTTGAAATTTTACGTACATTTTCAGCCATTTCACGTGCGGTTTGTTCGGATATAGCACCAAATTGTTCTAAGGTTTTATTATTAACATTTAAAATCTCATTTTTAATTCTGCAAGAATAAGAAGTAATTCCTAATTCGAAAAATTCTGAAACACCGGGTACAGAAGTTATATAAGAACTAACCATACCGCCCGTGCAGGATTCTGCGGTAGAAATTTTCAGCTTATACTGCCGTAATATATCAATTGCTTTTATGGAAATTTTGTAAAGCTCTTCGTTTATCAAAATATAACCCTTTCAAAAAATTAATTTAAGTTATCAATAAAAGAATATTCCGTTTCTTTTATTGCTTTTTCAATTAACAAATCAATATCTAAATTCTTTTCAGCTTCAGCACAAGAATCAAGTGTAGGACGTGTTCTTGGGTGCTTAGGTGTGAAAACAGTACAACAATCCTCATAAGGCAGAATAGAAGTTTCAAAAGTATCAATATTTCTTGAAATTCTAATTATTTCTTCCTTATCCATACCGATTAGCGGTCTTAAAACGGGCATAGAAACAACGCTGTCTGTAGTAACTAAAGCAGGTAGAGTCTGGCTTGCTACCTGACCTAAACTTTCGCCTGTGATAAGAGCTAAGCTACCGCTGTTTTCGGCTATTTTTTGTGATATACGCATCATCATTCTACGCATAATTAGTGTAAAATATTCTTCGGGACAGTTTTTTGCAATTTCATCCTGAATTTCAGTAAAGGGAACTATAGCAAGATTTATACTGCCACTATAACGTGCTACTTTACCAAGCAAGGTTCTGACTTTGAGTTCGGCACGTGCGCTTGTGTATGGCGGACTTGCAAAATGTATTGCATTTAAGCGTAAACCTCTTTTTGCCATTGTCCAAGCGGCTACGGGACTATCAATACCACCCGAAATTAAAATAGAAGCGGTGCCTGCGGTGCCTACGGGTAATCCGCCTGCACCTTGCAACTGTTCAGCACGAACGTAGGCTGCAAAATCACGTATTTCTACGAAAATTGTTCTATCGGGATTATGAACATCAACCTTTAGATGCGGATAATTTTTAAGTATAACTCCGCCAAGCTCACGGCAAATTTCAGGTGAAGTAAGAGGGAAGTGCTTATCGGCACGTTTAGCCTCTACCTTAAAGGTTTTTACACCGCTTAGTGAATCCTTTAAATAATCCACAGATTTTTCGAGGATTTTATCCATATCTTTTTCGCAAACACATGCACGGCTGAAACCTGCAATACCGAAAACTCGTGAAACACGTTCCAGGCATTCTTCAAAATCAAAATCATCATCCTGTGGTTCAATGTAAATTGTGGACTGTGCTTTTTTAATTGAAACTGAACCCAAATCTTTGAGACGGCGTTTAATATTTTTTATAAGTATGTCTTCAAAATTACAACGGTTAAGTCCTTTAAGCGCTAATTCGCCATTTTTAATTAAAATTATTTCTTTCATATATTACTCTTTCGAATCTTGCTTACCGCTTCCTTTAAAGCTTCAAGCAATAGGTCGATATCCTCCTTTGAATTGTATCGTGAAAAGCTAAGTCTTAAGGCACTATCGGCTCTTTTACGGTCAAGTCCTAAAGCTGTTAAAACATAGCTGGCCTCACCCTTAGCACAGGCACTACCTGATGAAACGTAAATGTTTTTGCTTTCTAAAAAATGCAAAAGTGTTTCAGAACGGTATCCCAAAACCGAAATGTTTAATATGTAAGGCAGGGCAGAGGTAGGCGAGTTGATTTCAACAAAATCTAAGCTTGATAATCTTTCTCTGGCATAAGTGTTGAGTTCTTGCATTTTTTGAGTTGCTATATTACAACGTGGCAACTCATTAACCGCACCTAAAAATCCCATTATAAGTGGAACGGATTCCGTGCCAGAACGCAATCCACGTTCTTGACCGCCGCCCGTAACCAAAGGCTTTAATATATTGCTTTTTTTACAGTATAAAATACCAATACCTTTAGGACCGTGAATTTTATGTGCGCTTGCAGTAAGAAAATCAACATCAAGCGTTTTTACATTAATATCAATTTTGCCAAAAGCTTGTACAGCGTCACAATGAATTAATGCGTTTGGAGAAAATTTACGAACAAGCTTTGAAATTTCTGCTATTGGTTGAATACTGCCAATCTCATTATTAACAAGCATTACGCTAACCATTGCAGTATCATTAGTTAATTCTTTTTCTAATTGATTAATATCAATTATTCCTTCAGTATCAGTACCAATTTGAACTACATTAAAACCTAAAAGTTCTAAGCGTTTAAAAGTTTCTAAAACAGAAGGATGCTCAATTTTAGCGGTTATCAGCTTTTTATTTCGAGAATTTGCTATTGATAAAATAGCGGTGTTATTTGCCTCTGTGCCGCTTGCTGTAAATATAATATCATTAGGCTTTGCGGAAATTAGTTTTGCAATTTTTTCTCTTGCATTATTCATATCAATTTCAGCGTTTACGCCTAAAAGATGCAGAGAAGAGGGGTTGCCCCAATTTTTGCAAAGCGAGTTATTAATATATTCAATAGCCTTTTCGCAAGGCTTTGTAGTAGCACTATTATCAAGATAAATTATGTTATCCAAAAATCAACACTTCCAAGATATAATATATCTTTTATATTATACTATATAATCGTTAATTTAACAATAGTAAATATATAGTAAAGGTATAATTTTTTTAAAATGTAAGTATTTATATTTTAGGTGATGATTTTGGAAGAGTTTTTTAGTGCTTTAGTAGACTTTATTTCGGGTATGTTACCGTTATGCCTGCTTTTGATTTGCGGTATTTACATTAGTTTTAAAGGCGGTTTTTTTCAGTTAAGATTATTTCCAAAATCTATTAAACTAATTATAAAAGCATATAGAGCAAATACAGATAAAAGGGTAGAATTATCTTCGTTTCAAGCGGCTTGTACTGCACTTTCGGGTACGGTTGGAACAGGCAATATTGCAGGCGTTTCTGCGGCAATTTCTATTGGTGGTGCCGGTGCTGTTTTTTGGATGTGGGTAAGCGCCATTCTTGGTATGGCTATTAAATGTGTTGAAATAACGCTTGCAGTTAAGTTTAGAGAAAAGGAGAACGGCGAATATAAAGGCGGACCAATGTATTATATAAAAAATAGTTTTAATGGCAATAAAAATTTTATTTCCGTAATGTTTGCAGTTGTTACTTTACCTGCGGTTTTATGTACAGGCAATATTACTCAGGTTAATTCGGCGGTTTTATCAGTTTCAGATAAAATGAACACAAGAATTATTTTTGGTATAATATTTATGTTGCTTACCGAGTTGGTGATTTTAGGCGGTGTTAAAAGAATAGGTACTGTAACAGAAAAAGTAGTACCTTTAATGTCTGTTTTATATATAGTATTGGCTTTTGGAATTATATCTAAAAATTATAGTTTGTTACCAAAAGCTCTATGTTCAATAATCGTTGGTGCTTTTAATCCTAAAAGCGTAACGGGTGGTGTTGTAGGTTCTGCTATCAGTTGTTTTATTGCGGGTGCCGCAAAAGGTATATTTTCTAATGAGGCAGGCTTGGGCACTTCAGGAATGGCACATTCAGTAGCTTACGACGCTAATGAAAAAACGCAAGGTCTTTATGGAATTATAGAAGTATTTATTGATACAATTTTAATTTGTACACTTACTGCATTGACAATTCTTTGTAGTGGGGTTAATATAGAATATGGAAGGGTTGCAGGTGCTAAGCTTGTGGGTTTTGCACTTTCGCATTTATATGGCGGTTTGGGATACTATTTATTATCTATTATGATGTTCTTTTTTGCACTTTCAAGTGTTATTGGTTGGGCGGTTTATGGTAAGCTTTGTGCTGACTTTTTATTTGGTAAAAAGGGTAGTAAGATTTTTGTTATAATTTATCCGCTTGTTTGTTTTTTAGGTGCAATATGCGATGTAAAACTTGCTTGGAAGCTTTCAGAGTTTTTTAATGGTATTATGCTTTGCATTAATTTACCTGTGATTTTACTATTGTTGGATAGTGCGATATATAATTTTAAAGGTGATGGAATTGACAGAAATAAGAATAAAAGAAATAACAGAATTTTTAGAAGATAATCAAGCGGCTATAATTACCGCAGAAAACAATCGTTTTTATTTTACTGCAATGCGTTCTTCGGCAGGTGTTGTGATAATAACAAAAAATCAATCGTATCTGCTTATAGATTTTCGGTATTACGAAAAGGCAAAATCGGTTGCTAAAAATGTAAAGGTTATACTTTGCGAACGTCTTTTTGAGCAACTGCGTGATATATTAAAGCAACACGAAATCAGTAATGTGCTTTTAGAGGCTGAAAGTGTTACAATCAGCGATTTTGAAAGATATAAAAGCAATCTTTCAGAATTTAATGTATGTGGCAGTTCAGAGCTTTCAGAAAAAATCAAAACAATTCGTTCAATAAAAAGTAAAGCTGAAATTTCATATATAAAACAGGCTCAGGAATTAACAGATAAAACCTTTGATTATATACTTAATAAAATAAAATGCGGTGTTTCTGAAAAAGAAATTATGCTTGATATGGAATTTTTTATGCGTAAGCTAGGAAGCGAGGATGTGGCTTTCGACTTTATTGTAGTATCGGGCAAAAATTCGTCATTACCACACGGGGTTCCAACCGAAAAGAAGATACAAAATGGCGATTTTGTTACAATGGATTTTGGCGCAGTTATAAACGGTTATCGTTCTGATATGACACGTACTGTTGCTGTAGGCGAAATCAATAATGAACAGAAACAAGTATACAATACAGTTTTAAAGGCACAGAATGCTGCTTTGAATGCTATTAAACCAAACGTAAAGTGTTGCGATATTGATAAAATTGCAAGAGATATTATAAATAATGCGGGGTACGAGGGTTGCTTTGGTCACGGTTTAGGTCATAGCGTTGGTTTAGATATACACGAAAACCCGTCTTTTAATACACGTGATAAAACTATTGTTAAAGAAGGCATGGTTATTACTGTAGAGCCGGGAATTTATATTGAAAATAAATTTGGCGTTAGAATAGAAGATATGGTGGCCATTACAAATAACGGATATGAGAATTTAACAAAGAGTTCTAAAGAATTAATT
>JAZREW010000139.1:0-9508 GCA_045661005.1 Acutalibacteraceae bacterium | reverse complement strand
GATAAACACAATTGTTTGCCCGCTATTGCAATATCGCATCCGCTTTCTTTAAAAACAGAAAGTGTTGCCACCATATGAGACGGCATAATTCCGTTTATTTTAATTTCACCTCCCGTTACAGCCGCACACGCCATATAGGTTGCCGCTACAATACGGTCAGGTATAATAGAATGTTCTGTACCCGAAAGCTTTTTAACACCATGTATATATATAGTGTTAGACCCACTGCCGTAAATACGAGCACCTGCCCTGTTAAGAAAATCTGCAAGGTCGCTTATTTCAGGTTCTTTTGCCGCATTGTGTATTACTGTAACACCTTGTGCTAACGCCGCCGCCAAAATTATATTTTCGGTAGCACCAACACTTGGAAAGCTTAAAGAAATTTCTGTACCCTTAATGCCTTCTTTTGCATTACAGTTAATAAAGCCGTGTTCTTCTTCGATAGTAACGCCCATTTTTTCTAATGATGAAAGATGCAAATCAATGGGTCTTGGACCCAATTCGCAACCGCCTGGGCTACTTATAAAAGCCTTACCTGCTCTGCCGATAATGGCACCTAAAAATACTACAGAAGAACGCATTTCACGCATTAAATTTTCGGGTATTTCGTAATTTGTTATATTACTACTATCTACCGTTAAATCGTTACCCTCTAACACACATTTACAGCCAAGCTGAGTAAGTATTTTAACCGAGGTTTCAACATCATACAAATTCGGGCAGTTATGTATTACGCATTCGCCATTACAAAGAATTGTTGCGGCAAGCACCGGTAACACGCTGTTTTTTGCGCCCTGAATATTAATCTCACCGCAGAGTTTTTTACCACCGTTAATAACTATTTCGGTCATTTTTGCACCTTCTTATAAAACTGTTTACACAGTTCATTCTATGCAAAAATGCGATTTTTGTTATATTTGTTTAAGCATTTGTATACAACTGCATTAAAGCTTGATAAATTCTTTCATTAGCATCAATTATAGCAGTTGTACGTGCCGCCTCACTCATAGAGGAAAGACGTGGCTTATTTTCAATTAATCTGCTAACTGTATTTATAAGCATTTCGCCGCTTAAATCTTTTTCTTCAATAATCTCAGCCGCACCCGCATTTTTAAGTGTTAGTGCATTGTGATATTGATGATTTTCAGCCACATAAGGCGACGGTATAAGTACCGCAGGTTTTCCGCAAGCTTGAAGCTCACCCAAGGTTATAGCACCTGCTCGGCAAATTACCAAATCAGCCGCAGCCATACATAAATCCATATCGCTGATATATTCTCTAATATCAACCGTATCAGAAAGCTTTATATCCTTTAGGTTATCAATCACCGTTTGATGACCAACCTTACCAGTACCGTGAATATGATAAAACTTTTCTGTGCCGTTATGCCATTTAATAAGCTCTGTTACCGCCTCGTTTACTCTGCGGGCGCCAAGCGAGCCACCAAAAGATAATATCAACGGGCGCTCATCCAACCCAAGTTTTGCACGTGCGGTTTCACGATTTATATTAAGTAATTCACTTCTTATAGGATTACCTGTTATAAGCGGTTCGCTTTTTAATTTTAAATATTTTTTAGCCTGTGGCATTGCAAGCATTACAATATTTGCATTCGGTGCTAACATTTTAGTGGTAACACCGGGAAAAGCATTTTGCTCATGTATTGCAGTTTTTATGCCAAGCTTTTGAGCCTGTTTAAGCACAGGTCCACTTACATAACCGCCCGTACCAACAACTATATCCGGCTTTATTTCCTGCAATAGCTGTTTAGACCTTACCGATGAGCTGATTGCTTTTTTTACAGCCACAACATTTTTAATTATATTAGACGGTGTGATCTTTCTTTGAAAACCCGCCACATCTATTGTATAAAAATCATAACCCTTTTCTGGTACAAGCTTAGCTTCAAGCTTTTGAGCAGTACCTATATAGCTGATTTCAGCATCAGGATGTCGTTCTTTAATATAGCCCGCAATAGCCAAAGCAGGATTAATATGACCTGCTGTTCCGCCACCGGCAAATAAAATACGCATATTGTTCCCTTCTTCTACGTTTTTTCTATATTAGAGCCTCTTGAAACAGAAAGCACTATACCCATTTCTGCCAATAAAATCATAAGCGAAGTTCCGCCGTAGCTAAAAAACGGCAAGCTAATACCTGTATTTGGAATAGTGTTTGTAACAACCCATATATTCAGCATAGCTTGAAGACCCACCTGAAATGTAAGACCTATTGCCATAAGAGCGCCAAATTTATCGGGCGCATGCATAGCTATTGTAAAACCACGCCATATAAGCAAGCAGAACAATAAGATTATTATAACTGCACCTATAAGGCCAAGTTCTTCACAAACTATTGAAAATATAAAATCGTTATGCGGTTCCGGCACCCATAGATACTTTTGTCTTGATTGACCAATACCTCTGCCCAAAATACCGCCCGAACCAATTGCAAGCAATGATTGTATTGTTTGGAACCCTTTGCCGGATGCATCTGCCCACGGGTCAAGCCAGTATTTAATACGGTCAGAACCGTAGCTTACCGCACCCGAAACTATAAGCAAAGCTACACCTAGCGCTCCACAGGTCAAACCGCCAACAATATATTTTTTTGGCAAGCCACCAACAATCAACAAAACAACACCTATACAGAAGACCAAAATCGTTGCCGACAAGTGTGGTTCTGCAACTATTAATACGCAAGTAACACCAAGCAAACCTATTAAAAATGCTATAAAGCTAAAGCTTTTTACCTGTTTGTAATTTGCTGCAATTAACGAAGAAAACAACAATACTATAGCAAATTTTGCAAGCTCAGATGGCTGAAAGTTTATAGGTCCTATAACTATCCATCTTTTTACATCCATATCCTGCACCATAGGCGGCATAATCAGCAGCATAACCAAAAGCACCAATACCAAGCCATAAAACACCCATGCAAATCTACGCCAAAAGTGATAGTCTATACGAGAAACAACTAACATTATAACAACACCAACTGCGCCTAAAAAGGTTTGGCGGGTTATAAATTTATAGCTATTGCCGTAATATTCTAAAGAATATGCATAGCTGGCAGAAAAAAGCATAACAAGACCTATTGTAAGCAAAATAAGTACAAAGGATAAAAAGGTTATATCCATTTTACCCATTGCTCTGCGCTTTTCTTTTTTCAAAGCTCTAGTTGCCACTTGCATATACCTCCATTAAATTACCAGTTAAAAATTATAGGCAAAAGTGCCACTACACAGCCAACAAAGCTTATAGCAGAAAATACAAATACCACCTTTTGCTCAGACCAACCGCACATTTCAAAATGGTGATGTAACGGTGCCATTTTGAATATGCGTTTTTTTGTTTTCTTGTAATATGCTACCTGAATAATATCTGATAAAGCCTCTAAAAAATATGTTACGCCGGCAAAAATCAGTAAAACAGGACGTCCTATTCCAAAGGATAGCGCCACTACCATTCCGCCTAAGAACATAGAGCCTGTATCGCCCATAAACACTTTTGCGGGATGTGCATTCCAACAAATAAATCCTACACATGCACCTGCCAAAGCACCAGAAAGCACATTGTATGACATATTATTTAAAAATACTGAAGCCAACATAAAACAGCATGCAACTACAAGTGTTACACTTGAAGCCAAACCGTCTATTCCGTCTGTAAGATTTACAGCATTTGTAAATCCATATATAAACATTAAAGCAATAGGCCAAAACAGTAGACCTAAACCGTGGGTTATATCTATATCACCAACAAAGGGAATGTTAGTAGTCTTCATTCCACCAAGTAAAAGTGTGAACAAATAAACCGCTGAAATAAGTAACTGCAAGAATGTCTTTTGCTTTGCAGTAAGACCCAAGTTTCTCTTTTTAACAACCTTAATGTAATCGTCCATAAAACCGATAGCACTCATAAGCAACGCCATCATTATGCCTGCAAAAAAGGTGGTTAATTTTTGTGTATCTTTAAGCTCTGCCGCAAATTTACCCGAACAAATAGCAGAATAACCATAAGCAACACTCACACTCAACAAAACACCGACCACCATCATAATTCCGCCCATGGTGGGTGTTCCCTGCTTTTGCTTATGCCAATTCGGACCTATATCAAGTATAGTTTGCCCAAATTTAAGCTTTCTTAAATAAGGAATTATTAAAATTCCAAGTGCCGCAGTAACGGCAAAAGCTACCAATGCCGCAATAACAATAGTCAAATCTTTCATTTTACTCAGTCCCTTTATATTATTGTTTTGAAGCTAAAGCTTCGGCAACCACTTCACGTTCATCAAGATGTATAGTTCCTGTAGAAAGTATCTGATAGGTTTCGTGACCCTTACCCGCCAAAACTATTATATCATCCTTTTGAGCAATACTAATGGCATATTTTATAGCCTCTATTCTATTTTCAATAACCTTATAGGGAGTACCTGTTCCCTGCATACCCTCAAGTATATTTTCAATTATAGACATAGGCTCTTCGCTACGTGGATTATCACTTGTAACTATTACGTAATCCGCATAATGCGCTGCAATACTACCCATAATTGGACGCTTGGTTTTGTCACGATCACCGCCGCAACCAAACAGTACGATTAATCTGTTGCGTTCACATTCTCTAAAGGTACGCAAAATGTTTTTAAGACCATCGGGCGTATGTGCATAATCTATTATAATTGTATAATCTTCATCGCACGGTACAACCTCTGCTCTGCCCTTTACGCCATTTAATTCAGATAAAGCCGAGATTGCGCTTTCCATTGGTATACCTAACTCAACGGCACAAGAAACTGCCGCTAATGAATTGTAAACTGTGAATTTACCGCCTGTATTAACCTTAATATGATTAATTTGTGTGTCACTTACAAACTCGTAATCAACACTTGCAGGTCTATACTTTATAGCTTTAGCACTATAAGTAGAGTTGTTACCTAACGAATAGGTGCTTACCTTACAGTTTAAATCGCTGGAAATAGCAGTAGAATACTCGTCATCACTATTAATTATTGCAACCTTGCACATAGAGAACAATTTCTTCTTAGCCGCTAAATAATTTTCCATAGTAACATGATAATCCAAATGATCTTGTGTAAGATTAGTAAATATAGCGGTTTCAAAATCAAGATTATAAACTCTGCATTGGTCTAAAGCATGAGAAGAAACCTCCATTATCGCATATTCGCAACCTTTATCAACCATATCAGCAAAAAGTGAATTTAACTCATACGCATTTGGTGTAGTGTTTTTAGACTCTACCACTTCATTGCCAATCATATTTTGTATTGTGCCGATAAGTCCTACCTTATTTCCGTTAGCCTCAAGTATCTTCTTTATCATATATGTTACAGAGGTTTTTCCGTTTGTACCCGTAACTCCTATAAGCTTTAATTTATTTGCAGGATTACCAAACCAGTTAGCAGATATTTCAGAATACGCCGCATGTGAATCAGGAACAATTATTTGATTTTTCTGCTTTGTATCGGTTTCGGCTATAATTACCGAAGCTCCGTTTTTAACGGCTATTTCAGCATAATCATGACCATCACAATTAAAGCCTTTAATACAAACAAAAACGTATCCGGGTTTCACTTCACGTGAATCGCAGGTAACACCGGTAACCTTAATATTTGCATATTTCCATCCACATTTAATTAGATTCTTAAGTCTCATTTTTTCTCCCTACCAAAAACTATAAACAATTACTCTACAACATTCTCGTCTCTGAAATAAACAGTTACTATTGAGCCTGCATCAACCGTTTGACCTGCCTCAACACTCTGTTTATAAGCTTTAATTCCTACAGAGTTTGTATTACCTGAAAATTCAATATTTATTCCGGCAGAAGCGGCGGCACGGTTAACCTCTGTAGCAGACATACCTATAAAGCTGGGTACTGTAACCGTCTTTTCGGGTGTTTCTTCAGTATAAAGAATTACTACGCCACCCTTAATAACCTTGTTACCGGCTTGCGGCAACTGCTTAATAATATTTTCACCCGAACCTACAACCTGATATTTTAAATCAGATACGGAAAGTTTTTTCTTCGCCTCTTCTATTGTGTAACCAACCGTTTCAGGAACAGAAATAGAAAGATTTTTATATTCCTCTTCAGAATAGGTAGCTTCGTAACCCAAATAAGGTAATATATCGGTCATTATTTTCGCATTAACAGGTGCCGAAATTAAACCGCCGTAGTAATTACCGCCTTTAGGTTCATCCAGCATTACAAAAACCGCAAGCTCAGGGTCATCAATAGGAACAACCGTAGCACAAGAACCTATATAAAGGTTTTGGTCACCTGTTGCTTGAATTTTAGCCACCTTTTGTGAAGTACCTGTCTTGGCTCCTGTTTTATAACCCGAAACCAAAGAATTCTTAGTACCATTTTCGGCGGTAAAATTCATTAATTTACGCATTGTAGCCGAAGTGGTTTCCGAAATTACCTGACGTTTATATCCGGTAGAAGCCGAACTTACAACCTTGTTATCTTCATCTAAAACCTTTTCTACTATATGTGGCTGAACAAGAAAACCTCCGTTAACACAGGCGGCAACAGCCGCTATAGTTTGCATTGGGGTTACATTAAATGTCTGACCAAAGGAACTTGAAGAAAGCTCAATAGGTCCCATATTCGCTTCCTTATGGTAGGTAGACATCGCCTCACCCGGCAAATCTATACCCGTTTTTTCGGTAAACCCAAACGCACTAAAATATTTTGAAAATGTGCTTACACCTATTGTTTGACCAATGGTAATAAATGCAGGGTTGCATGAATTTGAAATTGCCTGTTCAAGCGATTGTGAACCATGACCTATTCTTTTGTGGCAATGGTAGTTTTGACCCGCAACCGTAGCAGAACCGTTACAATAATAGGTACTGTTAAGATTTATAAGATTTTCTTCAATAGCTGCAGCTGCAGTTATAATCTTAAAAACAGAACCTGGTTCATAAGTGTCTGAAACCGCCTTGTTACGCCATTGCCTGTTAAGCAATTCGGTTCTTAATTTTTGTTTTTCTTCATCAGTTTGTGCTTCTTCAATTTTTAAATTATCTTCTGCCGATAATTCAAAAGGTGCATTAGGATTAAAATCGCCCTTTACTGCCATAGCAAGTATAGCACCCGTTTTTACATTCATAACAACAGCGGCGCCACGCTCTGCAATGTTATTTTCGGCAATTGCCTCGGTCAAATATTTTTCAGCGGTATACTGAATATATGTGTCTAAGGTCAATACTAAAGATTTGCCCTTAGTTGCCTCTTCTACCCTTTCGTAAGTGAGTGGCATATCGGTACCTGCCGCATTTTTCGCCGCTACAACTCTACCTGCAATGCCTGTTAGCTCGTTATCGTAATAGCTTTCTATTCCGCCAAGACCTTGGTCATCGGCACCAACAAACCCTAACACAACCGACGCCAAGCTGTCGTTAGGATAATATCTCTTTGTGGTTTCATCTAAGCCAACATATCTTACAAGCTCAAGCTCTTCATAAGCATCATTAGACAAAAATTCTCTAACTTTGTCAGCTACTGCTTTTTCTATCTTCTTTTTAACAATAACATAATACGAATTCTTTTTTGTTTGCTCGTAAACCGTTTCATAATCAAGCTCAAGTATCTCAGCTAGATTTTCCGCAATAGTTCGTCTTACTACTTCCTGTTTATCAGAATCCTTTAGCTTGTGAATTCCGTTAGGCGTTATGTAAACCGTCCATGCTGTAGAGCTTGTAGCTAAGGTCTGCATATTACGGTCATAAATATCACCACGTGGCGCAGTTATAAGACTATCATATAATTGTTGCTCAGACGCAGCACTTTGATACTTCTCACCATTTATAATCATTATGTTAACCAGTCTATAACCGGAAACCAGCGAAAGCGATAGTGTTAAAATCAGCATAACCGATACTATACGGGTTATCATTTGTTTACCTGGTTTTAAAGCCATAACTCTCGCCTCCTAAATTAAATTAATGCACCAAACGGCTTAAAAATTCATTCTCTATTATGCCCAAATACGAGAGTTGAATTTTCAACTCTCGTAATCGCTATACTAAATCATTATATTAATATTCCTTGCCACATTATTACTATTCGCTTACAAATTCACCATTTGAAGTAACAGCGGCATTTTTATCATTCACTCTAATATAAACAACATTTTCTTTTTCAGGCTTTTGCATTCCAAGCTCTGCCGCCTCAAGCTCAAGATTAGCAAATGAAATTCTTCTTTGCATTTCTACTTCAAGGCTGGTCTTTTCACTATCAACCTCAGCTATTGCCGCACGCATATCATTTATCTGAGAATTAACCTCATTAATTTCAAGTCGTAAAGCAATGTTTCCACAAAAACCGGCAAGCAAAAACACAGCACACATAATAGCCGCCGCAGGAGCCGAAAATCTTTTTGTAGCAGCCGCTTTTCTTGTTCTGGAATTAGTTGCCTTTTTGGGCATTACAACTATATTTTCACGTGTCTGTTTTTTCTCAGCCGGCTTTGGCATAAACATTTCAAAATCGTATGCCAAACTGTCGTTATAATACTTTAAATTATCCATTTTCGCTCCTTATCTTTTTTAATTCTTAATTATTACCCTAAGCTTTGCACTTCTACTTCTGGGATTTTCATTCAATTCATCTTGCGATGGTTCAACGGGCTTTCTTGTAAGCAATCTGCCCTGCGGTGTCTTGCCGCACACGCATACCGGAAAATCCGGTGGACAAGTACAGCCTGTGCAATATTCTTTGAATTTTTGTTTAACCATTCTATCCTCTAACGAATGGAATGTGATTATTGCAAAAACTCCGTCCTTTTTAAGTAATCCAAAGCAACTGTCAAGCGCCTCTGCTAAAGCATCAAGCTCACCGTTCACGGCTATTCGTATAGCTTGAAAACATTTTCTTGCAGGGTGACCGTCTCGTCTTGCCGCCGCAGGCACAGCCTGTGCAATTATATCAGCTAACTGTATTGTAGTTTCTATCCTTTCTTCTTTTCGGGATAAAACTATTTTTTTTGCAATTCGCATAGCAAACTTTTCTTCGCCAAAACGTGTGAAAATATCTGCCAGCTCATACTCATTAAAATTATTAACTATATCGCCTGCGCTTATTCCGCTTTTGCTCATTCGCATATCAAGCGGCGCTTCCCTGTGGTAAGAAAACCCTCTTTCGGTTGTATCAAGCTGATAGGAAGAAACGCCAAGGTCAAGCAAAATACCATCAACCAAATCTATTTTTTCTTCTGCCAGCACCGTCTTCATATCTCTAAAGTTGCTATTTATAACTTTAGCCGGAAGTCCGCTTAATCTTTCGGTTGCGGTTTTTACCGCATCCGGGTCACGGTCAAGTGCTAGAAGCAATCCGCTCTTTAGTCTTTTCGCTATTTCCGACGAATGTCCTGCACCGCCGGCGGTACCATCAACATATATGCCATCTGGTTTTATGTTTAAGGCTTCAATCGTCTCATCCAATAAAACCGACTTGTGATTGAATTCAAGTCGGATCG
>JAZREW010000138.1:0-5901 GCA_045661005.1 Acutalibacteraceae bacterium | reverse complement strand
GTAATGCAGTTAAGAAGCATAAGATACTTAAAACGTCATCAAAGATATATGGTTTTGGCAGGCCTAGATATAAGTAATAAATCTGACATAATTAACCATAAATATGATATACACCCTTCGGGGTGTATATTCATAATAAGGGAAATCTTTAGAAAGGGGTTTAAAATGAATACCAGGGAAGTACAATTAAATTTAAGGGTGCAGGTGATAGATACCGAGTTTGGTACGATCTACACGGCCTATAAAGGACCTGAGTATTTATTCACTTGCAAAACGGAAGATGACCTTATATCAAGGTTAGAAATTATGTTAAGGGGGTTAGTGTAATGCCTTTTATCAGCAAAAAGAACTTAGAGAAACACATGAAAGTAATGCATGGTTATAATGAAATAATCTACAAGCAGAATAAGCAGATATTTGAACTTAATACAAAGGTCAAGCATCTTACAAGCTATATCGAATTCTTAGAAGGT
This sequence comes from Acutalibacteraceae bacterium, assembly GCA_045661005.1. Taxonomy (GTDB): domain Bacteria; phylum Bacillota; class Clostridia; order Oscillospirales; family Acutalibacteraceae; genus UBA737. The sequence continues at coordinate 5,428 of JAZREW010000138.1, read as the reverse complement.
TGTATCAAGTCACGTGTTGATGTTGATTTTCCTAATTCACACAAAAAGGGGGGTAATACCGCTAATACCGGCAGCAGATTTTTCTAATTCAATTCTAATTCAATTTTAATTCAAAGGAGTATGTTAAATGTTTAACTCAACTAACACGGAAAGCCCAAACAATAATCTGCCTGCAAAGGTTCAGTACACCTTTAAGGTCGAGAATGTCAGAAAGACAAAGAACGATAAGCTTCTTATCATTGACCTTGATATTAACGGTGTAAAGGTCTACAGTTGCTTCTTTAAGGAAATCACCGTAAAGAATGACGGAAAGAAGTACAAAGCCGGTGATACTGCTTATGTTATCCAGTTGCCCCAGGAAAAGGGAAGCAACGGCAAGTATTATGACCGTGTTTGGTGTCCGGTCTCAAATGAAAACATGTTGTCGATCATTGAGCAGATAAAAGCACTGTTAGGATAAAGCAAAACAAGTACCCCGGTGCAAAACCGGGGTATTTTGATTTAGAAAGAAGGTACTTATGAATTATCAAATGGAAAATATTAAAAACCTGGCTATAACAGTAGTCTCTGAAGCATGTGATAACTATATTCATGATGTCAGAAGACTGCGTTATATTGAACAGTTAGAGATAAGATTAAAAGGCAAATTAAGCAGAAAAGCACGTGCAGAAAAGTGTCATTTGATACACTATATTAAAGATGCACGTGATTTTTTTAATTCAGGCCGACCTGAATTATATTGTGGTATTGACGGTAAGACTATTCTTAAAGAACTTGATAAGAGGGCGTGACTATGGCCGGTATTTCCATGAAATTTAAAAAGATAGATAAAAATTTTAAAAAGAACGGTTTTAAGCTTATCCGTGTAAAAGGTGATCATTATATTTACAAAAGAGCTAATGACACAGCAGTAATACCTTATGCAGACTGTAATGAACTACTACTCGAAAAATATTTCAAACAATTTAATATAGTGAGGTGATCATATGCCAAAAGGTTTTAAAGTCGATAATATGACCGTTGACGAGATTTTGAACATGCCTATTATGGAACTTCAAAAACTCAACCAAAGGGAATTATCAAGAGCATTAAGGACCGTGTCGCTTGCAGCAAATAAACGTGTGAAAAGGCTTCTTAATAATGCAGAATTAAAGGACTTTGGCTATGTAGCAAAGCCAGGCAAGTCAATAGCGACTGACGCATTAAACTGGGTTACAAATAACGGTCAGAGTACACCTGTATTTGGTGTTAAGCAGGCAAAGAACTATAATCAAATGTCTAAGCAATTCGCTAAGATAAAAAAGTTTTGGCATATGCAGTCTAGTACTGTAGGCGGTGCAGGTGATCTTCAAACAAGGCGTATGCGTTCTCTATTCGGCAACGAATATGATGCTGCAATAGCTAAGGCCCGGAAGCAGAAAAAGAGCATGACAAAGGTCAAAGAAAAGTTTGCACAATTAACTTCTGACGTTTGGAGTGCTTACCGTTTATTTTTAGAGTTAGAGGGCCGTGACGTGCATTCTTACTATGAAGGTTCAACCGGCATACTTGAATTCATAGCAAGCAATGCACTTGCAGGCGGTTCGTCAATTGACCTTGCTATGCATGTACATAAAAGAGTATCTGAAGATTACGAAGCAGAACAGGAAACAATGAGAGGAATATACGAAGGGTTGTTATAAATAATGTTACACTTAGACTATAATCATTATACGGTAGATGATATAGGCAGTATCTTACAGCAGGCATTACAGAACGGAATTCAGACAAGTACAAAAAAGATAGAATATTATAATATTATATGTGCGTTCGATATTGAGACTACTTCATTTATTGACGAAGGTGAAATAGAAGACCTTTACGAAGACCATGCTGTTTTTGAATATCTGAAGAAAACAAAGATAAAGATAAATGATAAGATTATCAAAGAATTTCCTGACTTTGAAGAAGTCAGGCGTTCTTTATTTCCTTTTATAATATTTTCTAAAACTGACGGTATTGCCCCTGACAGCCTTTACCATGAATTGTGCGAAGAATTTCCTTATTACTTTAATGAAGATGCTTATAGCTCGATCTATGACCAATTAGAGCATATTATTGATATATTCAATTCACAAAGGAAAACAACTACAGTTGAAATAATACCGAGAAGGTCAATAATGTATATTTGGCAATTTGCTATTAACGGTCATGTTATAGTAGGCCGTACCTGGCAAGAATTTATTGACCTTATTGATATAATTACTTCCGAGTTAGAAACATCAAAATATAGAAGATTATTAGTATATATACATAATCTTCAGTTTGAAATTGAATACTTAGCTTACCTTTTCAAGTTTGAAAAGGTCTTTGCTATTGATACAAGAAAACCTATATACGCAATTACTGAAAGCGGTGTAGAGTTTAGATGCTCGTATATCCTGACTAATTACAGCCTTGCAACGTGGGCAAAAAACTTGACAAAGTATCATATACACAAGTTAGTAGGTGACCTTGACTATGATCTGAAGCGACACTACAGGTCCTATATCAACCAAACAGAATTGAACTACTGCATTAATGATGTATTAATAGTAAGTGCAGGAATTCAAGAAAAAATAGATGATGAAAAAGGCCGTATATATAATATACCGCTTACATGCACCGGCTATTGTCGAAGGTTCGTAAGGCATAATTGCCTTTATGCAGGCGGTAAACAGGTGTGGCGTAAACAGTTTAGAAAATATAATGCGTTAATGAAATCATTGACGTTAACCCTTGATGAATATATGCAGCTTAAAAGAGCATTCCAGGGCGGTTTTACTCATGCAAGCAGCTATTACTCAGGTGAATTACTTGAAGACGTATCTTCAATTGATTATACGTCTTCTTATCCTTTTGTATGCCTGTCTGAGCAGTTTCCTATGTCAAAAGGCAAGATAGTCGAAGTACATAGCAAAGAAGACTTTGAACACTATTTAAATTGTTATTGTTGCGTATTTGATGTGAAATTTACTGATATAAAGCCTTTGACAGATTATGAAAATTATATATCTATATCAAAGTGCTACCTTAAAGAAAAGGCAATAGAAAACAACGGCAGACTAGTGTCTGCTTCTATGATCTGCACTACAATAACTGACGTTGATTTTAATATCATACGCAAGTGCTATACATGGTCCGATATTAAAATAGGCAATTTCCGTATATATAAACGTGGTTACCTTCCTATAGAGATAATAAAATCAATTATCGAACTGTATCAAAAGAAGACCACACTTAAAGGTGTAGAAGGTAAAGAGACTGAATATCTTGTATCAAAGGGACTTTTGAATTCTATTTACGGCATGATGGTTACAGACATAGTAAGAGACATTATAGAATTCAACGAAGGGGCATGGACTACAACAGACTGTAACCCTGAAGAAGAAATAGAAAAATATAATAAAAGCCGGAAAAGGTTTACTTACTATCCATGGGGTATTTTCGTGACCGCTTATGCACGTTCTAACCTTTGGTTAGGAATTCAAAATATAGGTTCAAATGATGTACGTGAGAATGATTATATATATTCCGATACAGATAGTATAAAGATGCTTCATAAGGAAAAACATCAAGAATTCATAAATAAATATAATGCCCTTTGTGAATTCAAGTTAAAACGCATGTGCGAGCATTACGGCCTTGATTATGAAAAAGAATTATTACCTAAAACGATAAAGGGCGAAGTTAAGCCTTTAGGCGTGTTTGATGATGACGGCCAGTATAAATATTTTAAGACGTTAAGAGCAAAGGCCTATATGATCAGTCATGACGGTAACGACCTGTCATTGACTGTATCAGGTGTTAATAAGAAAACAGCCGTGCCTTATTTGCTCAATAAATATAACAATAATGTTATGAACATCTTCAATGCTTTTAAAAATGGACTGGAATTACCACCTGAAGCAACAGGAAAATTAACACATTATTACCTTGATAATGAATACTCAGGTACGATAACTGACTATCAAGGCAATACAGTTGATTATTATGCACACGGCGGTATATATTTAGAGAAAGCATCATATGTATTTGACTTAGGAGAAACGTATATCAATTTCTTAAAGGGGGTTTTCTATACCAAATGAGTAAACAGACAACGCAGCAGAAGTTTCATAGTTTGAAGCCTATAATGCTAAAAGCACCAAATGCAAAATACTATATGTTTTTCGGTGAACGTTCAAACGGAAAAACGCATAGTGTGCAGGACTATGGTATTCAGAATTACTTTAAAACAGGTGCTCAAATGGCTATAGTCAGACGTTGGCAAGAAGATTTTAAGGGCAAACGTGCTGCATCTTATTTTGACAGCATGGTGTCTGATGCCTTTGGTGTTAATAAAATCAAAAAGTATTCAAAAGGCAAGTTTGATCATGTTATATATTACTCAGGACGTTGGTACATGGCCTATTATGACGAGACACTTAATAAAGACATTATGGATACAAAGCCTTTTGCTTATGCCTTTGCGTTAACCAACATGGAACACGAAAAAGGTAATAGTTATCCCGGTCTTAAAAACGGCCTGATATTCTTTGATGAATTCATGAGCAGAGGTATATACGTGCCTGATGAATTTATGTTATTCATGCAGACTATCTCTACCCTTGTACGTGGTGTCGATAATATCAAGATATTCATGGCTGCAAACAGTATTGACATGATAGGGTGTCCTTATATTAAAGAAATGGGCCTCACTAACTTCAGGAACATGAAGCCGGGAGACATAGACATATATAACTATGGTCAGTCTAATAAGCTTCAAGTTGCAGTCGAGTATTGTGATAGTACCCCCGGCGGTAAAGACAGTGATGTATATTTTGCATTCAATAACCCCAGGTTGAAAATGATCACATCAGGTATATCTGATTTTGATATATACCCACACTTAACAACTAAGTACGAAAAGAAAGACATAGTATTTTCTTACTTTATAAAGTATGAAGATATCATGTTACAGGCAGACGTTATACAAAAAGATAATGATGCTTATACTTTCATTCATAGGAAGACAACTAATATAAAATATGAGAATAAAGACATAGTATTTTCAACTGAAGCTTGCAGCATGAATAATTACGCAGGTAAACTTACTAAGCCGATCAATAAGGCAGTACGTAAGTTGTTTTGGTTTTTTGTGGCAAACAAAGTATTTTATGCCACCAATGAAATAGGCGAGTGTGTTGCAAAATACTTGAACTGGTGTAATACTTCTAAGTAGGTAACACAAACCACCCTGGTGTTATTCTCCTTTCATACCCCTCATGTGTCCGTGGCATGAGGGGTATATCTATTTGTTAAGTATTTGTAAACTTTCAAGCCACCTACCGCACTAACATGTTAGTTGATCAGCTATGCCGCCATTCACCTAGTAGGTCAATAGGTAATTTAATTTCGAGGGGAGGGG
>JAZREW010000137.1:0-3437 GCA_045661005.1 Acutalibacteraceae bacterium | reverse complement strand
TGCTTCGTCAAATGATAACCATTATGAAATATATTACTTGATTTCGCCATAGAAAATAGTGAAATTAAATAATTACAATTTCTAAATTAAATTAGCATAAACAAAAAACGACAAGCTTTAGAAAAAGCTTGCCTTTTTTGTAAATATAAATGTAATAAGTAAAAACGACAAGGCTTTTACAAACCTTGTCGTTTTTTGGCTATGGGCTACAAAAAAGATATATTATGCATTTTTGCGTATGAATTCGAACTCTCACATAATCGTTAGCTTTTTAGTGAAATCGTTCACGGACGCTCACGGTGAAATAATTCACTCCGTGAATTGTGAAATATTGCTCACGTTGGTCGCAATGTGAAATAAAATTCGCCTCCTCACATTTGCGTAGCAAATATTTCACAGCGAAGCTATTTCACTTGGCAAAGCCAAATTTCACTCGCCGCAGGCGAATTTCGTTGAAAAAAGCACTTGCGAAAGCAAGTGCTTTTTTCTGGCAGGGGTAGAAGGACTCGAACCCTCACAAACGGTTTTGGAGACCGGTGTGCTACCATTGACACCATACCCCTATATAATGAATTAAAAAATATAAGCTTGTTTGGTGGAGCGTTAGTTTCGGGATTTAAAAACATTCCGGTGGAATGTTTTTAACCGAAAGTCCCTGTCGCAGAAAGCAAGCCTTTAGCGCCGCTTGATGCGCATACTTCCGAAAACACACTATGTATATTGCGGAAATACCAAACCTAAAAATATAAGCTTGTTTGGTGGAGCGTCAGGGACTCGAACCCCGGACCAACCGGTTATGAGCCGGTTGCTCTAACCAACTGAGCTAACGCTCCAAACAAGCAAGAATTATTATAACACAAAATTAAAATTTGTCAATAGTTATTTTTAAAAAAATATACTACTTTTTATTTTTAAGGTTGCCTTAGATTTATATAACTGCGGTATTCCTGTTTGAAATCTTTTAAATAGTGCCTGCTAATTCTAAGCTTAGCACCATTTTTTAAAAATACTTCTTCACTATTGTACCTGTTAACATAATCCGAATTAACTATAAAAGCTCTATTTATTTTTAAAAAGTGGCTTTTAGGCAATTGGTTATAAACGCAAGCCATTGTTTTATTACATCTTAAACTTTGCGATTTAAGATTAACAAAGCAATGTTTATTATTAGCTTCAAGATAAACTATTTCAGAAGTATTAAGACAAACCGTGTCTTCCCCTGTTTTCAACCACAAGGGATAATCCAATCCCCTCTTTTCAAAATATTCATTCAATACAGAATAAAGCTCTTCTTCTTTTACCGGTAACAATAAAAAAGCTTGCGGACTAACTTTAAAAGCATCTAGAACAAAGTGGGTACTGTTGCTGGTGAATACAATTGCGCTTTGGCAGCCGGTATTTCTCAACTCCTTTGCTACTTCAAGACCGTTTTTTCCATAAAGAAAATAATCTATAAAAATAATATTATATTTGATGCCTGACGACAATATTTCTTCACCACAGTAATAGCAGTCAACAACTATTTCAATCCTCTTTTGTTCTGCATACTTATAAATTATTAATTTCAAATTTTCTAATATTTTTTTATTTTTATTACACAGCGCTATTCTCATACCTTAATTATACAATAATTGAAAATATTTGTCAATATTTATAGTTAAATTCTGTAATTTTTGGTTTTTTGCTCCTAAATATCTACCTTTCACTCTAAAATGCGTCATATTTTTTAATCTTTCCTTTAAATTTCATATTGCAAAAAAGTTGAAATAAAAAGTTTACAAATATTCATCTTTTTTCTTACTAAATTTTAAGGATGGTTGAAATGTGTAATTATTTAATGTTAAAGCTAATTAAAAATTTCAAAAATGGTGACAAAAACGCCTTTTGCGAAATACATAATGAATTTAAAAAGCTAATATCTGTATATTCCGCCCGATTAGGAGGTGATGACACAGCCCAGGAGTTAACCGTTTTTTTAATTGAGTTATTATATGACATAAGCTTAAACAAATTTGAAAACGATAACTCTAACGGCTTATCGGGATATATAGCAGTATCTTTAAAAAACAAATACATTGCGCTTTCTAAAAAACAGGAATTAGAAAACTTTAGCCGTATTTCTTTTGAAGAAACCGAAGATTTTTTATTTTTCACCTTTGACAATTACTTTGGTATAGACGAAGCTCTTTCCTACCTTTCTAAGCGCCAAAAAATAATAATTACATATAAATACATATACAACTATACCGATTGCGAAATTTCGAGCGTGTTGGGCATTAGCAGACAAGCCGTTAACCGATTGAAAAACAGAGCAATAAAAACGCTTAAAGAATTTTACTACAATGATTTAAATTAAAAAGGAGTTTTCAATATGACCGGTACTAGCCCTACAGTATATCGTGTTAGAAAAAATTTTCACAATATCAAATCGCAAAAAGGCGCATATTTTATATTAGAGAATGCCATTAAAATGGCCACTCTTACCAAATGTAATGTTTATGACAATAACCAAAAATGTGTTTGGAGCTTTTTAAATAATAAATAAAAAAGGAGTAATATAAATGAGTATATTAAAAGGTATTGATGTAAGTAAATATCAAAAACGAATTGATTGGGATGCGGTGAAGCCTCAAATCGACTTTGCCATTTTACGTTGCGGATATGGCAACGACCTTACAAAACAAGACGATGAACAGTTTGTGCGTAATGCCAACGAATGTGAAAGGTTAAATATCCCCTATGGTGTATATCTTTATAGCTATGCTACAAACGAAAATATGGTAGACAGCGAGGTTGCACACACCCTACGCTTGATAGGTAACCGCAAACCTTTTTGTGTATATTTTGACATGGAAGATAAATCTACCGAATATCTTGGTAAGTCAACCTTAACCTCGTTTGCTAAAAGATTTTGTGAAGCTATAAAAGCTAAAGGTTATACCGCAGGCTTATATGCAAATCAATATTGGTTTCAAACCTTTTTGAATGTAGCCGAACTAGAACGCTTAGGTTACTCTATCTGGTGCGCTAAGTTTTCAGAAAACAAACCAAACATTGCGGCTGAATATGATATTTGGCAATATTCAAGCACAGGCAGCGTAAACGGTATAACAGGAAATGTTGATATGAATTATATGTACACCGATATAACCAAATCTGTAAATCCCACAAAAACCGTTACTGAAATTGTAAACGAAGTAATAGCTGGCAACTGGGGTAACGGTACCGAACGTAAAGAACGTCTAACTGCCGCCGGTTATAACTATACCGAGATACAAGCACAGGTTAATGCTTTATTATCCCCAAAAAAGAAATCAAACCAGGAAATTGCAAAAGAAGTAATCAAATGCGTTTGGGGTAACGGTGAAGAAAGAAAACAAAGGTTGACTGAATCGGGTTACAACTATTCTGAAATTCAAAAAATTGTAAACAAATCA
>JAZREW010000136.1:0-7981 GCA_045661005.1 Acutalibacteraceae bacterium | reverse complement strand
GTGCGTAATCGCCAACAAGATAACCGTAGCTTTCTTCAAAGCCAAATACATAACGTTCAGCTTCGTTTTTGTCGGCTAATATAGAAATTTGTTCGCCGATAAACTTAAATCCTCTTAGAACATTAACAAGCTCGCAACCGTAGCTATCAGCGATTTTTTGGCATAGCTCGGTAGTAACAATAGTTTTAACTGCAATTGGATTTTTCGGCAATGTACCATTTGCAATACGGCGTTCAAGAATGTAGTTAAGTAATAAAGCGCCAACGTCGTTTCCTGTAAACAATTTATATTCGCCATTTACATTAACTGCAATGCCCACACGGTCACAGTCAGGGTCGGTAGCAAGCAAAATATCAGGATTTTCTGTTTCGGCTAGCTTTAATGCACATTCAAATGCTTGACGAATTTCAGGATTTGGATAAGGTGCAGTAGGGAAGTTACCGTTTGGCAATTCCTGCTCGGGAACAATTGTAAGATTTGAAATTCCAATTCTTTTTAAAATAGCACGCACAGGTTTGTTGCCGGAACCATGAAGCGGGGTGTATACAACCTTAAGTCCAGATAAATCTGTATTTGGTTCTACACGCTGTGCTTCAACACAATCAAGATATTCCTCAATAATATCTTGGCTAATATATTCGATTTTACCATCGGCTAGAGCTTTCTCAAAATCCATGGTTTTAACACCATCAAACATATCAACCTTTTGCATTATAGAAAGCACAAAATCTGCAGCGTCTGGTCCTAGCTGTGTGCCATCTGCACCATAAGCTTTGTAACCGTTATATTTTGCAGGATTATGGCTTGCGGTAACTACAATACCCGCATCACAACCTAATCTTCTAACGGCATATGAAAGCATAGGTGTGGGCATTAACTCATTGTATATATATACTTTAATTCCGTTTGCCGCAAAAATTGAAGCAGCAGTTTTTGCAAATGTATCTGATTTAATTCTACTATCATAAGCTACGGCAATTGTTCCGTTTTCTGAAATAGAATTAACATAAGCTGCAAGACCTTGTGATGCTTGACCAACAGTATAAATGTTCATTCTGTTAGTGCCAGCGCCTATAACACCACGAAGACCGCCTGTGCCAAATTCTAAGTTTTTATAAAAGGCATCGGTGATTAGTTCTTCGTTATCTTTAATGTTTTTTAACTCGTTAACTAGGTCTATATCACCAGTTGCTTTTTCACACCATAAGTCATATAGTTTTTTTACCATTTTAGTACCTCCAAAGTGTATTGCACAATTATTTATATATTACCTTATTTTACTAGTTTTGTCAATGAAAGTTAAGCAATTATAACATTTTGATGTTGTAAATGCACATATAAAAGAAAAAGTTTAAGGTCAATTTTAACAAAAAAATAAAATTTTCTTGACAATTATCTGTCCGTAAGGTATCATATTTTATATAATTGTTAAGAAATACTGATTTTGAGGTTTGAATGGGAATTAATTTTGTCGAAATTTACAAAAATATGTCGGATGACGAAATAGTGCACGAGATTAATTCTGGCAACTACGAACTAATGCAGGTTATTATTGATAGATATTATCCTGTTATACTTCATAATGTGAGACGTTTTTGTCCCGAAGCTTATTGCGAAGATGCTATGCAAGAGGCTAACATTGCACTATATTCTGCTGTGAAAAACTTTGATTCTTCTAAGGCTAGTTTTTCAACCTTCGCAACACTTTGTATTAAACGTTCGCTTCAGTCGGTGCTAAAATCAAATAAATGCAAAAAAAACATTCCTGACGAGCTTTTATCTTCTATTGAAGATTTAGAGATTATAGATAATAACAGCCCTGAAAAGATTTTCTTTGAAAGAGAAGATTATGAAACCTTAACTAACAGTATCAAATTAGAGCTTTCTGAGCTTGAATATAAGGTTTTACAGCTTTATCTTTCGGGTGATAAATATTCTCAGATTTCCGATAAGCTTAGTATATCCGAAAAATCTGTTGAAAATTCACTTTCAAGGGTTAGAAAAAAGCTTAAAAGTAAATAACGGTTTCGCCGTTAATATATATGCCCATGTAGCTTAAGGCAGAGCGTTGAAAACCAAAGGTGGCGGTGCAATCCCGTCCGGGGCTAAAATTATCAAACCAAGAGAGGTAAAAAAGATGTTTGAAGACAAGACTTTAGTTTGCAAAGATTGCGGAGAAGAATTCGTATTCACTGCAAGAGAGCAGGAATTCTACGAATCAAAAGGCTTTGTAAACGAACCACAGCGCTGCAAACCTTGCCGTGACAAGCGCAAGAACGCAGGAAAAGCTCCGAGGGAGATGCATGAGGCAGTATGTGCTGCTTGTGGCGGTGTTGCTACCGTTCCATTCGTACCACGTGATGATCGTCCGGTATATTGCAGTGAATGCTTTGCTAAGATGAAAGAGCAAGAAAACGCAGAAGCTGCTGAATAATTTTTGTTTTTTCGACCGCCCTAAATTTTGGGCGGTCTTTTAATGTTATAAAATAATATTGCATTTATTCATATTTTTGTAATAATATTATTATATTATTGTGTTTAAATAAATATTACAGTAATTTTGTTAAGAGTGAGGAATTAAAATTGCAATACAAAATTCTTATAGTTGATGATGATGAAAACATATGCGAGCTTTTAAGATTGTATCTTGAGAAAGACGGTTTTGAAACTGTTGTTGCTAATGACGGATTAACCGCTGTTAAGTATGCTGAAAAATATAATCCGGATTTGATATTGCTTGATATTATGTTGCCTGAGCTTGATGGTTGGCAGGTGTGCCGAGAAATTCGCAAAAACAGCGAAACACCAATAATTATGCTTACTGCAAAGGGTGAAGTGTTTGATAAGATTTTAGGTCTTGAATTGGGCGCAGACGATTACGTTAGTAAACCTTTTGATACTAAAGAAGTAATTGCAAGAATTAAGGCGGTTTTAAGAAGATCAAACGATAACGACAAGAATAAGCAAGTAAATGAAGTGCGTTTTGATAAACTTAGTATTAATCTTACTAATTACGAGTTGGTTGTAAACGGCGTTCAAATAGATACTCCGCCTAAAGAGTTAGAACTTATTTATCATCTTGCAAGTAATCCAAATAGGGTATATACTAGAGATCAGCTATTAGATGAAGTTTGGGGTTTCGATTATTACGGCGATTCCCGTACTGTTGATGTTCATGTAAAGCGACTGCGTGAAAAACTTGAAAACGTTTCTGATGAATGGTCTTTAAAAACCGTATGGGGTGTAGGTTATAAATTCGAAACTTCAAAAAAATGAGGTAAAAGATGAGGCTTAAGCTTTTTAAAAAATATTTTTTAACAACCTCACTTATAATTGTCTTTAGTTTAGCTTTTATAATGATGATACTTTCTTTTTTAATGAATAATTATATAATAAGCACCAAGCAAGAGACAATGAAAAAAGCTTGTAATGAGGTAGTTTCACAGTTTGATGTTATAAATGACGATGAAACTGTTGATATGCAACAACTGTGTTTAGTTATAAATTCTGTTGCCCGTATTTCTGATTTTGATGTTTTTATTGCAAATGCAAATGGTAAAATTGTGATTTGTGGTTGTGATGAATGGGCGCAAAAAAAAGATTGTGAGCATTCAATTAAATCCATTTCAAAAGATTTGTTTAAATCTGAAAAGGAAAATAAAGAATTTTTCTTAAGTGATATTGGTATTTATTCAAAACAACATTATGTTTTTAGAAGTGACGTACATAAGGAAGATGGTTCTTTATATGCAACGGTTTTTGCTACTGCACCTGTTTCAATAGTTAAAGAATGGATTTCTGCTATAACCAAGTTATATGCCTTTTCTGCGATAGTACCGATTATTGTAATGTTCTTTTTCATATATATTATGACCTATCGTATGACAAAACCGTTAAAGCTTATGTCTGAAGCTTCTAAGGCAATGGCTAAGGGCGATTTTTCTAAGCGAATTCCTGTAATTTCTGATGATGAAATAGGCGAGCTTTCGATGTCATTTAATATGATGACTAACTCTTTGGCACGGCTTGAAAGTATGCGTAAAACCTTTGTTGCAGATGTTTCGCACGAGTTAAAAACACCAATGACAACTATAAGCGGTTTTATTGATGGTATTCTTGATGGTACTATTGAAGAAGAAAAACAAAAATATTATTTAACTATAGTGTCTGACGAAGTAAAACGTCTTTCACGGCTTGTTCAATCAATGCTTAGTATGTCTAGATTAGAATCGGGTGAATTTGTGTTAAATCCTGAGTTGTTTGATTTAGGTCAACTGCTTTGTTCGGTTGTTATAAGTCAGGAACAACGTATCGAGAGCAATGATATACAAATCGTTGGTCTGGATGAGATAGAACCAATCTCGGTAACAGCTGATAGGGATTTAATTCATCAGGTGGTTTACAATTTAGTCGATAATGCTATAAAATTTACTGATAAAAACGGAAGTATCAGCTTTACACTTAAAAATGAAAATAAGAAAACCGTATTAACTGTTACAAATACAGGTAAAGGTATTCCCGAAAAGGAATTACCGTATATATTTGAGCGTTTTTATAAGGTAGATAAATCACGCTCTGCCAGCAAAAACAGTACAGGCCTTGGTCTTTATATAGTTAAAACAATCATTACCGCCCACGGCGGTCAGGTTGCGGTCTCTAGTAAGGAAGATCAGTTTACAGCCTTTAAGATAATATTACCTAACGGGAATTAATTTTGAACGGAGAATTACTATGAATGAATTTTTAAACAATCAAGAAACAAATGAAGATATAATTGAAGAAACTGTTCAACAAGAGTCGATTTCACAACAAAATGCTGAAGAAGATTTTGCCGAACCGATTACCGTAGAAAACGATAATTTCTGTGAAACAACGGTTGATTCTGAAAACGAACCTTTCTTAAATCAAGATAATATTATTGAAAATAATAACTATACACCAGCCTTTAACGCAATTAATTATTCAGAAATTAAACCCCTAGAGGCTTATAAACCGATTAGCAAGGGTCTGAAGTTTTTCGCTCTTATAATGGCGCTTATTATCTTGTTAACAGGCACCTGTGTGGTTGGATATTTTATAGGTAAAAATAGTGTAAGCACCACTATAAAACCTTCGGTTCATAAAGATGTTGATTTAGCGGCAAGACCCACAAAAACCGACGAGATGACCGAAGCTCAGGTGTACGAAGAAGTAAATAAATCGATTGTTGGCATTATTGTGTATAATTCTTCAGGATTAGGTTCACAGGCTAGTGGTATTATTTATTCGGATGATGGATATATTGTAACAAATGACCATATTTATTCTGAAATTGCAGGTGCTAAATTCAAGGTTTATATGTACGATGGCACCGAACACGAGGCTCGTTATGTTGCAGGCGATAAGGTAAGTGATTTAGCAGTTTTGAAAATAGAGGGCGGAAAATTCGAACCTGCAAAATTCGGAAATTCCGATGATTTGTTTTATGGTGAACATGTAGTTGCGATTGGTAGACCTAGTGATGCTACCGACGCTACAAGTATTACACGTGGCATTATTTCTGCGATTAATCGTAGAGTTCAGACTACATCCTCATATTCTGCAAGACTTATTCAGACAGATAGTGCAATAAATCCAGGTAGCTCTGGCGGTGCGCTTGTTAACATGTACGGTCAGGTTGTTGGTGTTACTTCTTCAAAGCTTGCAAGCTCTGAATATGATGCAGTAGGTTACGCTATTCCAACAACTACAATGAAACGTATTGTTGAGGAGCTTTTAGAAAAGGGTAAGGTAGTAAGCCGTGCAAAACTAGGTATTTCTTATAATGCTATTGATTCTGTTACTGCTGAGATTAAAGGTTATGACCATGTAGGTTTATATTTAGCCGAGATTTCAGAGGAAAGCGGTCTTTACGGTAAAGCTGAAGTTGGTGATATTATCACTCATATTAATGGTGCTGTAATTACCAGCGATGATGTAGTTCTTGATATAATTGAGCAAAGCTATGCCGGAGATATTATTAATGTTACAATAGCTACTGCTGAAGGACAAACAAAAACCATTGAGGTTGAACTAAAAGCTAATGTTAGTGAATCAAGTTATGTTGCGCAAGAACAGATTTTAGAAAATCCTGGTGAAAACAAATCTGAAAGCAGCAACGGCGGTACTTTTGATTTCCCATTTGGTGAATAAAAATATAATAAAATGTATTGACAAAATTATTTTGCGGTGTTATAATACTAAAAAATTGAAAAAGGCTTTGACGAAGACGGTTTAGAAACTGTATTTTAAGAGAGTCGGTGTTTGGTGCGAACCGATAGTATTTTTCTAACATAACCCATCACTTCTGAGCCGGAAAGCTGAAATTTTAGTAGGTTTTCCCGTGATTGCTGCGTAAAGGCATACGAGTTGTTAGACTCTGAGTGGCAGTTTTACTGCAATTTGAGTGGTACCGCGAGTGTTAAATCAACACCCGTCTCAAAGTTTGAGATGGGTGTTTTTTTATTTTGATTTTTTAAAAAGAAAGGGAGTAATTAGAATGACTACCAACACAGCCAAGCAACAGTTAATGGAGATCGCTTCACGAATTAAGGAGCTTCGTGAAATTATGGGCTGGTCTATTACTGAAATGGCAGAAAAAACAGAAGTTAGCGAAGAGCAATATGTTACATTTGAAGGCGCAAATGCGGATATTCCCTTTAGCTTTATTCATAAATGTGCTATTGTTTTTGATGTTGAACTTACTGAGCTTTTAGAGGGTCATTCTGCAAGACTTACAAGTTATACTGTAACCCGTAAAGGTGAGGGTCAAAAAACCGCAAAGGAAGACGGTATTGATATTGCTAACCTAGCACCAAAGTTTAAGGATAAAATTGCCGAACCTTACTATGTAAGATATGAATATTCTGCTGCTCAGCAAAACAAACCTATACATCTCACCACACATTCAGGTCAGGAATTTGACCTTATTTTAAGTGGTTCTTTAAAGGTACAGGTAGGTGAGCATACCGAAATTTTGCATGAGGGTGACAGTATTTATTACAACAGCTCTACTCCTCACGGTATGATTGCAGTTGACGGTAAGGATTGCGTTTTCTGTGCGGTAGTTTTACCTGGTGAGACTACAAAGGAAGAAAGCGTTCGTAAGAGTATTGCTTCTGCCAAAAAATTAGAAGCACTTGTGTGTGAAAAATTTGTTGATACTGTAGAAGACGAAAACGGTGCTTTAAAAAGCATTAACTTTAAGAATACAGATACATTTAACTTTGGTTTTGATATTGTTGACGGTATTGCAGATAAATATTCTGAAAAGCTTGCAATGCTTCATGTTGATAGAAATTTGCAAGAAAGAAGATTTACTTTCAAAGATATTAAAAGAGCCTCAAACCAATGCGCTAACTATTTTGCTTCATTAGGCATTAAAAAGGGCGACAAGGTTATGCTTGTGCTTAAGCGACATTATCAGTTCTGGTTCTGTATGGTAGCGCTTCATAAGCTTGGTGCGGTGGCTATTCCTGCTACTAATCAGCTCAAAGACCATGATTTTGAATATCGTTATAAGGCAGCAGGTGTGAAAGCGCTTGTATGTACTGCTGACGGTGATACTGCAGAAATTGCTGAAAGAGCCGCTAAAAATTGCGAATGTGTTAAAGAATTGATTTTAGTTGGCGGTTCACGTGACGGTTGGCACGATTTTGATAGCGAATACGCACGTTTTTCAGGTAAATTTGAAAGAACCGAGGATGCCTCTGCAGGTGACGATGCCGCACTTATGTTCTTTACTTCAGGCACTACCGGTAATCCAAAAATGGCAGCACACAAGCACACCTATGCTTTAGGCCATTTTGTAACTGCTAAATATTGGCATTGCTGTGAGAGAGATGGGCTTCATCTTACAATTTCCGACACAGGTTGGGGTAAATCCCTTTGGGGCAAACTTTACGGTCAATGGCTTTGCGAGGGAGCGGTATTTGTTTATGACTTTGACCGTTTTGATGAAAAT
>JAZREW010000135.1:0-15712 GCA_045661005.1 Acutalibacteraceae bacterium | reverse complement strand
TTTTATTTGAAACCTGTAAAAATGAAAGGGCTGAAGGTTATACACCTAATTATTCACGTGTTTGCGTTGATTCTATCCATAATATTGAGGGACAGATAAAGAACGTAAAAATTACATCAGTTGACCGAGATGTAGCATTTGGTGAGATTGTAGAATAAATTTATTTTAGAGGTAAAAGTATGGCATTAATTTATAAATCTGCCGCTGAGCTTGTGGGTAAAACCCCGCTTTTAGAGCTTTGTAACATTGAAAAAAGTTTAAATTTAAAAGCAAAGATAATAGCTAAGCTGGAATATTTTAATCCGGCGGGTTCGGTTAAGGATAGGGTTGCCGTTTCAATGATAAACGAGGCCGAAAAGCAAGGCTTATTGAAAGAAAACTCTGTTATTATTGAACCTACATCAGGCAATACCGGTATAGGTCTTGCAATGGTTGCCGCCGCAAAAGGCTATAAGGCGATAATTGTTATGCCCGATACTATGTCTCAAGAGCGAAGAATGCTTGTTAAAGCATACGGCGCCGAGCTGTGTTTGACAGACGGTAAAAAGGGTATGACTGCGGCTATAGAAAAAGCCGAGGAATTAAAAAAAGAAATACCCAATAGCATAATTGCTGGTCAGTTTGTTAATCCTGCAAATCCTAAAGCGCATTTTGATACTACGGGTCCTGAAATTTATGATGATACTGATGGCAAAATAGATATTTTTGTAGCCGGTGTAGGAACAGGCGGCACAATTTCGGGTGTGGGTGCATATTTGAAATCTAAAAATTCTGATATAAAAGTTGTTGCAGTAGAACCAAACGGTTCACCTGTATTGTCTAAAGGAAAAGCGGGGGCGCATAAATTACAAGGTATTGGTGCGGGTTTTATTCCCGAAGTGCTGGATACAAATGTTTATGATGAGGTTATAGCAGTTAGTGATACCGATGCTTTTGAAACAGCAAGGCTTATGGGTAAAAGCGAGGGTGTTTTGGTAGGAATTTCGGCAGGTGCGGCACTATACGCCGCAATTGAGCTTGCGAAAAGGGCTGAAAATGCAAAAAAAAATATAGTGGTTCTTTTGCCGGATACGGGCGACCGCTACCTTTCTACCGAACTGTTTTGTGAATAATTTTTTAAAAATACTGTCCTTTTAAAAGGGACGGTATTTTTTTGCTTTTAAATGTACAAAAATAATTTAAAAATATTAACAAAAAATCTTTATTTTTATGGCGGGTTGTGATATAATCTATAGTGAATATTTATGTGTGGTTTTAAGTGCGTAAAAACCGCAAAATATAGCAAAAAAGAGGTGGGCTTGGATGGTTAAAAAAAGTATAAGTGTTATTTTAAGTTTAATATTAGTTTTTTTACTTTGCGGATGTGATTTATTTGCCACAGAACCTACCGAGCTTCTTTCGCCACCTACCTTATCGGGCGAGCTAAATGCTATTAATGAGGCGATAAAACGCAGTGCCGGTGGCAATTATACCTTTAAGTACCCTATAAGAGGTAATTACCGTTCAGCAGTTGTGCGTGAGGATATTGATGATGACGGTACACTTGAGGCCTTTGCCTTTTACGGTATGACAGATGGTGAAACCGTAACTATGAATATTAGCTACATTCGCCAAAATGGTGAAAATTGGGAAACTATTTCAAACCAAAAAATAGTTGCCGGCGGCGTTGATATGATAGAGTTTTGTGATTTGGATAATGACGGAACGAAAGAAATATTAGTTGGTTGGCAAATTTATGGTTCAAGTGAAATGCAGCTTGCTGTATACAGCGCTTTGGAGAATTCGCTTACACAGCGTATGCTTCAAAAGTATACACACTTTATAACCTGCGATTTGGATGAAAATGATAAGAACGAGGTTCTTATTGTGAAAATTGGCGCAACCGAGCAAATGAATACTGCCGCACTTTTTGAAATTAATCAAGAGGGTGTAACCGAAGTTTCTTCTTGCGAGCTTGATAGTGCCGCCAAAACCATTAATGCCCCTGTAGTAGGTGCTCTTTCTACAGGCAAGCCCGCAATTTATATTGATGAAATCAAGGGCGTGGGTGCCGTAACAGAGGTACTTTTTCTTGAAAAGGGAGTGCTTGTAAATCCGTTGCTACAGCCTGATATAAGGGAAACCGTTTCTACATTACGCTCGGCGTCGTATGCTACACGTGATATTAATGATGACGGTATTCTTGAAATTCCTGTTCAAGAAAATTTGCCATCGGTTGCGAAATCTCAGGTTAACGAAAAGTTGTATTTAACAAATTGGTGTTCGTTTAACGGTGAGACACTTACAAACCAGCTTGTTACAATGATAAGCATTATAGACGGTTATTATTACGAAATACCTGCTAAATGGGTTGGCAATATTGCCGTTCTTAAGGATACTGACAATCAGGTGCGAGAGATTTATAAATATAATCCTGAGGATATGACCGTTGGCGAAAGCCTGTTATATATTAAAGCTATTAAAAAATCCGATTGGGATTCAGGTAAATCTAAATCCGAAAATATGTACGAAATTATGAATAACGGCGAAACCAGTTTTATTTGTAAAATTTCTGAAACAGCTGCAGCTGAAGGATTAACAATTGAAACAGTAAAAGCTAATTTTAAACTTTATGAATAGGGGTAAGAAAAATTGAAGCGTATTCTTATAGTTGAAGACGAGGTTGCAATAAGAGAATTTGAGGCAATAAATTTAAAAAGAGTAGGTTACAGCGTTGTTGAGGCGGGCTCCGGTGAAGAGGCGCTGGATATATACGATAATGATTTAGAAAGCTTTGATATAGCTCTGCTTGATATTTCAATGCCTGGGATGGACGGTTTTGCACTTTGCAAAGAGCTTAGAAAGCGTAGCGAATCTTTAGGAATTATTATGCTTACTGCACGCACACAGGAAATGGACAAAATAAGCGGACTTATGCTTGGGGCGGATGATTACATAACTAAGCCCTTTAGTCCTACAGAATTGCTTGCCCGTGTTGATTCACTCTATCGCAGGGTTGAAATGCAGAGTCAAAGAACAGTTATTGTACCGTCTGACGATATTACTTTGGGTGAGTTCACATTGAATTTAAGAAGAAGAACTCTTCTTAAAGGCGGCGAGAATATAGAGCTTACTCAGGTAGAGTTTCAGATGATAGAATACTTTTTCAATAATCCTGATGTAGCGCTTGACCGTACAGATATTCTTACCAGAGTATGGGGTAGCAACTACTACGGTGAGGAAAAGATAGTAGATGTTAATATGAGACGTTTGCGTAAAAAGATTGAGGATGACCCTTCGGCTCCAAAGCACTTAATAACAGTTTGGGGCATGGGATACAAGTGGAATACCCACTAATTTCAAATTTTAACTAACTTATGAAAGGAGAAAGCAAAATGCAATTAGAGATTAAATTTAAAAGCATAGCTGTAAGATGGTTTTTAAATATATTTTTAGTGGTAGCTCTGGTAATAACTGCCGCTGCTATTGCTTTCTCTGCTATTTTCAGTTCTATTTATACCGAAAGAATAGAGTCGTTAGCTAGTGATTATGCACATGAGTTTTCTGCACTTTCAACTGCTAACGAGCTTAATTTTAACGATACGGCAATTAACATAGCAAGTGAATTTCAATATAAAAACAATATTGAGGTTCAGGTGTTAGACGCTGGCGGCAGTATAGTGGTTTCAACAACAGGCTTCCAACAACAAAGTGACGCTATGACCGATTATACACGTGCTAAGCAATCGGGCGATGTTGTAACGGTTAAGGGAAAAACCTTTGACGGTGAAAGCATTATGGCAAGCACTACAATAATTTATGATTCTAAGGGTAAAGAGCTTGGCGCCTACAGATGGATTATATCATTGAAAGCATTTAACAAAACGATAGGTAGCTTTGTGTTGATTGTGGTAGTTGCGGCTTTGGGCGTTTTGGCTTTCTGTGCCTTTTCGGGATTGTTTTTTATAAAATCAATCGTACAACCAATAAGAGATGTAAGTAACGTGGCCCGAAAGATTGCAATGGGTGATTTTGAATCACGTATTATGAATAACAAAAACGATGAAATAGGCGAGCTTTGCGATTCTATAAACTATATGGCTTCTGAATTAAGTCAGGCAGAAAACCTTAAAAACGACTTTATTTCGTCGGTTTCTCACGAACTGCGTACACCGCTTACGGCTATTCGTGGTTGGGGTGAAACGGCAAAAATGTCGCTCGGTATGGATGAAGATTTGGTACAACGTGGTTTGGACGTTGTGTTGTCAGAGGCGGACCGACTTTCTGGTCTTGTAGAGGAATTGCTTGATTTTTCAAGAATTCAAAGCGGAAAAATGTCGGTAGTAACGCAACCACTTAATATAACTCACGTTTTAGAAGAATCGGTAGATATGTATGTAGAACTGTCAAAGCAACAGGGTATAGAGCTTATATTTACCGAACCCGCTGAACAGCTTACTGTTATGGGTGATATTAACAGATTAAAACAGGTTTTTATAAATGTTATAGATAATGCGGTTAAATATACCGAAAGTGGCGGTCAGGTGCTTATAACTCAGCTTAAAGAAGAGGGTTGTGTACGTATATCTGTGTCAGATACCGGTGTAGGTATACCCGCACAGGATATTGACCGAATTAAAGAAAAATTCTATAAGGCTAATAAAACCGTGCGAGGCTCGGGTATAGGCCTTGCGGTAGCGGACGAAATTATAAAACAACATCAGGGATTATTGTTTATAGAAAGTACCGAGGGTGTTGGCACAACCGCTACAATAGTTTTACCGCTTCATGACCCCGAAATAGAGGAAAATCCGCTTGAAGGGGAAGACGTAGTAACTCTTGAAGATGTACTTTCGGCGGATAGCGAGCAAGAGCCAGAGCCGGAGGAAATCGCACCTGAAGAAGTTGCAACAGATAACAAAGAAAATGAAGATAACGAAGAAAATGAAGAGGAGCAAGAAAATGGCTAAATATACATCAATAGGCGGTCAAGCGCTTATAGAGGGAATTATGATGAAAAGTCCCGAAAAAACTGCTATGGGCGTAAGAATACCTGACGGTACAATAGACATAACCTATTTTGACCAAAAAAGCTTACGCACAAAATACAAGATTTTAGCGTTGCCCATAATACGTGGCGTGGTTGGCTTTGTAGAGTCTATGATACAGGGCTATAAAGCAATGATGATTTCGGCTGAAAAATCAGGTTTTACCGATTTTGAGGAAGAGGATAAAAAAACAAAAAAAGCCGAAGCAGTAGAAACTGTTGAAACAGAAGAAACAACAGAAAAAACCGATAAAAAAGATAATAATCTTTTAATTAGTATAGTTATGGTTATAGGTACTGTTTTGGGTGTTGCCCTTTCGGTAGTTTTGTTTATGCTTTTACCAAGACTTTTTGTTTCAGGCTTGCAGACATTATTTAACACACAGTTTACAAAGTTTGTGCGCTCGGGTATAGAGCAGTTGCTAAAGCTTGCGGTGTTTGTGGCTTATGTTTGGGCGGTATCCTTTATGAAGGATATAAAAAGAGTATTTATGTACCACGGTGCCGAGCATAAAACCATTTTTTGCTACGAAAAAGGTCTTGAGCTAACCGTTGAAAACGTTAGAAAGCAACGCCGTTTTCATCCACGTTGCGGAACTTCGTTTATGATTTTAATGATACTTATAAGCATTATATTTTCAACCATAGTTCAAATGATTTTTCCAAATGTATATAATGTTTATTGGTTATGGGTTGCAGTTAAGATTTTATTGGTGCCGGTTATTTGCGGTGTAGGCTTTGAGGTGCTTAAGGTTTGCGGCAAATACGATAATGTTGTAACACGTATAATATCAGCACCTGGTCTTTGGCTACAAAGAATAACTACAAAAGAACCTGAAGACGGTATGATAGAGGTGGCAATTGCAGCGCTCAGAGCTTGCGAACCCGAAACACCCGATGTTGACCGTGGAATTGATAATTTAACAGATAACGCAGAACAAGAGGAAAATAATAATGACGATATTTGAAGCCTATAATTCAACAAAAAAGAAATTACAGGCAGCAGGAATAGAAGATTACATATTTGAGGCAAAGCAAATAATAAAGCATATTACAGGATTTAATGCCACTCAAATACTTGCAAATTACAATAATAAGCTCAGTCAGTTTCAGCAGAACAATTTAATAGCGCTTATACATCAGCGTGAGGTAAGATACCCGTTGCAATATATATTTGGTGAGTGGGATTTTTACGGCAGAAGCTATTATGTAGGTCCCGGTGTATTGGTGCCGAGAGCAGATACTGAAACATTGATAGAGCAATGCAAAGAGTATTTAAACGGTAAGACTAATCCGAAAATTTTGGATTTATGCGCAGGTAGCGGATGTATAGGTATAACCTTAGCTAAGGAATGCGAAGAAAGCACCGTTTTAATGGTAGAAAAATACGAAGAAGCCATGCGATATGCTGTAAAAAATATCGAACGCAATAAAGCTGAAAATGCACAGTGCGTTATGGGCGATATTTTTGAATCGGCTGCGGCGGATGATAAGTATTCACTTATAGTAAGCAATCCGCCATATATACCACAAAGTGAGATGGATGAAATTTCACCCGAAACCAAGTTCGAACCCCAAACAGCGCTTTTAGCTGAGGATGACGGTATGCAGTTTTATAAGGCTATAATAAACAATTATAAAAATAGTCTTGAAAACGGGGGTATGCTTAGCTTTGAGGTGGGCATAAACGAGTTTGAAAAGGTTGCAGAATTGCTTAAAAATGCAGGATTTAGTAATATAACTGCGAAAAAAGACCTGAACGGAATTGAACGAGTAGTTTCAGGAATATATACATATTGATATTAGTGAAGGAGAGATAAAAATGGCAACAAAACCGCAGAATGGTAAAACAGCTGTAAGAGTGGTTGAAGAGGCTGAAAAGCAAAAGGCTTTAAAAACCGCTATGGAGCAGATTGAAAAGAAATTCGGTAAAGGTGCAGTTATGCGCCTTGGCGAAAATGCCGCTATGAGTGTAGAACATATAAAAACAGGTTCACTTACATTAGATATAGCACTTGGTATAGGCGGTATTCCTAAGGGAAGAATTGTAGAAATTTACGGTCCGGAATCATCGGGTAAAACAACCGTTGCACTTCATTGTGTGGCAGAGGCACAAAAAGCAGGCGGAACCGCCGCTTTTATAGACGTTGAACACGCTCTTGACCCTGTATATGCAGGCAATCTTGGTGTTGATATTGACAGTCTTTTGGTTTCTCAGCCCGATTCGGGTGAACAGGCTTTAGAAATTGCTGAAGCACTTGTACGTTCGGGTGCGGTTGATATAATTGTTATCGACTCGGTAGCGGCTTTAGTAACACGTGCTGAAATTGACGGCGATATGGGTGACAACCACGTAGGTCAGTTGGCTCGCCTTATGTCTCAGGCTTTAAGAAAGCTTACAGGTGCACTTTCTAAAACAAACTGCGCCGCTATATTTATAAATCAGTTGCGTGAAAAAATAGGCGTCATGTATGGCAATCCTGAAACCACAACAGGTGGTAGAGCGCTTAAGTTCTATTCAAGTGTAAGAATTGATGTCCGCAAGGGCGAGGCTATTAAAGAGGGCAGCGAGCTGATAGGTACACACACAAAAGCAAAAATTGTTAAGAATAAGGTAGCGCCTCCATTTAAAACCGCTGAGTTTGATATTATGTATGGCACAGGTATTTCACACACAGGCGAAATTATAGACGTTGGTGTTGAGCTTGGTATTCTTAAAAAGTCGGGCGCTTGGTTCTATTATGGCGAAACAAGACTTGGCCAAGGCAGAGACAATGTTAAAAAGCTTTTTGAGGATAACGTAGAATTTGCCGCAGAAATAGAAGAAAAGATTATGACTGCAGTAAACGAAGGCTTAGAGGTTGGTACAGTAGAGCTTAGCGGTGATGATGCAGTAGAAATTATGCCGCAAGAGCCTACAGCAAGAGCTCATAAAAGCGTTGACATTGATATAGCTGTTGACGAATAATGACAATAACCGAGGTTAAAAAAGACAAAAAACATTTAATGCGGATCATGTTAGATGACGGTAGCGAGCTTGCGTTAGATGTTGATGTTTATGTTGATAATGCGCTAAGCGTTGGTACAAAGCTTTGCGAAGAAGAAATTAAAAAGCTAGAGTTTGAATCTGAGTATCAAAGGGCAAAATCACGTGCGCTGTGGTATTTAGACCGTGCCGACCATACCGAAAAGGCGCTTTACAATAAGCTTTTAAGAGCGGGCTTTGAAAAGAAAGCAAGTGCTGCCGCAATAGGCAGATTAGTTGAGCTTGGCGTGGTTGATGATTTGCGTTTTGCTGAAAGGTTTGCCGAAAGGTGTGCTGAAAGTAACATTTCTAAGCGTGAAGCATTGCACAAAATGCTCGAAAAAGGCGTTCAGTATGATATGGCAAAGCAGGTGCTTGAAGAGTTGGAAACCGATGAGGGCGAACAGCTGGATGCACTTATTGAAAAAAAGTATGCATATAAGCTTACTCAGCCTAACGGAATGCAACGTGTATATGCGGCATTAGTAAGAAAAGGCTTTTCGTATAGCGCAATAAAAGCGGCGCTTAAAAAATATAGTGATGAACTTGAATTTAGCGAGGAATATTGATGTATAAGGTAAGTATGGTATCTTTAGGGTGCCCTAAAAATCAGGTAGACGCTGAAGTTATGCTTAGTCTCTTAAAAAATGCAGGATTTGAAATTTCGCCTGCCGAGGCAGAGGCTGATGCAATTATAATTAACACCTGTGGCTTTATAGAGGATGCAAAGGCAGAGGCTATTGAAAATATTTTAGAGGCTGCCGAATATAAGGCTAACGGTAAATGTAAGGCGCTTATTGTTACAGGTTGTCTTGCAGAGCGCTACAAGGATGACGTAACCGAGGAAATCCCCGAAGTAGATGTTTGTGTGGGAATAGGTAGTAACTCAAAAATTGCCGAAATTGTAAAAAATGCAATTGAAGGCAAAAAAGAGAACTGCTACGGTAATAAAACAGACCTACCACTTGGCGGTGAACGTATTTTAGGCGGGTATCCTTTTACCACCTACCTAAAGGTAGCTGAGGGATGTAATAATTGCTGTACTTATTGCGCTATACCTAAAATCAGAGGTGAGTTGCGTAGCCGTACAATTGAAGATTGTGTGGCAGAAGCCAAAAAGCTTTCCGAAAACGGTGTGCGTGAGCTTATAGTTGTAGCGCAAGACACTACCGCTTACGGTGAAGATATTTACGGTGCTTCAAAATTGCCCGAGCTACTTACCGAGCTTTGTAAAATAGAAAAACTTAATTGGATAAGAACCTTATATACTTATCCCGACCGTATTACAGATGAGCTTTTAGAAGTAATTGCAAGGGAACCTAAATTGGTAAAATATCTTGATATTCCTCTGCAACATGTAAACGGTGATATATTAAAAAGAATGAATAGAAAGGGCGATAGTAAAAGCCTTTCTGATTTAATAGATAAGATAAGAAATAAAATTCCGGATATAACCCTTAGAACCACCTTTATAACAGGTTTTCCCGGTGAAACCGATGAGCAGTTCTGTGAGTTGGCAGAGTTTGTAAAAGAAAAACGCTTTGAAAGACTTGGTTGCTTTGCTTATTCTGCCGAAGAAGATACTATTGCGGCGGGATATGCTGACCAGGTTGATAATCAAACCAAAACCGACCGTATGGAAAACATTATGGAAATGCAAATGACCATTGCGGCAGAGAAAAATGATGAAAAGGTAGGCAGTATTACTGAGGTATTAATAGAGGGTTGGGATGACTATATTAAATGCTATTTTGGCAGAACCCCAGCCGATGCGCCGGAAATAGACGGCAAAATTTTCTTTATGTCTACAAGACCGCTTAAAATAGGTGATTTTGTAAATGTTAGAATTAATGATTGTATAGATTATGATTTGTTAGGAGAGTTGGAAGAATGAATACACCAAATAAACTCACATTAGCCAGAATGATAGCAACACCAATTTTTATGGCAACCATGCTTGTTAATTTTCCGTATCATTATGCGGTATCCTTGGTGCTTTTTATAGCGGCATCGCTTACTGATATGATAGACGGAAAAATGGCGAGAAAATATAATATGGTAACCGATTTTGGTAAATTTATGGACCCGTTGGCAGATAAAATGCTTACAACAAGCGCTTACTTAGGTTTTATGTTTATTTACGGTGCTACAAATTTCAGCTGGCATATAGTGGTTATAAACTTTATTGTGCTATTTAGAGAATTTGCAGTTTCTTCTATTCGTTTGGTAGCGGTAACCGCAGGCGGTAAGGTAGTAGCCGCTAATATGTGGGGTAAATGTAAAACCGTTAGCCAAATGGCAGGAATTATTATAGCTCTTGCTGTGTATGCTTTTAATGAGGCAATTGCAATTTCAGGCGGCTCATTCGCATTAAAGGCAGATGCAGTTATAATTGCACTTTTCTGGATTTCTGCAGTTCTTTGTGTTATCTCAGGTGCAATTTATATTTGGGGTGGCAGAGAGTATATAGCAAACGCAAAATAAACAGTAGGTGATATTTTGTTTAAAAGATTAAAAGAAGATATAAAAGCCTTTATGGATAGAGACCCTGCGGCGAGAAATGCAATAGAAATTATGTTGCTGTATCCGGGGTTTAAGGCTATAAGAATGCATCGCATAGCGCATTTTTATTATAAACATAATCTTATGTTTTTAGCCAGATTTGTTTCGCAAAGGGCGGCAAGAAAAACCGGAATAGAAATTCATCCGGGTGCTACAATTGGCAGACGTCTTGTAATAGACCACGGAACAGGTATTGTTATTGGTGAGACTACCGAGATTGGTGACGATGTTCTTATTTATCAGGGCGTAACGCTTGGTGGTACAGGTAAGGATACGGGCAAGCGCCACCCAACAATCGGTAACAATGTTATGATAAGCTCGGGTGCTAAGGTTTTAGGTCCGTTTAAAATAGGTGATAATTCACGTGTTGCGGCGGGTGCGGTAGTGCTTGAAGAGGTGCCGCCTAATTCAACCGTTGTTGGTATACCTGCTCGTGTTGTCCGTCAGGATGGTAAAAGAGTAGGTCACGAGCTTGACCAGATTCATATCCCTGACCCTGTAAAACAAAAAATGGATGCTTTGGAAAACAGAATTAATCAGCTTGAACAGGCTTTAATAAATTTTAAGGAGAAGTAATAATGAAAATTTTCAATACGCTCACACGTAATAAAGATGAGTTTAAACCCATAACTGAGGGTGAGGTTAAAATTTACGCATGTGGTCCTACAGTTTATAACTTTATTCACATAGGAAATGCACGTCCGCTTTGCGTGTTCGACGTTTTGCGCCGTTATTTTGAGTGGCGTGGATACAAGGTGAATTTTGTTCAGAACTTTACCGATATTGATGATAAGCTTATAAAAAAGGCAAACGAAGAGGGTATAACAGTACCTGAGGTTGCAGAAAGATTTATAAATGAATTTTGGGTAGATGCTAAAGGTCTTAATGTAAGAGAGGCTACAGTTCATCCAAGAGCAACCGATAATATCGAGCAGATTCAGGGTATTATTTCTTCACTTGTAGAGCAGGGTTATGCTTATGAAGCCGGTGGCGATGTTTACTTTAGAGCAAAGAAATTCGATGAATACGGTAAACTTTCACACCAGCCTTTAGAGGATTTAGCTGCAGGTGCAAGTGAGCGTGTCGATTCGGGTGATATTAAGGAAGACCCAATGGACTTCTGTCTTTGGAAGGGTGCAAAACCCGGCGAGCCGTTCTGGCAGTCTCCTTGGGGTGAAGGCCGACCCGGTTGGCATATCGAATGTTCAGCTATGGCAGGCAGATATCTAGGTAAAACCATCGATATTCATTGCGGTGGTCTTGACCTTATTTTCCCACACCACGAAAATGAAATTGCACAGAGTGAATGTGCAAATGGATGTGATTTTGCTCATTATTGGATGCACAACGGATTCATAAATGTCGATAATCATAAGATGTCAAAATCTTTAAACAATTTCTTTACTGTTCGTGATGTTGCAGATAAATTTGGTTACGAACCTATTCGTTATTTCCTTATTTCTTCACAGTACAGAAGCCCTATCAACTACTCTGTTGATATAATCGAGCAGGCTAAAAATTCTCTTGAAAGACTTTACACCTGCCGTGATAATATAGATTTTGCACTTAAAAACGCTACAGATGGCGGCGAAATTCCTACATTTATTGAGGAACGCAAAAATGAGTTTATTACCGCTATGGAAGATGACCTTAACACAGCAGATGCTATTGCGGCGATCTTTATGTTAGTAAGAGATATTAATACCGCTATTGCAAATGGTGCTAGCAAGGTCGCTTTAGAGGCTTGCGCAGATATGTTTGACCAATTAACAGGCGTTTTAGGTTTGGTTTATAACCGTAAAGAAGAAACACTTGACAGCGAAATTGAAGAGCTTATCGAAAAGCGTACCGAGGCACGTAAAAATAAAGATTTTAAAACTGCCGACGAAATTCGTGATAAATTAAAGGCAATGGGAATTGTTTTAGAGGATACTCCTCAAGGTGTTAAATGGAGCAGAATTTAAAACAAGAACCGTTAGGAAAAGGCTATTTTGTAAACGTTACACCGCATCATACCTTTGGTACAGATGCGGTGGTGTTGCGTAATTTTGCAAATCCTAAACTTAAGGACAAGCTTGTAGATTTAGGCACAGGCTGCGGAATCATACCTTTACTTATGCTTAGAGACGGTAGGTTAGCACAGGCGGTAGGCGTTGATATTAGCAAAGAAGCTACCGATTTAGCACAAAAAACGGTAGAACAGCTTGAAATTAATAATTTCACCGTAATAAATAGTGATTTGAATGATTTAAAGGGTAAGGTGCAGTTTGGCTGTCACACCTTGGTTACCTGCAATCCGCCATATAAAGCACCAAATGCGGGGCTTAAAAATCCTGATAAGGTTGAAATGGTTGCACGTCACGAGGTTGCCTGCACTTTAGAGGATATTATTGCGGTATCGGCAAAGCTTTTACAGACCTCGGGCAGACTGTGTATGTGCCATAGACCCGAAAGACTTGCCGAGCTTATGAGTATTATGACAAAGTATAAGGTAGAGCCTAAAAGACTTAGACTTGTGTGTCAGCGCAAGGGCGAAGAACCTTGGCTTGTGCTTGTTGAGGGCAGACGTTGTGGAAACATAGGTCTTAAGATAGAGCCTACTCTTTATGTTGAAGAAAATGGTGAATTTTCACCCGAAATGTTAGAAATTTACGGTGCTTATAAGGAGGCATATCTTAAATGAGCGGTAAGCTTTATGTGGTTGGAACACCTATAGGCAATTTGGGCGATATGAGTCCGAGAGCGGTGGAAACGCTTGAAATGGTCGATTTTATAGCTGCTGAGGATACTCGTGTTACTGTGAAGCTTCTTAATCATTTTAATATTAAAAAAGAAATGCTTTCGTATTACGAGCATAATAAAAATACAAAAGGAAATCTTATTATAGAGCGTATTTTGGCAGGCGAAAATTGTGCGGTAGTGTCTGATGCGGGCATGCCGGCTATATCTGATCCCGGTGAGGATTTGGTGAGAGAAGCTCGCAAAATTGGTATAGAAATAGAATCTGTGCCGGGGCCTAGTGCGGTTATAACCGCTATAAGTATTTCGGGATTTCCTTGTGGTAGGTTTTGTTTTGAAGGCTTTTTGTCTATGAACAAAATAAGCAGGCGCACACATTTAGAGGCGTTAAAAAACGAAAAACGCACTATGATTTTTTATGAGGCGCCGCATAAGCTGCCTGCTACTTTGGTTGATATGCTAAAGTATTTTGGCAATAGGGAAATCGCTTTAGTAAGAGAACTTACAAAAATACATGAAACGGTGCTTATCACTACTCTTGAAAAGGCTGTTGAACATTATAAAGAAAACACGCCAAAGGGCGAGTTTGTACTTATAATAAAGGGCGCTGAAGAGAGTGAAGAAAAATACAACTTGGAGGATGCGGTTAAAATAGCACAAAATTTTGTTGCTGAAGGTCAGGCAACTTCGGCTGCGGCAAAGCAGGCAGCTGAGATTACCGGCATTAAAAAAGGCGACATATATAAACAACTTATAAATTAAAAGGTGGTGGAGATATGAGCAGATACAAAAGCGAAGATATAAGTTATGAAGAAACAACCGAAGAAAAAGGAAAAAACAAAAAGCTTTCAGTTTTTCTTATAATTTTTGCAATTTTTGCGGCATTGGCTTTAATTGTTATTGCGGTTGGTATAATATACATCAAAAAGAATTTTGCGTATAGGTATAATGACATATCTCAAGCACCTCAAGACCTTGGTGTTGAAGAGGTTTTGGATGATGAAATAATAAACATAGCTCTTTTTGGGCTTGATACAGATGATGAGACCTCTTTTAAGGGACGGTCTGACAGTATAATGATTTTAAGCGTAAATAAAACCGATAAAAAGATTAAGTTAATTTCGGTTTTGCGTGATACGCTTATTCCTATGCTCGAATCCAATAAAATCGTTTACAATAAAATAAATAGTGCATATGCAAAGGGCGGACCTGAGCTAGCCATTAAAACGCTTAATAATATTTTTGCTTTAGATATTACTGAATATGCAACGGTTAATTTTAGCGGTATGGCAAATATTATTGACGGTGTTGGCGGTATAGATATTTCGTTGACAGAGAATGAAATATCACACGTAAACCGTACTGCATACGACCAAATGAAAAAGTATGGCGGTAGTAAGCAAGAAAATCTTATAAGCGGTGCGGGCGAGCATCATCTTAACGGAATACAGGCGGTGGCGTTTTCAAGAATAAGATATTTTGCTACGGCTGACGGTACCGCTAATGACTACGGCAGAACAGATAGGCAACGCCTTGTTTTGCAAAAGCTTTTCAATAAGGCTTTAACTATGGAAAAAACGCAGTATGTTAGTTTAATCAAGGCATTATCGCCTTATTGCGAAACATCGCTTTCATATACAGAAATATTATCTTTGGCGGTATCGGTAATGCTTCATTCACCTGGGTTCGAAGAAAGCCGTGTTCCGTTTGAGGAATATATTATTACGCCGTCTCCAAGTGTTGGTGTAGGCTCTACTATATATTATGACCTTGAATTTGCGGCTAATATAATACACGCATTTATATATAATGATATTAAACCTGAGGATTATATTGCAACATACGGTATAACTCAGAACGATTGGTATACTAACGGATATCAACGCCCCGTAATAAAGGATATAGAATAGGCTGTAAAAAGCTAAAAATGCAGGAGATTTTATGAAAAGAGAAGAAGAATTTAATTTTTTTAAAATTGATGAAAATGTACAAAAAAATGAAACTGTAGCATCTGAAAAGACATTTGAAGATATTTCTTCAAGCTCGTCTTCCCAAACGGCAGAGGAAGTTTATTCTTTATCTGATTTTATGGGTAAAGGAAATTACAAGAAAAAGCCTCGTGGTTTTTGGGCTAAGTTTGCAGCTTGGTGGCGAAATCGCAAAACGTGGCAAAAATCTGTTATGATAACAGCGGCTTCGTTAGTGTTGGTTTTTGCCATTGCTGTAGGTGTATTAAGAATAGCATTTGATTACAACTACAATAGTATAGATACCGAAGAGCTTGGCGAGATTGAGGTAGTAGACGAAAATATTGTTAATATTGCCTTGTTTGGTATTGATACACGAAATACCAACTCTTT
>JAZREW010000134.1:0-5977 GCA_045661005.1 Acutalibacteraceae bacterium | reverse complement strand
GCTTATTTTGGCGTAAGTCTTTTCGGGGTATCGGTAAGCTGTTGTGCAGTGGTATTTATAATTGAATTATTCATAAAATAAATAAAAAAGGGAGACTTGTTTAAAGTCTCCCTTTTCTTTATACAGTTTAAATTTAGAACCAAAAAAGTATTTTAAAATATAAAACGCTATATAAAATATAAAAATAGCTCAAAAACACAAGATTTAAATGAAATGAAAATTATTTCACTTCTGTACCGCCTACGGGACGAATGTTAAGCACGCAACAGCTGTTTTCACCAAAGGCTGCCTCTATCATTGTTTTATAATCAGCAAGTCTTTCGGTAGGAATATAGCATTGTATTGTGCCGGCAAATCCACCGCCGTGAACACGACACGCACCTTTGCCATTAAGGAATTGTTTAGTAAGCGCTATAGCTAGTGATAAACCCTGTTCCTTAACATTAGAAGTTGAATATAGATTTTGTAGATAATTGTATGATGATTCGCCCGAAGCATTTACCATAGCCAAGAAACCTTCAAAATCGCTGGCTTTAAGTGCGGCACGTTGTAGAGCTACACGTTCATTCTCGTTAAAGAAGTGGAAAGCTCTAAGCACGGCACGGTCACCATATTTTGAACGTAAATCGGCAATGCTATTGTAAAAACGGTTAGCATCGGCATCACGCAAGAACTCAACATCTAAGGCGTTGCTTATCTGCTTACATTCAATTGTTATATCAGCGTAATCGCCTGTAAGATTTGCGTGGTTCCCGCCAGTATCAACAACGCAAAGGGTGTAACCAAAGCTGTTTATATCTAAATCAATACTCTCTGTAATTGGATTTGCGGGGTCGTTAAAATCAGCAAATGTGAATCCACCTAATGAGCTTGCCATTTGGTCGAGCAATCCGCAGGGTTTGCCAAAGAATTCACGTTCGGCATACTGACCTATTTTAGCAATGGTGATAGCATCGGTTGCGTTATTGTTAAACATACCGTTAATAATGTTGCCAAGCAACACTTCAAAAGCTGCAGATGATGACAAGCCCGAACCCTTAAGTACGTTTGATGTAGTGTAAGCGTTAAAGCCTTTGATTTCACACCCCATACTTTCGAAACTGCTACAAACACCACGAATAAGTGAAATGGCACTACCTGCCTCGCTAGGATTTTTTTCAAAGTTGTTTACATCAACCTCGTCCATAGGATAGCCTTCAGACTTAATGCGAATAGTGTTTTCACCGTTTAGTGAAACTACGGCAATAACGTCAAGATTAACACTTCCTGCAAGCACCATACCGTGTTGATGGTCGGTATGATTACCGCCAACCTCGGTTCTGCCTGGGGCAGAGAAAAGGCGAATGTCATTCGATTGGGGATAAAGCTGTTCAAAGCTTTCGCAAGCGTCGTAATAACGCTTTTTTGCACCCTCTATATCCCCGTAAAGAGTTTTAAAGCTGTTGTCAAACTTTCCGCTAAGTATGGCGGATTTTGTTTCACAGATATTCATAAAGAACACTCCTAATTATTTTGTAATTATAGCCTTTGTATCTCTTGCAATAGCAAGTTCTTCGTTTGTAGGTATAACGTAAATATTAACCTTACTGTTATCGGTTGAAATTTTAATTTCTTCGCCTCTGATAGCGTTCTTTGCATCGTCAAGCTCAGCACCAAGATAGGTGAGGTTTTCGCAAATGCTCTTACGCAAAGCAGGGTCATTTTCACCGATACCGCCTGTGAAAACAATAGCGTCAACACCATTCATAGCGGCAATGTAAGAACCTACAAACTTTAAGATTTGGTAACGTTGCATATCAATTGCAAGGGCTGCTCTTTCGTTGCCTGCTTCTGCAGCTGCGGTAACGTCACGGTTATCGTTAGAAACGCCCGAAATACCTAAAACGCCGGATTCTTTATTGAAAATACGGTTTATATCTGCAGGGGTAAGGTTTTCTTTCTCAGCAATGTAGGTAACAGCAGATGGGTCAAGTGTACCTGTACGTGTACCCATCATAAAACCGTCAAGCGGGGTAAAGCCCATTGAAGTATCAAGACAAACACCGTCTTTAATAGCGGTGATAGAGCAACCATTACCTAAATGACAGGTGATGATTTTAATGTCCTTTTTATCCTTGCCTTCGATTTCTGCTACACGGTCGCTTACAAATCTGTGTGAAGTACCGTGTGCACCGTATTTACGAACCTGATGCTTTTCGTAATATTCATAAGGAATAGGATACATATAAACCTTTGCAGGCATTGTTTGATGGAAAGAAGTATCAAATACAGCAACCTGTGGCTTTTCTTTGCCGAATGTTTCTATGCAAGCCTTTACACCAAGCACGTTTGCAGGATTGTGAAGTGGAGCTAAAACGCTAAGCTCGTCTATAATATTTAAAGCTTCTTCTGTAATAAGGCAAGAATCTTTAAATGTGCTACCACCCTGCACTATACGGTGACCGATAGCTGAAATCTCATCAAAAGAATCTATAACCTTAGCCTCACTTTTAGTAAGAGCGTATACAACAGCCTCAAATGCTTCACTATGTGTTGGCATTGGAGTTTCTGCGGTGTAGGTTCTACCATCTGCCGCTTTGTGAGAAATAGCGCCGGTTACGCCTATTCTTTCACAAAGACCTTTACAAAGCACCTGCTCGTTTTCCATATCAATAAGCTGATATTTAAGCGAAGAGCTACCTGCATTTACAACGAAAATTTTCATAATTTTTCCTCCGATTTTAAACTGATATTGAATTATTAACTAAAGTATGATAAATTATACTTATATCTTATTAATAATACTACATCTAATGAGCTTTTTCAAGTGTTTTTAAAGGAGGGCGGTAAATTGTCTACAGTAGGAATTATTGCGGAGTTTAATCCTTTGCATAAGGGGCATGAATATTTAATAAATGAAGCCCAAAAATACGGCACAGTTGTTTGTGTAATAAGTGGTAATTTTGTTCAGCGTGGCGATACCGCTATTGCCGAAAAACGAATAAGAACAAAAGCGGCACTTATTGCGGGTGCAGATGTAGTGCTTGAAATGCCTGTATTGTGGTCTATGTCTACCGCACAGAATTTTGCTTTAGGCGGAGTAAGCGCTTTAAAGGCGGCGGGATGTGAAAAAATTATATTCGGCAGCGAATGCGGCAGTATAGATGTGTTGAAAAATACTGCAGAAATTCTTATGAGTGCCGAATTTGCAGAAAAAATCACGCAAAAGTTAAAGTCGGGTATTACATTTGCGGCGGCACGTCAAGCGGTAGCAGAGGAGCTGGGTGTTCCCGCAGGTATACTTTCGGGAGCTAACAATAATCTTGGTATAGAATATATTTTAGCGGCAAAAAGCATTGGGTTTAATGTAGAATTTGAAACTGTTTGCAGAAAGGGCGCCGCACATGATTCCATGGATGAAGCGGAGTTTGTTTCGGCATCCCTTTTGAGAAAAAGAATAGCAGAAGAAGATTTTGAATTTTGCAAAAAGTATATACCA
The DNA here is from genome assembly GCA_045661005.1 of Acutalibacteraceae bacterium. GTDB lineage: Bacteria > Bacillota > Clostridia > Oscillospirales > Acutalibacteraceae > UBA737. The sequence goes on along the minus strand of JAZREW010000134.1, from coordinate 2,499 downwards.
CAAAAAGTTTTACCCTTGTTCACTAAAGAAAGTGTTTCGGATATTTCCAGATTAGACAGGGCGATTTTAGCGGTTTTAAGAACAAAATCGCAACAAGAATTCAGTTGTCTGCCAGATTTGAGCGAAGGGGTAGAAAACAAGCTACAATCAGCATTAAAGCTTGCAAAGAATGTAGAAGAGTTGTATAATAATATTAAGGTGAAAAGGTATACTTTAGCTCGTATACGCAGGCTGGTGCTTTCAGCATTCATAGGGTTAGATGATAGTTTTTTCATGAAACCTATGCCATATGTGCGGGTGTTGGGCTTTAGTCTGAAGGGCGAAAATGCATTAAAGGTAATGGCAAAAACTTCAAATATTCCAATAATTACACGTGCTTCTCAAATAAAAGAGTTAGGTTGTGCTGAACAAAAAATATTTGAAACCGAATGTCGTGCTACCGACCTATTTATGTTATCGTTAAAAGAACCGGGTGAAACCGGTTTGGAATATACTGCTAAACTAATTAAAAAGGAGAATTTATAATGGTAAAGATTACTGAAGTTGAAAGTTTTAAGGATTATGGCAAGTGTGTCAGCATTTCTAACGGTGTTATAGAAGCTCTTGTAACCGTAGATTTAGGTCCACGTATTATAAGCTTTGGCTATGTTGGCGGCCAAAACTTTATGTGCTCTGAGCGTGAAACACTTGGTGGCTTAGGCGACGAAGTATTTGAAAATTTCTTCGGCAAGGGCAGAAAGTGGGAGAACTTGGGCGGTCACAGAGTGTGGCTCTCACCCGAAAGCTACCCCGAAACCTATACCCCGGATGATAAAGCTGTAAAGTATGAAATAACCGCTAACGGCGCTATTTTTTATTCTGAGCCTGATTGCGAAATAGGTGTTACAAAAACAATGGAAATTTTAATGGACGCTGATGATGCTAATATGCAGGTTAAAATGCAGGTTAAAAATACAAGCGAAAAGCCTATAGAATTTTCTATTTGGGCGCTTTCTGTATGTGCTGAGGGCGGTGTGCTAGTATTACCCACAAACACCAATGATACCGGATTGTTACCAAATCGTGTTATTTCCGTATGGCCTTATACCGATTTAAGAGATAACCGCATTTATTTCGGCCATAAATATGCTACCGTAAAGCAGGATAAAAACTGCAACGGACCTGCAAAGCTAGGCTTTGACCTTAACGGCGGTACAGCTTATTATGTTTTAGGTGATGAGGTGCTTTGTAAAAAGTACGAAACTAAGCATCCTACAGCTAAATATCCTGACGGTGGTTGCTCATTTGAAACATACACCAACGAGTGCATGCTTGAGTTTGAAACCTTGGGCGAGTTAAAGGTGGTAAATCCCGGCGAAACCTCTGAATTGATTGAGGCTTGGTCACTTTGCAAAAAAGATTGCGATGTTGATTTCAACAATGATGATTCGATTGACGCAATGTTAGCTAAGCTGTAACTAATCTAAATAAAAATTATAAAAGAGTAACCGTTTCTTTTCGGTTACTCTTTTTTGCACAAAAAAACAGTGCAATCTTTTAAGACTGCACTGTAAATAAAACTAATATTAGTTGCAGATTGTAAGCTCTGTATCCTTATCGAAGAGGTGAATCTTACCGGGTTCAATAGCAATTTCAATCTGATCGCCAGGCTTAGCAGTGTTAGTAGGAGCAACACGTGCGTTGATAGACTGGCCTTCGCAGTTCATGTAAAGATAGGTTTCAGCACCCATAAGCTCGGTAACTTCAACGTTAGCAACAACGATACCGTCTTTATGTGCTGCAAGAAGCTCTTCTTCGTTATGAACATCTTCAGGACGAATACCCATGATAACTTCCTTATCAACATAAGGTAGTAAGCAATCGTTCTTATTCTTATCAGCCGGAAGCTTAATCTTAAACTTAACGCCAGCTCTTGTTTTGGTATCTTCAGAACCGAACTCTACGAAGAAGTCGCTACCTTCTTTAAGGAGCTTAGCTTCGATGAAGTTCATCTGAGGTGAACCGATAAAGCCTGCAACGAAGAGGTTGCAAGGATAGAGATAAAGGTTTTGAGGAGTATCAACCTGTTGAACAAGACCGCTCTTCATAACAACGATACGAGTACCCATTGTCATAGCCTCAGTCTGGTCATGTGTAACGTAGATAAAGGTTGTACCTAAACGCTGATGGAGCTTAGAAATTTCGGTACGCATCTGTGCACGAAGCTTAGCATCCAAGTTGGAAAGCGGTTCGTCAAGAAGGAATACCTTAGGTTGACGAACCATAGCACGACCGAGCGCAACACGCTGACGCTGACCACCGGACAAAGCCTTAGGTTTACGTTCGAGAAGGTGTGAGATATCGAGAATACGAGCAGCCTCTTCAACTCTGCGCTTGATCTCCTCCTTAGGAGTCTTACGGAGCTTAAGACCGAAAGCCATATTGTCGAATACTGTCATGTGAGGATAAAGAGCATAGTTCTGGAAAACCATTGCTATGTCACGATCCTTAGGAGCAACG
>JAZREW010000133.1:0-19450 GCA_045661005.1 Acutalibacteraceae bacterium | reverse complement strand
CCCCCGGTAGGTCCTGCTCTCGGTCAGCACGGTGTCAACATTATGGCATTCACTAAGGAGTTTAACGAAAGAACAAAGAACGACGTAGGTCTTATCATTCCGGTTATTATCACTGTTTATGCAGACCGTTCATTCAGCTTCGTTACTAAGACTCCACCCGCAGCTGTTCTTATTAAAAAGGCATGCGGTATTGAGAGTGCTTCCGGCACACCTAACAAAACAAAGGTTGCCAAGATTACCAAAGAGCAGATAAAGAAGATTGCAGAAACAAAAATGCCCGACCTTAACGCAGCTAGCATTGAAACCGCTATGAGTATGATAGCTGGTACAGCTCGCTCAATGGGCGTAGAAGTAGTCGATTAATTCTCTCTTGTGGGAGGAAAATTCCGATTTAACCACTTATTGGGAGGTAAACAATGAAACACGGAAAAAAGTATAATGAAAGCGCAAAGCTTATTGAAACAGGTAAGCTTTACGATGTTAACGAGGCAGTTGAGGTTGCAGTTAAAACCGGTACTGCTAAGTTTGATGAAACAGTTGAAATTCATGTTCGCTTAGGTGTTGACTCACGTCACGCTGACCAGCAGGTTAGAGGCGCTGTAGTTCTTCCTAACGGTACAGGTAAAACTGTTAGAACCTTAGTTTTCGCTAAGGGCGACAATGCAAAGGCAGCTGAAGAAGCAGGCTCAGATTTTGTAGGTGCTGAAGAATTAGTTGCTAAAATCCAGAATGAAAACTGGTTGGATTATGATGTTGTTATCGCAACACCTGACATGATGGGCGTTGTTGGTCGTTTAGGTAAGGTTTTAGGTCCTCGTGGTCTTATGCCTACTCCTAAGGCTGGTACAGTTACCCCTGATGTAGCACGTGCTGTTACAGAAGCTAAGGCTGGTAAAATTGAGTACCGTCTTGACAAAACAAACATTATCCACTGCCCTATCGGCAAGGTTTCTTTTGGTCCCGAAAAGCTTCAGGAAAACTTTGATACACTTATGGGTGCTATCATTAAGGCTAAGCCTGCTGCAACAAAGGGTCAGTACATTAAATCTTGCGTAATCGCTACCACTATGGGCCCCGGAGTTAAGCTTAACGTTGCTAAATTCGGCGTTTAATGGTAAGTTATTGATTTTGCACACCGCTCGTTTTACGGGCGGTGTTTTTTTGTGCTGTTTTTTCAATATTAATGCTTGATTTTTTAAAATTAATATGGTATACTATAAAAAATACTTTAAGAAAGGTGAGTGGGGAAACCCGCTCACTTTTGTTTTGGTTAAATCACTTAAAATTTTAATAGGGAGATGAAACAATGGCAAATGCTGCCGAAAAGGTTTACACACTTATTAAGAATGCTGTAGAGGATTGCGGTGTAGAGCTTTGGGATGTTCGATTTTTAAAGGAAGGTGCATCTTGGTATTTGAGGGTTTTTATTGATAAAGACTCAGGAATTACTATTGATGACTGTACAAATGTGTCCCACGCAATTGACCCAATTATTGATGAAGCAGATCCTATTGATGTTTCATATTATTTAGAGGTTTGCTCACCCGGAATTGAAAGAGAGCTTACCCGTACTGAGCATTTTAAAAAAGTAGTGGGCGAAAAGATTAAAATAAAGCTTTATAAGGCAATAGAGGGTGTAAAGGAATTTGCCGGCACACTGCTTAGTGCTGAGGATGTAGTTAAACTTGAGGTAGACGGTGTAGAACACTGTTTCGAATATAAGCAAATATCAAAAGCAAATCTTTGCGATTTTGAATAAAGCTAATTTACTGTTTGGAGGAATTAAGAAAAATGGCTAAGGCAAAAAAAGTAACAAAAAAGGGAATCGATAATTCAGAGTTTTTTGAAGCGTTGAGATTAATGGAAGAGGAACGTGGCATACCGCAAAAGTTTATTGCAGAAAAATTTGCAGAGGCTATAGTGGTTGCGGCTCGTAAGGATTACGGCGGAAATGATATAGTTTCTTGCGTTATAGATCCTGAAAATCAGATATTTACTGTTGTTGCACGTAAGCAGATTGTTGACGAAGTAGAGGATAGCTTTACACAAATCTCTAAAGAAGATGCAGCTGCTATTGATCCTGCATCTATAGAGCTTGGATTTGTAGAAATAAAGCTTGACCCAAGAAGATTTGGCCGTGTAGTTGCACAAAATTCTAAAAACAATTTCCGTCAGGGCGTGCGTGAGGCTGAAAGAGGTCAGGCATTAGCAGAGTTCCAGAGCTTTAACAGAGAACTTGTTACTGCAATAGTGCAGAAGATAGACCCTAAAACAGGTAATGCAATACTAAGTATTGGTCATAGTGATGCTACATTACCTAAGCTTGAGCAGGTACCGGATGAGGTTCTTCACGAGGGTGACCACATTAAAGTTTATGTGGTAGACGTTAAGGAATCTGATAAGGGTGCAAGAGTAATGCTTTCACGTACACATCCAGGTCTTGTAAAGCGTTTGTTTGAAACTGAAGTACCTGAAATTTTTGACGGAACTATTGAAATTAAGTCGATTTCACGTCAGGCCGGTTCAAGAACTAAGATGGCTGTTTGGTCACCCGACCCTGAAATAGATGCAGTTGGTTCTTGTATAGGTCCCAGAGGTGCTCGTGTAAATAAAATAGTAGAAGAATTAGCAGGCGAAAAAATTGATATTGTAAAATACAGCGAAAATCCTGTTGAATTTATTACAGAGGCGCTTTCTCCCGCTAAGGTTGTTTCGGTAGAAATCATGAGCGAAGAACCTAAGGTTTGCAAGGTAAGTGTTCCTGAAGCACAGCTTTCTTTGGCAATAGGCAATAAGGGACAGAATGTTCGTCTTGCTGCAAAGCTTACCGGTTGGAAGATAGATATTCATCCCGAAAGCGGATTTTTTGGCGAATAATTATTAAATTTGAGGTGTTTCTGCTATGGGGATCAAAAAAGTACCTATGCGTATGTGTACCGGATGTAGAGAAATGAAACCTAAAAGGGATTTAATACGTATTGTAAGGGTAAGTGATAGTGAAATTAAACTAGATCTTACAGGAAAGCTAAACGGTAGGGGCGCATATATTTGCAAGTGTAAGGAATGCTTGCAAAAAGCGCAAAAAACGAATGCTCTTGGCCGTGCTTTTGAAACAAAGATAGATGACGGCATATACGCTCAGCTTGAAACGGAGCTTGATAATATTGAATAATAAAATACTATCGTTATTAGGATTTGCGGCAAAGGCGGGGAAATTAGCTTACGGATATGAGGCTAGTGTGGCATCGCTTAAAGCGGGTAAGGCTAAGCTTATTATTGTGGCTGAGGATATTTCGCCAAAAAGTTGTAAAGAAACTATTTACTTTGCTCAAAAAAGCAATACGAACCATATTATACTTAACGGTATTACTATTCAAAATGTGTCAGATGCGGTTGGAAGAAAATGCGGAATAATAGCTGTTAATGATAAAGGCTTTGCTGACACATTGATTAAAACATGTATATAAGGAGGATGCGCTAATGACAAACAAATATAAAATTAGTGAACTTGCCAAGGATTTTAATATGAAATCTAAGGATTTAGTAACTCTTATCACCGAAATAACAGGTGTTGAAAAGAAAACCGGTGGAGTTTTAGAGCCGGATGAAATAAGCTTGGTTTTTACCCGTATTACTGCGGATAATTCTGTAAAGAATTTTGATGAATATTTTGCTATGGGTAAAGAATCACGTGAAAAGGCTAAAAAAGCAAGAGAAGAAGAAAAGAATAAAAAGCTTGCAGAGCAAATGGCTATTCTTGAGCAATTAAAGGCTGCGGCTGCTGCACAGAATGGTGAAACTGTAGAGGAAAAGAAAGCAGTACCTGAACAAAAGCCTGCTAAAAAGGCAGAAGCTAAGCCTGCAAGTGCCGAAAAAACCGATAAAGCTCAAAAGCCTGTTAAAAAGGAAGAGGTTAAGCCAGAAAAGAAAGAAGAAAAGGCAAAACCTGCTGTTAAAGAAGATAAAAAGCCTGTAGAAAATAAAGAAACCAAAAAGGTTGAAGAAAAAACTGCTAAGGAGAAAAAGCCTGAGCCTAAGGTTGAGGAGAATAAGCCCCAGAAAACCGAAGAAAAGGCACACAAGCCATCTGATCCTAAGCCATTTACTTCACAGAAGAAGGATAAAAAGCCGGGCGTTGCTCCTAACAGAGGTCCTGCTGAAATCCGTCACGTAGATACACGTACTTCTAACATCAATATAGATAAATATAATGAGAAGTATGAGACTATTGCTCCTGCTAATTCTATGAAGGATAACTATTCAAGAAAGCAGAAAATTAAGCAAAAATCTCAGGATTATAAGCGTCCTCAAGGTGCAAAGCGTGAGACCGAGGCTGACAAGATGCGCCGTATGCAGTTAGAGCGCATTAAGAAGACACCTATTACTGTTACTGTAGGTGAAGAAACTACTGTAGGCGAGCTTGCGGCTGCTATGAAAAAGACTGCGGCAGAGGTTATAAAAGAACTTCTAAAGCTTGGTATGATGGCTACTGTTAATCAGGTTATTGACTATGATACAGCAGAAATTGTTGTAACCGAAATGGGTGCAAAGATTGAAAAGGCTGTAGTTGTTACCATTGAAGAACAGATTATGGACGAAACCGAGGATAGCGCAGAAAACTTGAAGCCAAGAAGTCCTGTTGTAGTTGTAATGGGTCACGTTGACCACGGTAAGACTTCTTTGCTTGATGCTATTAGAAATACAGCTGTTACCGATACAGAGGCCGGCGGTATTACTCAGCATATAGGTGCTTACAGAGTTAATTGCAATGGAGAAGATATTACCTTCCTTGATACACCTGGTCACGCTGCGTTTACTTCTATGAGACAGCGTGGTGCTATGGCTACCGATATTGCGGTGCTTGTTGTTGCCGCTGATGACGGTATTATGCCACAGACAATTGAAGCCATAAATCATGCTAAAGCCGCTAAGGTTCAGGTAATTGTAGCTATTAATAAAATGGATAAGCCTGAGGCTAATCCTGACCGTATTTTGCAACAGCTTACCGAGCATGAGCTTGTACCAGAAGAGTGGGGCGGCGATACTATATGCGTTCCCGTTTCTGCTAAAACACACGATGGTATTGATAAGTTGCTTGAAAATATTTTGCTTGTTGCAGAAATGATGGAATTAAAGGCTAACCCTGATCGTAGAGCTAAGGGTATAGTTATTGAGGCTAGACTTGACAAGGGTAGAGGCCCTGTTGCATCATTGCTCGTTCAAAACGGTACTCTTAATTCGGGTGATATTATAGTTGCAGGTACTTCTGTTGGTCGTGTTCGTGTCATGACAAACGAAAACGGTAAAGAAGTTAAGGTTGCAGGTCCTTCTGTTCCTGTTGAGATTACGGGTCTTGCAGAAACACCAAATGCAGGCGATGTATTTGACGCTGTTTCGGATGAACGTCTTGCTCGTCAGCTGGTTGAACAGAGAAAGCAAAAGCAAAAAGAAGAAATCTTTAATGCTAAGCAAAAGGTTACACTTGATAATCTGTTCGAAAATCTTAGCGAGGGTGAGCTTAAAGAGCTTAACGTTATCGTTAAGGCAGATGTACAGGGTAGTGTTGAGGCTGTTCGTGAAAACTTGGTTAAGCTTTCTAATGAAGAGGTTAGAGTGGCTGTTGTTCACGGCGGTGTTGGTGCTATTAATGAATCTGACGTTATGTTGGCTCAAACATCTAATGCTATTATAGTTGGTTTCAACGTGCGTCCTGATGCGGTAGCAAAGGCTGCGGCTGAGCGTGACGGTGTAGATATGCGTATGTACCGTGTAATTTATGACTGTATTGAAGAAATTCAAGCAGCTATGAAGGGTATGCTTGCACCGAAATATCGTGAAAATCAAATGGGTACTGTTGAGGTACGTAATGTTTATAAGATTTCTAACGTTGGTACTGTTGCAGGTAGCTACGTAACTAACGGTAAGATAACACGTGCTTGTCAAATCCGTGTTGTTAGAGATGGTATTGTTATCTGTGAAGATAAGATTGACTCACTTCGTCGTTTTAAGGATGACGTTAAAGAGGTTGCTCAGGGTTATGAGTGCGGTATAAGTCTTGAAAAATTTGCAGATATTAAGGAAGGCGACATTTTTGAAGCCTTTATTATGGAGGAGTATAGAGACTAATGGCGGGTTATAAAATAAACCGTATTACTTCAGATATTAAGCTATCACTTTCAGAGCTTTTGCGTGAGATTAAAGACCCTCGTGTAAGTAAGCTATTAAGTATTGTTAAGGTTGACGTTTCGGGCGACCTTTCCTATGCTACGGTATATGTGAGCGCTATAGAAGGTTTCGAGGCTACTGTAAGCTCGGTTAAAGCACTTAAAGGTGCGGCTGGCTTTTTGCGCCGTGAGTTAGGTGCAAGGCTTTCACTTAGAAAGGTGCCCGAGCTTAGATTTGTGGCTGACGATTCTATAGAGCAAAGCGCTAATATCTCTAAGATAATAGAATCTTTTAAAGAGGAAAACTAAAATGAAGAATAATAACGGTACCGCATGCTGCAGACTTAATTTAAAGCAGACAGCTAGGTATTTAAAAAAGCATAATAATTATATAATCTTAACCCACGCTTCGCCTGATGGTGATACTTTGGGTTCGGCTTATGCGCTTTATTATGCTCTTAATGAAATAGGTAAAACCGCTTGCGTGCTTTGCCCCGATGTTATCCCTCAAAAATACAATTATTTTGTACGAAAAACTGACCATATAGCAAGAGAAAATGCTACCATAATTGCAGTAGACGTAGCAGACGAGCGCTTGCTTGGAGCTTTGCAAGAGGAATTTGCCGGTAAAATAAATTTGTGCATTGACCATCATATTTCTAACACACAGTATGCAGAAAATCTTTATTTAGATGATGACGCTGCGGCTGCGGCTGAATGTGTATATGAGCTTATAGCACAAATGAAGGTTAATATTAATAATATTACCGCAAAGGCTTTGTATACAGGTCTTGCTACAGATACAGGCTCGTTTAAATATTCAAATGTAACTTCAAAAACGCATTTAATTGCGGCAGAGCTTTATAATTTCGAAATTGATGCGCCTGAAATAAGCCGTCTTATGTTTGATACAAAATCTAAAAATCTTTTACAGCTTGAAAAAATGGTGCTTGAAACTGCAGAGTTTCATTTTGATGATAAATGCGTTTTGCTTACCGTTACCGAAGAAATGCAGAAAGAAACCGGCTGTAGCGGTACAGAACTTGAGGGTATAGCGGTTATATCCCGAAGTTTAGAGGGTGCAAAGGCAGGCATTACCTTAAAGCAGATAGCAGAGCAGGAGTTTAAGGTGTCACTTAGAACATATCCACCGCTTGACGCTAGCGCCATTTGCAGAAAGCTTGGCGGTGGCGGTCATAAGGGCGCCGCAGGTGCTACGGTTAACGGTAATCTTGAACAGGTTAAAGAGCTTGTGCTTGATGCGGTTGAAAATGCGCTGGAGGAAGCTAATGCAGGGTCTGATATTACTTGATAAACCAAAAGGCATAACCTCTTTTGGTGCGGTTTCGGCAGTTAAAAGAGCGGCAAGTGAAAAAAGGGTGGGGCATACAGGAACGTTAGACCCAATGGCAACAGGTGTTTTGCCTGTGCTTATTGGTAAAGCTACTGCACTTTCTTCACTTATGCTTGATGCGGACAAGCGTTATATAGCTAAAATCAAGCTTGGCATTACTACAGATACAGATGATATTACAGGCGAAATTGTATCGCAAAACAATGTTAATGTAGGTGAAGCTGAGCTTGGAAATGCACTTTCTCATTTCACAGGAAAGCTTGAGCAGGTTCCGCCTATGTATTCTGCTTTAAAAAAAGATGGTGTGCGTCTTTATAAGCTCGCACGTGAGGGTGAAAAGCTCGATTTGCCTGCAAGAAATATAGAAATTTTCAGTATAAAGCTTTTAGAAAAGTTAAAGGATAATGAGTTTGTTATAGAAACTCATGTTTCTAAGGGGACTTATATCCGCTCATTAGCACGTGATATAGGCGAATATTTAGGCTGCGGTGCAACACTTACAGAATTAAGAAGAACCTATGCTTCAGGTTTTGAGATATGTGATTGCATTGCGGTTGAAAAGCTTAGCAGCGAAAATATAAGTGACTATATTTTCGGTGAAGAAAAGGCTGTAAGCCATCTGCGTGAGCTCAATGTTACCGAAAAACAGGCTATTCGCTTTTGTAATGGTGGTCAGCTGGGGTTTGACCGTTTAAAAATTGGCGATATGGTAGACGGTGAGCTTTTTAGGGTGAAATTTGCCGATAAGCTTTTAGGAATAGGTTTTGCTGATTTTGAAAAAAGCGAAATTGGCATAAAATGTGTTATAAATAAACCGTAAATTAAAAGAAAGGTGCTTGAATTATGGAAAGAAAAACAGCAATAGCATTTGGCACCTTTGACGGTGTTCATATTGGCCATAGTGATGTTATTAGTCTACCGCAGGATTATTACAAGGTAGTAGTTACATTTTATTATCCGCCAAAATCGGTTATTTTAGGCGAAAAAGAGCTTGTAATGAATGTGACTGACCGTTTTAGTAAGCTTTACCGTATGGGAATAGACGAAATATACGCTATGGACTTTAACGATGTTAAGGATATGAGCGCCGAGGCGTTTTTACAGTTTATAAGTGATGAATATCACCCGTCTTTAATTTCTTGCGGTTTTAATTACCACTTTGGAAGAAAAGGCGAGGGTAATACTCAAACTCTTAAAGAATACTGTGATAAAAATAATATAGAATTCAGGTGTGTTCAACCTGTAAAATTGGGTGAAACAGTAATATCTTCTACACTAGTACGTGAAAAGCTGAAAAGCGGAGATGTTAAAGGTGCATCAGAGCTTTTGGGTGAGCCTTTCTCTTTTGAAGCAGAGGTAATTCATGGTCAAAAGCGTGGCAGAACAATAGGTTTTCCCACAGTTAACCAAAAATATCCCGAAGATTTGGTAAACTTGAAGTTTGGCGTATATAAAACTAAGATAAATATTGATGATAAGGAATACTTTGGTATAACAAACATAGGTATACGACCTACCTTTGAATCGGATTTTGTGATATGCGAAACTTATATTAAAAACTTTTCGGGCAATTTGTATGGTGAGTGTTTAAGACTTACACCTATAGAATTTTTAAGAGAAGAAAAGAAGTTTGATTCGCTGGAAGAATTAAAAGAACAAATAAATAAAGATTTAAATGTTTAAAATGTATACTCGGCTTTGTGTTATAATGATTTTGTTTTGTCGAAACCGTTTTACTGCTTCGACAAATGATAACCATTATAGCAAAACCGGGTATATTTTATTTAATATATATTGTTTTAGTGCTTGCATAGTTTGACTAAATATAGTATAATTAAGTATTAAAAGATGGAATATTATGCTTTTTAAGGAGATTATAAAATGTCAGCTAAAAAGAAAGGAAGTAGCAAGCATTCTGCAAATAGCAAAGCAACTGCTCAAATGAATGATGGAAAGAGACAGTTAATGTCTGTTATATGGTTTGCTGTAGCAATACTTTTCCTTTGTGTTGTATTTATAAAGGGTGAAAATGTATGGGCTTGGCTTCATAATGTAATATTTGGTATTTTTGGCGTAACCGCATATTTTTACCCATTTTTAATGGGATTTATTGCGATTATGTTTGCGCTGGATCGTATAAACGGTTCTATAACCGCTAAAATAATAGAATCAGGTTTGTTAGTAACCTTTATAGGCTCTGCGGTTGATATTTTTTCAAAACATGAAGAGAATATAAGTTTTTGGAAGCATTTAGCAAATGGATATACTGCAGGTACTGAACTTAAAAGTGGCGGATTTTTAGGCGCACTTATCGGGCAACCGCTTTATTTGGCTTTTGGTAAAACTGGCGCTGCAATAACAATAATTCTGCTTATTTTTGTTTTCTTTATGATAATTACAGGAACAACTCTTATAGGCTTGTTCCGTTCGGTTTCAAAACCTGTTAAGGTAATATCTGAACAGGCAGAAAGTGCATATCAATTACGTGCTGAGCGTGATTTAGAACATCAAAGTGGCGAGAAAAAGCTTAAGGTTATAAAAGGCTTTGATGTTGATATTCCGGTTGACGATATACCCGAAAAGCGCAAAAAGGTTAAAACCTCGCTTAACGATAAGCAACGCAAGGTAGTAAGCACTTATTATGACGAGCCTATTAAAGAAGCTCCCACCCAGGCAGAAATACCAGAGCCGCCAGAGGGTGCTGAGGATAAGGTGTATATGGCAGAAGCCTTAAAGGTTACCGCCACAGAAGCCGAAGAAAAACGTGAGGCAGAACCTGAAAAAATAGATTTTAAGGCTGAAACAGATAAATTCACAGAAGATTTAGACAAGGAACTTGATACTGCTAGTGATAACGGTTATGAATTCCCTCCGCTTACATTGCTAAAGGCATCAGATGCGGGCAACAAAGCTGCAGCGGCAGGCTCAGAGGTTACAGCCGAGCATTTGGTAGAGACCTTGCGTTCTTTTGGTGTTGAAACAAGAATAGTAGATATAAGCCGTGGTCCTACAGTTACAAGGTACGAATTACAACCTTGTGCCGGTGTTAAAATCAGTAAGATAACTAATCTTGCAGATGATATTGCGCTTAACCTTGCAACCGCCGGTGTTAGAATTGAAGCGCCTATTCCAAATAAGGCGGCAGTAGGTATTGAGGTTCCTAATAAGCAAAGCGATGTTGTAGATGTGCGTGGTATTTTAGAATCTCCCGCATTTACATCTGCTAAAAGTAAGCTTACTGTAGCTATGGGTAGAGATATAGGCGGTAATGCAGTTGTAGCTGATATTGGCAAAATGCCGCATGGACTTATTGCGGGTGCTACGGGTTCTGGTAAATCGGTTTGTATTAATACTATTATTATGAGTATTTTGTATAAAGCTACACCCGAAGAGGTAAAGCTTTTAATGATAGACCCTAAGGTAGTAGAGCTTGGTATTTATAACGGTATTCCGCATTTGTTGGTGCCTGTTGTTACCGACCCGAGAAAAGCTTCGGGCGCATTGGGTTGGGCAGTAACCGAAATGGAAAAACGTTATAAAATGTTTGCCGATAGAGGTGTTAGAGATTTAGCGGGTTACAACCGCTTTGTTGAATCGATGCCGGAAGAAGAACGTGGCGAAATTGAAAAAATGCCTCACATAGTAATAATTATTGACGAGCTTGCAGACCTTATGATGACCGCACCTAACGAGGTTGAAGATTCTATAAACAGAATTGCCGCTAAGGCAAGAGCTGCGGGTATGCATCTTATTATTGCTACACAACGTCCCTCGGTAGATGTTGTAACAGGTGTTATTAAGGCTAATATTCCTACACGTATTGCATTTGCGGTATCTTCTCAAATAGATAGCCGTACTATACTTGATTCTGCCGGTGCCGAAAAGCTGTTGGGCAGGGGTGATATGTTGTTTAGTCCTGTGGGTTCTAATAAACCTAATCGTATTCAAGGTTGTTTTGTAAGCGATGAAGAGGTTGAAAGGGTTGTAGATTTTATTAAGGGCGACCGTACTGCCGATTATGACGATAACGTTATGTTTGAAATTGAACGTCAAGCTGCAGTAGAAAAGAAACAGAAAACAGGTCTTGCTGAAGATGGTCCTGATGAAGACCCAATGTTACAAGAGGCTATTAAGGTTGTTGTTGAAAACGGTATGGCTTCAACATCACTTTTACAGCGCAAGCTAAAGCTAGGCTACGCCAGAGCGGCAAGAATTGTTGACGAAATGGAACAACGTGGTGTTGTAGGTCCGTATGAGGGTTCAAAACCCAGAAAGGTTCTTATTTCAAAAGACCAGTTGTTAGAACGTGAAGCTCAGGGTGAAGAATAATGCCTAAGGGTAACGAAAATATTATAAGAAAAATCACTTCGGTTATCGTTTCTCTTATATTAATATTACTCGTTTGCATAGCTTATTTTGTAACCTCGGGTAGCTTTGAATTTGGTTCCACTTCGCAACTTGATACTTCACAAGATTTTGTGCGTTTTGTTGATGTGGGTCAGGGTGACTGTGCGCTTATTTACAGTAACGGTTATTCTGCGTTGATAGATACCGGCACAGAAGCTAGTGTTGGTGATTTATGTGCAAGTTTAGAAGAATATGGCATTGATAAAATAGATGTTTTATTAATTTCTCATTTGCACACCGATCATACCGGTGGCATAAGGGGAATTTCTGAAAAGTATTCTGTTGATAATGTTATTCTGCCTGAAATTTCGGTTGAAAGTGAAGGCCTTGCGGATGCTCAGTTTATTATAAACAAGGTTACAAATTTAGGTGGCAAGGTACACACTGCACAACAGGGTATGAATTTTGAAATAGGCGAGTTTGAGCTTACTGTGTTGGCGGCTTTTGATGAAATGAGTGACGAAAATAATCGTTCACTCATGGTAATGGCAGAAATTGACGGACTTAAGTTTATGTTTACGGGTGATGCTGAAACTAAGGTTGAGAAAGCGTTGCTTAAAGAGGGTTTAAACCTTAAATGCGATGTATTTAAAGCGGGGCATCACGGTAGCAGCACTTCTAATAGTGAAGATTTTCTAAAGGCTATGAAACCTGAATTTATAGCAATTTCGGCAGGAAAAGATAATATGTATGGACATCCGCATAACGAGGTTTTAGCAGATTTTGAGGCTATAGGTGCTACTGTTTACCGCACAGATATTAGCGGTAATTTAGATTTTTTAATAAAAAACGGAAAAATAGTTGTAGCTACTGAAAGTTAAAATGTTTTTTGCGGAAATATAAATAAGGAGCAGCTCTTTTATGGCTAAAAGAATATGTATTTACGGTGTGCTTTCGGCGCTTTGTATTGTATTTGGCTTTATAGAGCATTTAATCTCTTTTGATTTTATAGCTCCGGGTATAAAGATAGGTCTTGCAAATTCGGTGGCACTTTTGCTTATAGCTATAGGGGATAAAAAAGGTGCTTTTGCGGTTAATATTGTAAGAATTTTGCTTTCGGCGTTGTTGTTTTCAGCTCCTACGGTACTTATATACTCTTTGTCGGGCGGTATAATTTCGTTTATAGTTATGTGTCTTTTTTCAAAACTTAAATCGGTAGGTTTTGTGGGAATTAGCATTGTAGGTGCTTTGGCGCATAATTTAACACAGCTAATGTGTGCGTTTTTAATTTTAGGCGGCGGAATATTTTATTATTTGCCGATATTGCTTTTATCGGCTCTTGTGGGCGGTTTTGTTACCGGCACAGCGGCACAAACGGTTTTTAAAAAATTAAAAGATAAAATTTAGTTTTCTTTAAGGAGGATTCACAATGTGTGGATTTACCGGTTTTACCAATTTTATTAAGGATGACGGTACGGTACTTGAAAAAATGATGAACCGAATAGTTCATCGTGGACCTGATTCGGCAGGTAAGTTTGTTGATGAAGATATTGCTTTAGGTTTTAGAAGACTTAGCATTATAGATTTGGCTGAGGGCGACCAACCTATGTTTAATGAGGATAAGTCTTTGGTGCTTACCTTTAATGGCGAAATTTATAATTTTAAGGATTTACGTGCTGAGCTTATTGAGGCAGGTCATACCTTTGCAAATAATTCTGATAGTGAGGTTTTGCTTCACGGTTTCGAAGAATGGGGCGAGGATATGGTTACCCGTCTTCGTGGTATGTTTGCGTTTGTTATATTTAACAGACAGGATAAGTCAATTTTCGCCGCACGTGACATGTTCGGTATAAAGCCGTTTTATTATACATTTATGGGTGAAAGCTTTATTTTCGGTTCTGAAATCAAATCTTTTCTTGAACATCCCGAATTTAAAAAGGAGCTTAACGAGGATGCGCTAGGCCATTATCTTTCGTTCCAGTATTCACCTACAGAGGAAACCTTCTTTAAGAATGTTTATAAACTTCCACCTGCACATAGCTTTACTTTTAAAAATGGCGAAATGAAAACCAACCGTTATTGGCGTCCCGAATTTAATGAGACTGATGGTGTACTTGAATATTTTGCAGATATTACAGATAAAACCGTTCGTGAATCGGTAGCGGCACATAAAATTGCCGATGTAGAGGTAGGCTCTTTCCTTTCTTCAGGTATAGATTCAAGTTATATTGCCGAGGCGGCTAATGTAGATAAAACCTTTACCGTGGGCTTTGAAAGTCCTGACGGTGACAGATATAACGAAATTCATTTTGCTAAAGAATTTGCTGATACTATAGGTGTTGAAAATATTTCAAAGGTAATTACACCCGAAGAATATTGGGGCAACTTTGGTACAATACAGTATCATATGGACGAGCCTTTAGCTGACCCTGCCGCTATTGCACTTTACTTTGTAAGTAAGCTTGCAAGCGAGCATGTAAAGGTTGTAATGTCAGGTGAGGGTGCAGATGAGCTTTTCGGCGGTTATAGAATATACCAAGAACCGTTAACTTTAACAGCGTATGATAAGCTACCATTTGCAATACGCCGTATAATTTCTAAAATTTGTGAGCATTTACCGCAAAAGCACGGTATAAATTATCTTGTACGCCGTGGTAAAACCATAGAAGAACGTTTTATAGGTAATGCTAATATATTCTCTGTTAAAGAGCGTAACAGCATTTTAAAGAGCGAAAAAGCTAAAAAAGCGGTAGAGCCTAAGGTTCTTTGCGGCAAGTTCTATGACGAAGTAAAGGATAAGGATACTGTAACAAAAATGCAGTATTTAGACATTAATATGTGGCTTATGGGTGATATTCTGCTTAAAGCCGATAAAACAAGTATGGCTAATTCGTTAGAGTTAAGAGTTCCGTTCTTAGATAAAAAGGTTATGGAGTTTAGCAGTACTATACCGCTTAAATGCCGTGCTAATACTGTAACTACTAAGCTGGCTTTAAGAAAAGCGGCAGAAAAAACCTTGCCTAAGAGAACGGCTACTAAGGATAAGCTTGGTTTCCCTGTGCCGATTAGAGTATGGCTTGCTGAGGACAAGTATTATAATATAGTAAAGGCTATGTTTACGAGCGAAGCTGCCCAGAAGTATTTTAATACTGAAAAATTAGTTGAATTGCTTGATACACATAAATCAGGCAAAGCAGATGTAAGCCGTAAAATTTGGACAGTTTACACTTTCCTTGTTTGGTATGAACAATTTTTCGCTAATTAATTAAAATTATAAAAAATAAAACCTCTCTTTGTGGGAATAATATTCTTGCAAAGGGAGGTTTAATGTTATGCAAAACAATTCAATGTCTTTTATAAAGGGATTAGGTGCAGGAATGATAGCAGGTGCCGCTGCTTTAGCTGTAGGCAAGGTTATGCTACAAGACCATAAAAACGTTGCTAAGGGCTCTACAAAGCTTGTAAAGGCAGTAGGCGAGTTTGTTGATGGCGTGCAAACAATGTTCCATTAATATAATTTTGCGGTATTAAAAAAGGCTCGAAAAGGAAAATCCTTTTCGAGCCTTTGTAATAAATTTAATTTATAAATTATTCTTCGGTAGTTTCATTTTTACGTGAAAGAATAATATTTACAATTATACCTAAAATGAGTGCAGTAGCAATAGATGTAATTGTGATTTTACAAAATGTAAGTGAAAGAGCGCCTATACCTGCAATAAGAATTGAAGATACAACGAATAGATTTTTGTTTTCGTTAAGGTCTACGGTTTGTACCATCTTAAGACCGCTAACAGCTATAAAGCCGTAAAGTGCCATACAAACACCGCCCATTACGCAAGAGGGAATAGAGTTAACAAAAGCAACAAACGGAGCGATGAAAGAAATAACGATGGCGCCTATTGCGGCTGTGATGATGGTAACAACAGATGCGTTTCTTGTAATAGCAACGCAAGCTACAGATTCACCGTAGGTTGTGTTAGGGCAACCGCCGAAAAATGCACCTGCCATAGAACCTATACCATCACCAAGTAAGGTGCGTGAAAGGCCCGGCTCTGTAAGTAAGTCTCTATCAATAATAGAAGAAATATTCTTATGGTCGGCAATATGCTCAGCAAAAACAACGAAAGCAACCGGCATATAAGCTACAGCTATGGTACCTACATAAGCACCACTAAGTTCATTAAAGCCGCCTAGAGCTGTTAAGAATGTGAACTTAGGTAGTGTAAAGAATGTATTAATTGTAATACCATCAGTCCATAAAGCAGTAATAGGTGTAAAGTCAGAAACCTTAAGAGCATCAATATTAGCAGCATAACCTATACCGGTAAATATAGCTGCAACTGCGTAACCTGAAAGTATACCTATAATAAAAGGAATAAGCTTAGCAGTTTTCTTGCCGTATGTTGAGCAAAGGGTTACTACTATTAAAGTTACAATACCGCAAAGAACTGCAATAAGTGGAGAGCCTACACCGGCATTTGATTTTTGTAAATCGCCTATAGCGTTTCCTGCTAGTGAAAGACCTATAATAGCAACTGTTGGTCCAATAACTACAGCAGGCATAAGCTTGTTAATCCAATTAACACCAACAAACTTAACAATAATTGCAATAACAACATAAACTAAGCCGGCGAAAAAGGCGCCCATAATAATTCCAAGGTAACCTACTGCAACACTTGCAGCACCTGCGAAAGCAGCGGTCATAGAACCTAAGAATGCAAATGATGAGCCAAGAAAAACAGGGCTTTTAGCTTTAGTAAATAGTACGTAAACCAATGTACCAATACCTGCACCAAAAAGTGCTGCGGCCGTGCTCATAGCATCGTTGCCTGTGAGATTTGCGTTTGAATTGATGATTACCGGAACAACCAATGTAGCCGCCATAATAGCAAGTAACTGCTGAATGGCAAAAACAATAAGCTGTCCAAACTTGGGTTTGTCTTCTACGTTGTAGAAAAGCTTCATTTTACTTCCTCCATTTTTACCCCTAATACAAACTAAACTTTTGTATTACAGAGATTTTTTATATATCACGGCAAAAGCCGGGTATACCTATTATATATATGTGTGTTTATTTGGACAAGTTAGGAATATTATCAAACCTACACAAATATAATATATATATATACTAGTTAAATAATCAAATATCCTATTAAATATAACATAATTAAAAAGTGTTGTAAAGTTTTTTTAAAAAAATGATATACGATATTTAGTGTCATACTTGAAAAAGTCTTTTAAAATACACTATCTTTAGTGCAAAGGGCGTTTTTATAGTCATTTTTATGCACATAGTAGTGCTCTTTTTGTAGGGTTGCACAATGATGTTGACAAAAAATGTCAATATAAACCTCTTAAAAAGGTTACAAACCTGTAACAATTTTAAAAAATGAGTTTTTTTTGGTCAAAAAGCACAAAAAAGGCACAAGAAAATTCTTTGACATAGTTTAAAAGCTTGAGTATAATGATAATCCGCAAGCGAAAGTTTTTGAAATTTATGGTTTTTTGCTTGTAAAACGACTTAAGGTTTTTAAGCTAAGTCAAACAAAGGAGTCATTGGATGATAGAAAAAATAAAGTATCATTTGCTCAAGGTTTTTTCCTGTAAGCAAATGCGCGTAGGCTGTTTGGCGGTTATGACCGCTTTGACCGTAGCGGTAGTTACTTTTTTAAGCTATTCCATTTACACTGTAAATATTTTTGACGGTGAGAATACTTATACTATACGTACTATAAGTAACAATGTTACAACAGTACTTTCCGGTATGGGTTTCAAATCAAACAGCTATAACATTAAGAAAACCTCCAGTTCAGGAAGAACAACTTCGGTTGAAATAGCATATACATTTCCTGTGTATATCACTCACAACAACCAAACTGTAGAAAAACAGGTTTCCACAGGCACAGTAGCTGAAATTTTAGCATCATGCGGATATACGGTTGACGAACACGATTTTGTACAGCCTTCTGCAGATACTGTTATTAATGACACAACTTATATCGATTACACAGATATAGGCTATGTAGTTGGTAATTACACAGAGAATATTCCTTTTGCAATTGAAACAGTTTATTCTAATGAGGCCGAAAAGGGCGTTACAACAGTTGAACGTTCAGGTCAAAACGGATTAAAAGAAATAAGCTACACAGAAAAGCTTGTAAACGGTGTGTCGGTAGAGAAGAATATTACCGCCAGCACAGTAGTGGTTGAGCCAGTAAGTGCCAGACAGGTTGTAGGCACAAAAGAGGTTGTTAAGGCTATAAAAACCAGCGCTGATGTTCAAGCAGTTTCTTGGCTTACCCCAAGCAGCACTATTGAGCTTGATGAAAACGGCAACCCTCTAAACTATAAGTCTGTAATGACTGTACGTGCTACAGCTTATACCTATACAGGTAACAACTGCGCTACAGGTGTAGCACCAATGCCGGGTTATATTGCAGTTAATCCTAAGGTAATTCCTTACGGTACAAAGTTATATATTAAGTCACCTAGCGGTAACTATATATACGGTTATGCTGTAGCTGCAGATACCGGTGGATTTGTAAGACGTCATCCTACAGGTATAGACCTATTCTTAACATCTGAAAGCGCTTGTCAGTCTTTTGGCGTGCGTAATATGGAAGTTTATATTTTAGAGTAAAATATAAGAGTCTGAGAATTTTTCTCAGACTCTTAACTTTTATGTATAATCTTTATCAATTGTTACAACACAGGTGAAAGTGGGGTTAATAAGCTTTGCTAAATGGTTAATCTTATCGCAAAGCTCTGAATTAGTAAGCTTTATATCTGCCGGAACAACAACGTCGAAAATTAAATTTGTTTGATTTTCGCAAACGGGCGTCATTCTGAAATCGTGCAAGCTTAATTTTTCGTTAATAACCATAAGCGCTTCAGACATCCTTTTACGTGTAGCGGTTACGGTTTCGTCATCGGTATCAATAGGATCCATATGTATTACAATAGAAACATCTAAGTTTTTGTATATTAATTTTTCGCACAGGTCAATTTGTTCGTGGCATTTTACAATGTCAATATTTTGCGGCACTTCAACATGAACCGAAGCGAACTGCCTGCCCGGACCGTAGTTATGCACAATTAAATCGTGAATGCCCGTAAATTCGGGGTAAGAAAGTATAGTGCTTTCAATTTGCTCTATAAGCTCTTTTTCGGGCGGCATGCCTAATATCTGGTCTAGTGTAGATTTAGCAGAGGAATAACCTGAATAGAGTATAAATATGGCTACAAGTATACCCATTACAGCGTCAAGATTAAACGGTATGGCAAATATACTAGTTATCATTACAGAAAGAAGTATCACCAAGGTAGAAACAGTATCGTTTAGTGAATCCTGTGCGGTGGCACGCAATGCCTTGGAATCTATTATTTTGCCGATTTTACGGTTAAAAACAAACATCCAAAATTTAGCTAGAATAGAAATTACTAATATTATAATTGCCCACATAGAATATTTTGGCGCTGATTTACCGTCTATCAAGGCATTAACCGAGGTTTCAAATAATTCTATACCAACCAATAATATAAGAATAGAAACAATAAAGGCGGACATATATTCCATTCTGCCGTG